>NZ_MUMF01000215.1:0-247 GCF_002155905.1 Streptomyces tricolor | reverse complement strand
GGTGGCGATGGCGAACAGGGCCACGGCGATCGTGCCGGTGCCGGAGTAGTGCCCGGTGTCCATGCCGGCTTCCAGGACGTAGGTCACCAGGGCCGTCACGAGGAGCACGGCGATCGTGCCGCGGAAGCGGATCCGCAGGGCGAACAGCAGGAGGACGGCCATGTGGGCCAGCAGCACGGGCGTCGACCAGGGCCAGTTGGGGCCGGGGGGCCGGACCGTCTCCAGGTGGGGGCGGGCGAGCAGGGCG
>NZ_MUMF01000214.1 GCF_002155905.1 Streptomyces tricolor | reverse complement strand
GGGGTCGGCGCGGTACGGCCGCTGGCCGGAGTGGCGCGGGGACCCTGGGCACTCTCGTGAATCTGAGGCTCCTCGGGAATGAGAGGCATGAGCTGATATTTATCAAACGTTGGTGCGGCGCGGATGACCGGGTGGCACATCAGTGCGAACGGAAGAGTCAGAAATCGAAGCCGAGCTGGCCCTCAATTTCCGGAACGCTTCCGTCCGCCCAGCTGCGGACCTTCTTGAGGTGCCGCCACTGAGGCAACGCATCAAGATACGCCCACGACAAGCGGTGGTGCGGGGTGGGCCCCCACTCCTCCAGTGCGGCCTTGTGCACGGGCGATGGATACCCGGCGTTGTCCGCAAATCCGAAGTCTGCATGGTCGATACCCAGTTCGGCCATCATTTTGTCGCGCTGGACCTTGGCGATCACCGATGCCGCCGCTACGGCCACGCACGACCGATCGCCCTTGATCACCGTACGCACCCGCCAGGGGGCGCCGAGGTAGTCGTGCTTCCCGTCGAGGATCACGGCGTCGGGGCGAACCGGCAGAGCGTCCAGGGCGCGGACCGCGGCAAGCCGCAGCGCGGCCGTCATCCCCAGGTCGTCGATCTCCTCGGGGGAAGCATGCCCCAGCGCATGGGCCGTCACCCATGTCCGCAGGGTCTCGGCGAGCTCCGTACGCCGCTTGACCGTCAGCAGTTTGGAGTCGGTCAGCCCCTCGGGCGGGCGGCGGAGTCCGGTGATCGCCGCGCAGACGGTGACGGGCCCGGCCCAGGCGCCGCGCCCCACCTCGTCGACACCGGCAATGACCTTCGCTCCGGTCGTGGCGCGCAGGGAGCGCTCGACGGTGTGAGTAGGTGGTTCGTACGGCATGGCGCCCTTAGCGTACGCCGCCCGTGTCGCCGCGCGACACCCCGGGCGGGCCACCGCGCGAGACCCCGACCGCCCGGCCGGTGCAGAGGGCGCCTGCGCGGGCGATCAGGTCCCGTAGGGCCGCAGCAGCGGGAGCATCAGCTGGTCGATCATCTCCACGAGATCCTGATCACTCCATTCGCTCCCGCACATCTTCGATCGGTACATCATCATGGCCGGGATCGCGTCGAAGACATACCCGTTGGCCGCGTCCGCGCGCACCTCTCCACGCTCTATGCCGCGTGCGATAACCTCGCGCAGCAGCTTGACGGTCGGCTCCACCACGCTTCCGAGGATCACGCCTTCGAAGCGCCCGACCTGCATGTGATCGCATTCGTGAATGACCGACCGCAGTGCGACACCGGGGCGCGAGTACATGATCTGCCGGACCTGTCGACACAGGGCGAGGAGATCCTCGCGCACGCTGCCGAGGTCCGGAGCCTTCTCCACCCGAGGCATTCCGGACACCAGGGCATCGGCGACCAGATCCTCCTTGGAGGGCCAGCGGCGGTAGACCGCGGCCTTGCCGGTCTGGGCGCCGGCCGCGACGCCCTCCATGGTCAGCCCCTTCCAGCCGACCGTACTGAGCTGCTCCAGAGCGGCGTCGAGGATCGCGCGCTCCAGCACCGCACCGCGCCGACGAGGGGCAGCCGTCCGGGCAGGCGCGGCCGTCCAGCGCGAGGTAACCATCTGTGTTTTCTCCAGCAGGAAAGGGAGCGGGGGATTCCGGGGCAGTGGCGCCGCGCTGCAGCAACAGGGGGACGCGGGACGCGGCGCGCGATTAAGTGAACGCTTGCGTTCACTGTTGGGGACTCACTACCGTGGACGCGACAGTGAACGCGAGCGTTCACTAAAGTCTGCAGGGGGGACCCATAGTGACGACCTCTCAGCTCCTCAAGGGCGATCGGAAACCGGGCACGGCCCGCCGGGAGGGGCATCCCGGCATCGCGCTCACCGTCATCGCGGCGTGCCAACTCATGGTGGTACTCGACGCGACGATTGTGAACATCGCGCTCCCGCACATTCAAGACGCACTCAAGTTCAGCACCACCGACCTGACTTGGGTGGTCAGCGCCTACACGCTCACCTTCGGCGGTCTGCTGCTGCTCGGCGCGCGGGCCGGTGACATCCTCGGGCGCCGCCGGGTGTTCATGGCCGGCATCCTGCTGTTCACCTTCGCCTCGCTGCTGGGCGGTCTGGCCCAGGAACCCTGGCAACTGCTGGCCGCTCGGGCCCTGCAGGGTGTGGGTGGCGCGATAGCGTCGCCCACCTCGCTCGCGCTGATCACGACGACCTTCCCCGAGGGCCCGGAACGGAACCGGGCCTTCGGTGTGTTCGCCGCCGTGTCGGCGGGCGGCGGCGCCATCGGTCTCCTCGCGGGCGGCATGCTCACCGACTGGCTCGACTGGCGGTGGGTGCTGTTCGTCAACGTACCCATCGGTGTCCTGATCGCCGTGCTCGCACCGCTGTACATCAACGAGTCCGAGCGGCATCCGGGACGCTTCGACCTCACCGGTGCGCTGACCTCCACGGTCGGCATGGCCTCGCTGGTGTACGGCTTCATACGCGCCGCCGAGGAAGGCTGGCGGGACAGCCTCACCCTCGGCTCCTTCGGTGCGTCCGTGGTGCTGCTGATCGCGTTCGTCTTCACCGAGATGCGGGCGAGGGAGCCGATCACCCCGCTCAGGATGTTCACGGACCGGAACCGCTGGGGCACGTACGTGATCATGCTGAGCCTGGCCGCGGCGATGTTCGGCATGTTCTTCTACATCGTGCTGTTCGTGCAGAACGTGCTCGGCTACAGCGCCATCAAGGCCGGTGTCGCCTTCCTTCCCGTGACCGTCGCGATCGCGGTGGGTGCGGGACTGTCGCAGCGCTTCCTGCCGACGCTCGGCCCCAAGCCGTTCATGATGGTCGGTTCGGCGCTCGTGGTGGTCGGGCTCGTCTGGCAGACCTTCATCCGGCCCGACAGCACTTACGTGGGCGGAGTGCTGGGTCCCATGCTGGTGTTCGGCTTCGGCATGGGCCTGAACTTCGTGACGGCCACCGTCACCGCCGTCTCCGGTGTCGCCCCGCACGAGGCGGGCGCGGCGTCCGGGCTGCTCAACGCCATGCAGCAGGTCGGCGGTTCGCTCGGGCTGTCCATCCTCACGACCGTCTTCGGGTCGGCCAGCACGGACGAGGCGGAGAAGCAGCTGCCGAAGTTCCTGGCCGACGCCTCGCCGCAGCAGAAGGCCCAGTTCGCCGAGACGCAGCAGCTGCCCGCTCCCTGGGGGCACGAGGTGCTCGCCCACGGCATCTCCACCGCCTTCGTACCGGCCGCCGCGATGGCCGCCCTCGCCTTTCTGACCGCGTGGCTGGTGCTGAAGGTCCGCAAGGGCGACCTCGACTCCCTCGCGGGCACGGCGGGCCCGCATCTGGGCTGATCCAGGCCGGACCGCGCGACGCCGCGGCCGACGGGACCGCTGCCGGGGCTGGGACGGCCCTCGCGGCGGCCCTGTCGGCCGCGCCACGGCTTCCGGCGCACCTGGCAGGGCGAGAACCAGGAGCACTGGCAGGAGGAGAAACAGGACCAGGAGCAGAGCGGGAACCAGGAGCAGCTCCCACCCCGACGCCGGCAAGGGCACCGGCGCCGCCGAGGCGGATGTCATCGCGCACCACCCCCTTCCGTCCCTCGTCGTCGCGGCTCCGCCGGCACTCGCACCCTCGGCGCGGTGGGCAGCGGATACCGGAAGAACGGGCGACGGTCACGCAGAGTTCCGAATGGGCACGGAGAGTTTCAGCTCGACTCGGGTGCGCGACGACACCCGGCCCGCGGACGCCGTCAGACGCCCGTGGGCACCCAGTGCGGCAGTGCCTCGGTGCGCTGCACCCACGCGGCGGGCGGTGCCCCGGCCTTGCCCGCGGCGAGCACGCCGCCCACGATCGCGCAGGTGGTGTCGACGTCGCCGCCCACCTGGGCGGTCGTCCAGAACGCCGTCTCGTAGTCACCGAGGGCCCGCGCGGCGGACCAGAGGGCGAAGGGGACGGTGTCATGGGCCGTCGTACGGCGCCCGCAGCCCAGGACGGCCGCGACGGTGGCCGCGTCGTCGTAGTCGAGCATGTCGCGGGCGCGGCGCAGGCCCTGACCGACCGCGCTCTTCGGTACGAGGGCGACAACGCCGTCGATGAGGGCCTCGGGGGCGGGCGGCCCGTCCGGCGAGCCGGCCAGTGCCGCCGCGGCGGCCACGGCCATGGCGCCGACCACGGCTTCCCGGTGCTGGTGCGTGGTGTAGGCCGAGATCTCCGCCTGGTGGGTCGCCTGCTCGGGATCGTCCGCGTACCAGGCGCCCAGGGGGGCGATCCGCATGGCCGCGCCGTTGCCCCAGGACCCCTGGCCGTTGAAGAGGCCGGCGGCCAGCTCACGCCAGTCCCCGCCCTCCCGGACCAGGCGCAGCAGCCGGTTGACCGCCGGGCCGTAGCCTCGGTCGAAATCGTGGTGCTCGGCGAAGGAGCGGGCCAGCGCGTCCTGGTCAATGCGGTGATGGGTGGCGAGGACGGCGACGACGGAGCAGGCCATCTCGGTGTCGTCGGTCCACTGCCAGGGGGCCTCGGGCAGCTCGCGGCGCTTCAGCAGGGGATAGTTCGCGGGGACGAAGAACTGGGAGCCCAGCGCGTCCCCCACGGCCAGCCCGCGCAGGCTCGTCAGCGCGCGCTCCAGGCGCCCGGGGGAAGAGGAGTCAGCGGTCATCGCCCTGCCACTCTATCCGGTCACCCAGTACGGCACAGGCTCCCGCCAGCGCTCGAAAGGCCGGTCGAGCGTGTACTTGCCGTCCTCTCCCAGAACGAGCATCCGCATCTCGGCGTTCCCGGGATTGGCCAGGGACTCGAATTCGGCGACCGTCCAGTGGAACCAGCGCATGCAGAACAGCCGCATCGCGAGCCCGTGGGTCACCAGAAGGACGTTCGGGGGATGGTCGGGGGCCTCGAAGCTGCGGAACAGGCTTTCCAGGAAGCCGCCGACCCGGTCGTACACATCGGCACCGGACTCGCCCTGCGGGAACCTGAAGAAGAAGTGGCCGTAGGCGTCGCGGTACGCCTTCTGCAGGCGCACGTCGTCGCGGTCCTGCCAGTTCCCCCAGTCCTGCTCGCGCAGCCTGGGTTCCTCCCGGACGCGTATGAGGTCGGGGTCGAGGTGGAACGCGCGGAGCGTCTCGTGGGTGCGGCGGTACGGGGAGACGTACACGCTCACGCGTTCCCGGCCGAAGAGCTCGCGGAGCCGCTCGCCGGTCTCCTCGGCCTGTTTCCAGCCACGCTCGGTCAGCGCGAGGGCGTGGTCGGGCTCGCGCTCGTACACGGAGTCGTCGACGTTGCCCGTTGACTCGCCGTGTCGGACAAGGACGATGCGCCGTGGTCGTGCCATGCCAAAACCCTAGTTGGAACGGCGGGAAGTCGAGCACTCGTACGGGTCCCGTACGGCGTACGTCACATCTTTCTCAGACCGTCCAGGACGGTTCCAGGTCCACGATGTCACCGGAGAGGGCCGCGATGTCGGCCTCGGTCTGGGCACGCAGCGCAAGGCGTTCGACACGTTCCGTGCGGTACTTGCCGTGCTCGGCCGCCGACCGCCACATGGACAGGATCAGGAACTCCTGCTCGGGTGCCTCGGCGAACATGCCGCGGATCATGCCGGGCGAGCCGGCCATCGCGGGGTTCCAGACCTTCTCCTGCATGAGCGTGAAGTGCTCGACGCGCTCCTCGTGGACCCGGCACAGGGCCACGCGGATCAGATCGGTGTCGGTGAACCGCGGCTCGAAGCCCGTCTTCACATCGAAGCGGTACTCGAACAGTTTGACCTGGGCGTCCTTGAAGGTGCCGGACTGAGTGGTGGCCAGGCGGTCATGGGAGCGGGCCATGAAGGAGTCGTAGAAGGCACGGCTCTCCCAGAAGGCGAAGATGTGCGCCACCCCCGGCCGCTGCCGGCTCCAGCCCCCGCCCTGCCCCCGAAAACCCGGCTCTCCC
>NZ_MUMF01000213.1 GCF_002155905.1 Streptomyces tricolor | reverse complement strand
CGGCCTGCCCGCCTCCCGGTGCCGGCGCCGGCATTCCGGGAGGTCGGGCAGGCCGCGCGGTCAGGACGTCGTCAGCTTCGCTCGCAGCGCGTCCGGGTCCGTGACCGGGAGGTCGCAGACGAAGCCGCGGCAGACGTACGCGGTCGGGGCGCCGTCGATCAGGGTGCGGTCGGCGAGCAGCGGGAACTCGTCGCTGCCCGGGGTGCCGCAGGCGACGACGGCACCGGGGGCGGCGCCCAGCAGCGCCGTACGGTGCAGGGCGGCCGTCCGCTCGTCGTCCGGGGCGGGCCCGACGACCGCCACCTCGCGCGGCCCGTCGAGCAGCGCCTCGGCGACGGCCAGCCCCCAGCCGATGAACCGCGGCACGCGCGGCCCGAGGGTCTTCACCACCCCCAACGCCCGCTCGGCGGCGGCCCGGTGGGGCTCGGAGCCGGTGTGGGCGGCATAGCTCAGCAGCGCCCCGGCCGCGGCGGTCCAGCCGGAGGGCGCGGCGTTGTCGGTGGGGTCCTGCGGCCGGCGGATGAGCTGTTCGGCGTCGGAGGCGGTGTCGTAGAGGGCGCCGGTCTCCGGGTCGGTGAAGCGGGCGAGGACATGGTCGAGGAGCAGCCCGGCGAAGTCGAGCCAGACGCCCTCACCGGTCACCGAGGCCAGCGCGAGGAACCCCTCGGCGACGTCCGCGTAGTCCTCCAGCACGCCCGCGTTGGCGCCGGCCCGGCCGTCCTTGCTGGTGCGGGCGAGCCGGGCGTGCTCGTCGAGGTGGACGCGGACGAGCAGGTCGGCGGCGCCGAGCGCGGCCTCGGTCAGGTCGGGCCGGTCGAAGTAGGCGCCGGTCTCGGCGAGCGCGGCGACGGCGAGCCCGTTCCAGGCGGCGACGACCTTGTCGTCCCGGCCGGGCGCGGGCCGCCGGGCGCGGGCGTCGAGGAGCCGGCGCTTGACGGACGCGACCTTCTCGGCGTCGAACACGCCCTCGGTCTGCGGGAGCTGGAGGACGGACTGCCCGTGCTCGAAGGTGCCTTCCTCGGTCACGCCGAAGTACGGGGCGGCGAGTTCGGCGTCGTCGCCGAGCACCTCGCGAAGCTGTTCGGGCGTCCACACGTAGTACGCCCCTTCCACGTGCCGCCCGCTGCCGTCGTCGCTGTCGGCGTCGAGCGCGGAGGCGAACCCGCCCTCGTCCGTGCGCAGTTCCCGCACGAGGAAGTCGGCGGTCTCCAGCGCGACGCGCCGGGCCAGATCCGATCCGGTGGCCCGCCACAGGTGGGCGTAGACCCGGCAGAGCAGGGCGTTGTCGTACAGCATCTTCTCGAAGTGCGGCACGATCCAGTCCCGGTCGACGGAGTACCGGGCGAATCCGCCGCCGAGCTGGTCGTAGATCCCGCCTCGGGCCATCCGCTCGCACGTGTCCCGGGCCATCTGGAGCGCGCCCTCGGCGCCGGTCCGCGCGTGGTGCCGCAGCAGGAACTCCAGCACCATGGACGGCGGGAACTTCGGCGCGCCGCCGAACCCGCCGCGCTGCGGGTCGTACTCGCGGGTGAGCCCGAGGAGGGCCTGCGCGAGTTCCTGCTCGCCGGGCGCCTCGGCGGCGTGCCGGACGATCTCCCGCTGGGAGAGATCGCGGACGATCTTCCCGGCGACCTCGGCGACCTCGTCGTGACGGGTGGTCCACGCCTGCTGCACGCCCTCCAGCACCTGCCGGAAGGAGGGCATGCCGTGCCGGGGGGCGGGCGGGAAGTAGGTGCCGAAGTAGAACGGCTCGGCGTCCGGGGTGAGGAACACGGTCATGGGCCAGCCGCCCTGGCCCGTGGCGGCCTGGACGGCTTCCATGTAGACGGCGTCCACGTCCGGCCGCTCCTCGCGGTCGACCTTGACGCTGACGAAGTGCTCGTTGAGGTAGTCGGCGGTGGCCTGGTCCTCGAACGACTCGTGCGCCATGACGTGGCACCAGTGGCAGCTGCTGTACCCGACGCTCAGCAACACGGGCCTGCCGGTCCTGCGGGCCTCCTCGAAGGCCTCGCCGGACCACGGCCACCAGTCGACGGGGTTGTCCGCGTGCTGGAGCAGGTACGGGGACGTCTCATGGGCCAGTCGATTCGGCATACTCCCATCCTGCCGCAGCACCCGTCCCGCCGGACGTCAGCCCGGAACGCGTCGGCCGTCGGGTCCGCGGCCGGGCGGGGGGCGGTCGGCCTGTCGTACCGCCGGCTCGCTTCCCCCGCGGGCGCCGGGACGTGCTCGGGGACGGCGTGGAACCGCAGCAGCACCGGACGCGGAGGCGCCGCTCGGTCTTCGGACGGGGCGGCTCGACGGCCGCCGTGGCGGTCCCGGACGCCCGGTCGGCATCGTCACCGTCCGCACCGGCACCGCCCCTGCCCCGGGCCCTCGCACACTTCCCCCACATCCCGCCGGCCGTCACCCTCTCGCGCTGCCGCCTCGCCCGAAGGACACTCGTGGGCAAAGGAGTTGCCGCCGGAGGGGGACGGGACATGCGGGACGGTCATCGGGCGGAGGCCGAGCGGCTGCTGGTGCGGGCCGTGGAGGAGGAGGTGCGGCGGTCGGGCGGCCGGGTCGACGGCCAGGTGCTGCTGGCGCGGGCGCGGGGCGCGCTGGACGCCATGGCGGACGCGGCCGGCGAGGAGTACGCGGCCTACCTCCGCGCCCTGGACGAGGCGGAGGCCGGACGGCTGACCTTCGGGCAGCGGTACGCCCGCGCGGGCGCCGGGACCGCCCTGCTGGTGGCGGCCGTCGCCGCCGTCGCCGCCGCGGTGGCCGACCTGACCCTCGGCACCGGCACGGGCACGGCGCTCGGCGCGGGTGCCACCGCCGCCGTGGTGGGTGCCGCGACCACGGTGGTGAAGGTGGCCGGGACGCATCTGCCCGCCGCCCACCACCGCGCGGGCGCGGCCGGCCAGCCCGGCGGCCCGGAGCAGCTGCGGCTGCAGTGGCTGACCGCGCTGGAGGTGCGGGGCATCCGCCCGTTCCTCGACCAGCAGCGGGTGCTCAGCGCCTCCACGGGCGCGAAGAAGACCGGTGGCGGCCCGGCGCTGCGCGGCGCGGACAAGAGCGCGGCGGCCCGCAGACGCTCGGTGCTGGAGCAGTCGTTCGGGCAGCTCCCGGAAGCCGACGGTCCGTTCGCGGGGCGCCGGGCCGAGCTGGGGCGGATCAGGCAGTGGGCGCAGGCCGCGCGTGCGGCCACCGAGACCCGGCCGACGGTGGTCGTGCTGCACGGCGAGCCCGGCTCCGGCCGGACCACGCTGGCGGTGCGCGCGGCGCACGAGCTGCGGGACCACTTCCGCGGCGCGGTGGTGGTGGACCTGCGCGGCGGCAGCCGGGAGGAGGCCCCGCTGTCCACCCGGGAGGCGCTGCTGCACCTGCTCAACCGGCTGGGCGCGCCCCGTGAGCAGCTGCTGTTCCGGGAGCGGTCCTCCCCCGACCAGCAGCTCAAGCGGCTCGGCGAGCTGTACCACCGGCATCTGACCGGTCTGCCCGTGACGATCGTGCTGGACGACGCCTCGGACCCGGAGCAGGTGCGCGCCCTGGTGCCGGAGCGGTCCGACAGCCTGGTCCTGGTCACCGCCCGGACCCCGCTCGACCTGCCCGCCGACCTGCCGGCCTGGGTGCACGAGCTGCCGGTGCCCGCGCTGGACACGGCGGGCGCCGAGGAGCTGCTGAGCGCGACGGCACAGGACGCACACGGGCAAGGGGGCGAAGCGACTTCCTCGGAAGGGTGGCGGCGGGAGACGGGCGGGACGTACGACGTCGAGTCCGCCGACCGGGTCCGCGAGCTGTGCGGGGGCCTGCCGCTGGCGCTGCGGATCGCGGGCTCCGCGCTGGGCCCGCGCTCACCCCGCCAACTGGCCGCGGACCTGGGCGCGTACGGCCCGGTGGAGCCGGTGGAGCGGGCGCTGTGGCTGCGCTACACCGACCAGCCCGAGCCCACCCGCCGGCTGCTGCGGAGGCTGGCGCTGGCCGGGCGGGCCTCGCTGGGCGCGGCGGCGGCAGCCGCGCTGCTCGCCACCGACGAGGCCGAGGCCACCCGGCATCTGGTGGCGCTCGCCCGGGCCGGGCTGATCGACCACGTCCGCGGCAGCCGCTACCGGCTGCACGACCTGGTGCGGGCGTTCGCGCACGCCCGGCTGCTGGACGAGGAGGACCCGGCCGAGCGGGCGGCCGCCCAGGAACGGCTGATCGTGAACTACGCCGAGCTGGCCGACTCGGTGCTGCGCCTGGTCGACGGGAACATGTCGACGCGGTCGAACCAGTTCGGCTCGCACGGCTTCCCCTCGCTCGACGAGGCGCTGCGCTGGCTGGACGACGAGTCCAGCTTCATCACCGCGGCCCTGCGGCACGCGGAGGGCGTCGACCAGGCGGCCGTGCTGAACCTGCTGGGCGCGCTGTGCGACTACTGCCTGCTGCGCGGCGACCTGTACCGGCTCGGTGAGATCAGCGAGCTGGCGCAGTCCGTGGACCAGGGGCTGCTGGTGCGCTCGGTGCAGTGGCGCACCGGCATCGCGGCCCGGCAGCTGGGCGAGCTGGACAAGGCGCGCACCACGCTGGCCGCGGTGGTGGACCTGTACCGGGAGGCCCATCACGACGCGGGCGCCGCCCGCGCACTGACCTCGCTCGGCATCACCCTGCACCACCAGGGCAACCTCACCGAGGCCGCCGCCAAGCTCCAGGAGGCCCTGGACATGCAGGCGGCACCGGAGCTGGCGACGGACCGGGCCTGGACGATGCACGCGCTGGCGGCCGTCCAGCGGGACCGGGCCCGGCTGGCGGAGGCGCTGGACCTGCTCACCCGCTCCCTGGTCCTGCACCGCGAGGGCGGCTCGGTGCACGGCGAGGCCTGGGCGCACTTCCAGCTGGGGCAGCTGGCGCTGCGGCTGGGGGACGTACCGCGCGCGGAGACGGAGCTGCGCGCGGCCCTGGAGCGGTACGGCAGGACGCGCGACGCCCGCGGCGAGGCGTGGGCGCTGACCCAGCTGGCGCGGGCCCGGCTGGTGGCCGGCGACGCCTCCGCCGCCCTGGAGAGCCTGCGCCGGGCGGTGGCCCGGCACCGGGACAACGAGGACGCGCGCGGTGAGGCGTGGACGCTGTACTACCTGGGGCAGGCGCTGGAGGAGACCGGCGAGCTGGACCAGGCGGTGCGCGAGCTGGAGCGGTCCCGGACGATGTTCTCCCGGATACGGGACGTCTACGGCCTGGCCTGCGCCCGGCACCACTCGGCGCGGGCGACCCGGGACCAGCGTGCCGCGCAGACCGGCTCGCTGCGCAATTCCGGCTTCGCCCGGCAGCTCCTGGTGGACGCGCGCGCCGACTTCCAGCGGATCGGCGTCGCCCACGGCGAGGCCTGGACCTGCCTGGAGCTGGCGGTGGTGGACGCGGGCAACGCGCGCACGCAGCAGGCGCTGGCGCTGTGCGACGAGGCGCTCACCCTGTTCTCGTCCTACGGCGACCGGCGCGGCGAGGACTGGGCCCGCTTCCTGCGCTGCACCCTGCTGCCGTACGCGGCGCCGGGCGGGGTGGAGGTGGGCACGGCGGTCGCCCAGGAGGAACTGGCCCAGCTGGCCCGCGCCGCGCATCCGCTGCGGGACGAGAAGCTGGACGAGTACGTCTCGGCGTACGCCCTGCTGCTGGAGCGGGGCGTCCAGCTGGAGGCCGGCTGGCAGGCGTGGCGTCTGCGCATGACTCCGGACCGCCACGCCCGGGAGGTGATGGGAGTGGCGGTACCGGCGGGGCGCTGACCCGCCCGGGTCAGCCCCGCTGGGCCGAGGGGCCGGCCTTCGGCCGGGCCTGCTCGGCGTCGGGGTCCGATGCCTCCTTGAAGTCGACCTTCTGCATGTGCTTGTTCATCGACTTCATCAGGCCCCACACGGCCAGGGCCATCACCGCGAAGACGATGAAGCCGAGGACACCGGGGGTGACCTTGTTCTTGTCCAGCTCCTTGGCGAGGGGGACGAGATGCGTCACTGCCAGGCTCACGCTTGCGCTCATGTCAGGCATTGTCCCGGATGCCCGCGAAGAGGTCGTCCTCGGGGATGGAGGTATCGACGAGGGACTTCGCCAGCTCGTACTCCTCGGTGGGCCAGACCTCCTTCTGGAGCTCCAGCGGCACCTTGAACCAGCCGCCGTCCGGGTCGATCTGCGTGGCGTGGGCGATCAGCGCCTTGTCGCGGATCTCGAAGAAGTCCGCGCACGGGATGTGCGTGGTCAGGGTGCGCTCGGTGCGCTCCATCTCGTTCCACCGCTTGAGCCACTCGCCGTACGGCGACTCCAGGCCGCGGTCGAGCATGGCCTGGTGCAGCGCCTCGGTGCGGGGGCGGTTGAAGCCCTGGTTGTAGTAGAGCTTCAGCGGCTGGTAGGCGGGCCCGAACTCGGCCTCGGGGTACTTCTCGGTGTCCGCCGCGCCCTCGAACGCCACCATGGAGATCTTGTGGGTCATGATGTGGTCGGGGTGCGGGTAGCCGCCGTTCTCGTCGTAGGTGGTGATCACCTGCGGGCGGAAGGAGCGGATCTGCTTCACCAGCTCGCCGGCCGCCTTGTCGACGTCCTCCAGGGCGAAGCAGCCCTCGGGCAGCGGCGGCAGCGGGTCGCCCTCCGGCAGGCCGGAGTCGACGAAGCCGAGCCACTCCTGCTTGACGCCGAGGATCTCCCGGGCCTCGTCCATCTCCTTCCGGCGGACCTCGTGGATGTGCTCCTCGATGTAGGAGTCGCCCTGCAGCTTCGGGTTGAGGATGGACCCGCGCTCTCCGCCGGTGCAGGTCACCACCAGCACGTCCACCCCCTCGGACACGTACTTCGCCATGGTGGCCGCGCCCTTGCTCGACTCGTCGTCGGGGTGCGCGTGAACGGCCATCAGTCGCAGCTGGTCAGTCAAGACTCAATCCTCGGTAAGTCGGCGCCCCGTGTCTGCGGCGCGATCGGCGGCTTCTATAGTGACCGAATCGGGGGGCGAATAATTCCGCGGAGAGGACGATCATGAGTACCGCGAGCACGCGGCTGCCCGAGGGCCGCTACGGCCGTTCCTCGGACCGGCGCGCCGACCGCAAGCTCAAGATCGCCGGCTCGGTGCTGGGCGCGGTCCTGCTCGCACTGATCGGCTTCTTCTTCTACCACTACGTCGCGAAGAACGAGATCAACGCCGAGGTCATCTCCTTCAGGGCGAGCGCCGACAGCGTCCAGGTCCATCTGGAGGTCCGCAAGGACGCCGGGGCCTCCGGTTACTGCACCGTGCGGTCGCAGTCGGCCGACGGCGCCGAGGTGGGCCGGGCCGACTTCCGCTTCTCCGGTCCGGACACGCGGATCGACAAGGTCGTCACGCTCCGTACGACGGCCGAGGGGACGACGGCCCAGCTGCTGGGCTGCCACGCCGACTGAGAACCGGCCACGACCCCTGCCGAGACCGCGGGACACCTCCCGGGATCACCCGGAATGCGTAGGCCCTGACCTGCGTTGATGTGATTCTGATGGCTTATGTCCTCCCCCTTCCGGCGTTGAATTGTTAGGCTCGTGGTTTCGCCCTTCCAAGAGGGAACATGCTTCTGGGTAGGGCGATGCTTTGTATTCCCAGTACCGACGAGGAGCACCCTGTGACCCAGACCAGCGAGAACGTCACCTGGCTGACCCAGGAGGCGTACAACAAGCTCAAGGACGAGCTTGAGTACCTTACTGGTCCTGCGCGCACGGAGATCGCCGCCAAGATCGCGGCTGCGCGCGAGGAGGGCGACCTGCGCGAGAACGGCGGGTACCACGCGGCCAAGGAGGAGCAGGGCAAGCAGGAGCTGCGTGTGCGCCAGCTGACCCAGCTCCTCGAGAACGCCAAGGTCGGCGAGCCGCCGGCCGCGGACGGCGCGGTCGCGCCGGGCATGGTCGTCACCATCGCCTTCGACGGTGACGAGGACGACACCCTGACGTTCCTGCTCGCCTCGCGCGAGTACGCGAGCGCCGACATCGAGACGTACTCCCCGCAGTCCCCGCTCGGCACGGGCGTCATCGGACACAAGGTCGGTGAGGACGCGGAGTACGAGCTGCCGAACGGCAAGAAGGCCTCGGTGCGCATCCTGAAGGCCGAGCCGTACACGGGCTGACCCAGGCCCCCGGTTCACTTCCGGCCCCCGGCGCCCACAGGGCCGCCGGGGGCTTTGCCGTGCCCGTTCGCCTCCGGCGCCGGTCCCGCTCACGGATCGGGTGGTTCCACTCCGCGATGTGCCGCAGCGGCTTCTTCGCAAAAGCTAGGTTTGTTCGCTCGGCTGCGCCTGTCCCCTTTCCGCGGACGCGGGGCGGCGTACAGGGGCGTGGACAGGTGGACCGGCCCGAACACACGACACACCCCAACGCGATGCATCGCGTTCCTCAGCGCACTTCACCCGAAGGGGTGGTTGGCCGTGCGGGGAGGGTCAGTCCATGACGGTGTAGCCGGCGTCACGAAGGGCCCGGCCGACCTCGGCACAGTGCGCCGGGCCCTTCGTCTCCAGGTGCAGCTCCACCTCGGCCTCGGTGAGCCCGAGCCGGGGATCGGTGCGGACATGGCTCACGTCGAGGACGTTGGCGTCGACCGCCGACAGCACCCCGAGGAGCGTGGCGAGCGCGCCCGGACGGTCCGTCAGCCGCAGCCGTACGGCCAGGTAGCGGCCCTGCGCGGCCATGCCGTGCCGCAGCACCCGCTGCATCAGCACCGGGTCGACGTTGCCGCCGGAGAGCACCGCGACGACCGGGCCCTCGAAGGCGTCCGGCGCGGCCAGCAGCGCGGCGACCGGGCTGGCCCCGGCCGGCTCCACGACCAGCTTGGCCCGCTCCAGGCAGAGCAGCAGCGCCGCCGACAGCTGGTCCTCACTGACCGTGCGGACCTCGTCCACCAGCTCGCCGACCAGGCCGAACGGCACGACGCCCGGCCGCCCCACCTTGATGCCGTCGGCCATCGTCGCCGGATTCTCCAGCGACACCGGGCGCCCGGCGGCCAGCGAGGGCGGGTAGCAGGCGGCGCCCTCCGCCTGCACGCCGACGATCCGGACGTCCGGCCGCAGCGCCTTGACCGCCACCGCGATACCGGCCGCGAGCCCGCCGCCGCCCATGCCGACGACGACCGTGCGCACCTCCGGGCACTGCTCCAGGATCTCCAGGCCGACCGTGCCCTGGCCGGCGATCACGTCCGAGTGGTCGAAGGGGTGGATGAACACCGCGCCGGTCTCGGCCGCGTACTCCTGGGCCGCCGCCAGCGTCTCGTCGACCACCTGGCCGTGCAGGCGCACCTCGGCGCCGTAGTCCCTGGTCGCGCTGATCTTGGGCAGGGGTGCGCCCTTGGGCATGAACACGGTGGCGTGCACGCCGAGCAGCGAGGAGGCCAGCGCCACGCCCTGCGCGTGGTTGCCCGCGCTCGCGGCGACCACGCCGGCCGCCCGCTCCTCCGGCAGCAGTCCGGCGATCCGCACGTAGGCGCCGCGCAGCTTGAACGAGCCGGTCCGCTGAAGGTTCTCGCACTTCAGGTGCACCGGCGCGCCGACCAGCTGGGACAGGTGCCGGCTGCCTTCCATCGCGGTCACGCGTGCGACGCCCGAGAGCATCTTCTGGGCGCCGCGCACGTCGTCCAGGGTGACGGAGCGCAAGAGGTCGGCCGTGCGGTAGCTCATGGATCCAGCATCGCAGTTCACGTTTGCGCACGACGGGTGTGACCAAGCAGCGAGACCGGTTTGCGCAGCGCCGGTACGGCTCGGCGCCGGGCCGCGTACCCTGTCCCCCAACCCAGCAGCCTTCATGAAGCGAGCCTCCGGCCATGCCCACAACACCTGAAATGTCGATGGACATGACGACCGTCGGTGACACCGGTCTACTCGACACCCTCCAGCACGAGGTGGCGGTGTTCGCCCGCCGTGCCGAACAGACGCGGCTCGGCGGCGTCGGCCAGGTGCGCAACTCCATGGACCGCGCTGCCTACCTGCTGCTCAACCGCCTCGACAAGGAAGGCCCGATGGGCGTCAAGGCGCTCGCCGCGAGCATGGGCATCGACTCCTCCACGGTCACCCGGCAGGTGGCGCCCCTGGTCGACACCGGGCTCGTGAAGCGCACCTCGCACCCGGAGGACGGGCGGGCCGTGGTGCTCCAGCTGTCGCCGCGCGGCGCCGCCCGGCTGGAGGAGGTGCGCT
>NZ_MUMF01000212.1 GCF_002155905.1 Streptomyces tricolor | reverse complement strand
ACCACGCAGCCGGCCGCTCCACCACCGGCACCCACGCCCTCGGCGCCACGACCGGCTGGCAGTCCCCGGCCCCGGCCACCGTGCAGGACACCACCGGCTGGCAGTGAGCGAGCGGCGGGCCACGCCGCCACCGCCGTACGGCTCCCCGACGCGCCGACCGCCTTCGGTGCCCGCCGGTCGTCCGACCGGCCCCGATTCCTCTCCCGGCCGCCCGACGCGCGGCCCATCGCCGGGCGGAGCACGCCTACCCGCCTGCTTCCCCGCCTCTTCCGCGCTCTGTCCGCCGCCGCATCCGCGCGCCGCACAGCGCCGTCCCTGACCGTCCATTCACACCCGTGGGGGTTTTCCCATGTCCGAGATCGACACCGCGGCCGTTCTCAACGAGTACGAGAAGAACGGCTTCGCGATCCTCCGCAACGTCCTCGACCAGGACCTCATCGCCGAAGCACGCGAACACGTCGAGTGGCTGGGGCGCCGGTACCCGCACCTGCGGCCGGAGGAGTACCACCACCCGCTGATGCGCAACGACGCGTTCTGGGTCCGCCTGGTGACCGACGAACGCCTGGTGGACATCGCCGAGTTGATCCTCGGCCCGGACCTGGCGTGCTTCACCTCCCACTACGTCTGCAAGCCGCCGCGCGACGGCCGCCCCGTGCTGTGGCACCAGGACGGGGCCTACTGGAAGCTGCGGCCCATGGAGGCGCTGACCGTGTGGGCCGCCATCGACGAGTCCACCACGGAGAACGGCTGCCTCCGGATCATCCCCGGCAGCCACGAACTGCCCATCCACGCCCCGTCGGTGCGCACCGACGTCGCCAACATGCTCTACTCCGAGACCCGCGAGGAGATCGTCCGCGACTGGGCGGAGAAGGCCGGCGTGGTCGACATCGAACTCCAGCCGGGCGACGTCTCCATCCACCACCCGAACATCCTGCACTGCTCCGAGGCGAACACCTCCGAGAAGCGGCGCTGCGGACTGGACATCGGGTACATCGCCACCTCCACCCTCGTCGCGAACGAGGGCCTCTACCTCGACCCGATCCTGGTCCGCGGCAAGGCGGGCTCCGCGGCCAACCAGTACCGCAAGTGGCCGGCCTACTCCCCCGAGGAGTCCATCGCCTTCCGCGGTCACGAGGAGTGGAACGCCACCGTCGCCGAGATCAACGAGCGGGGCGGCTTCAGCGAGCCGTCCCTCGCCGAGACCCCGCTGGAGACCACGCGCCGCATGGTGCAGCGCCTGGAAGAGGGCACCGTCAGCCGCTGAGCCGGCACCCGCCGAGGCCGCCGGGGCGAATCCCGCGTCATCTGAACGAAAGGGCGGAGGTCGTCGGACCGATGCACGACCCGAAAATGCAGCTTCTCCTCGCGGTGACCGCAGCGCTGTGCGTCATCGTGCTGGCCGCCCGGATCTTCGGGCGCCTCGCCACCAGGATCGGCCAGCCGGCCGTGGTGGGCGAGATGGTCTCCGGCATCGTGCTGGGGCCCACCGTGCTCGGCGCGCTGGCGCCGGACTTCAGCGGCTATGTCTTCTCGGCCGCGGTCAAGCCGACGTTGTACGTGATCGCCATGATCGGGCTGTGCCTGTACATGTTCCTCGTCGGGCTCGAGCACGAGTACCACCCGGGCAGCCGGAAGGACAAGGCACTGCCGGTGGTGCTGTCGTCCGCCGGCGTGGTGGTCCCGCTGCTCGTCGGCGCCGCCGCGGCCTGGTACATCGCGGACGACTACCGGCCCTCCGGCGTCAGCCTGCCGCTGTTCATGCTCTTCGTGGGGGGCGCGCTCTCCCTGACGGCCTTCCCGATGCTCGCCCGGGTGCTCCAGGAGCGGAGAATGATGCACACCGACTTCGGTGGTGTCGCGGTCCGGGCGGCGGCGATCGACGACGCGGCGGCCTGGTGCATCCTCGCGGTGGTGAGCGCGCTGTTCGTCCACGGCAGTCTGCTCGCCTCCTGGAAGACCATCGTCCCCTCCGTGCTGTTCCTGGGGGCCGCCTTCGTCCTGCTGCCGAGGCTGTTCCGCGCGCCCATGGAGAAGGCCGTGCGCGAGGGGCAGATCGGTGACGGACTCGTCGTCGCCCTGCTCGGGACGGTCCTCGCCGCCGGGTGGTTCACCGACTACATCGGCATCTACTCGGTCTTCGGCGGCTTCGTCTGCGGCGTCGCGCTGCCGCGGGTCCCCGGCTTCGCCCCGCTGCTGAACGTACGCCTGATGCAGGTCGTACGGTGCCTGTTCCTGCCGGTGTTCTTCGCCTTCTCGGGCCTCAACACCGACCTCACGGGCGCCATGAACAGCACCTACGTCTGGACGCTCGGCGTCCTGTTCGTGGCCGGCTTCGCCTCCAAGTTCCTGTCCTCGCTGGCCGTCCTGCGCTCCTTCCGATGGGGCCGGGGCGAGTCGGTGGCGATGGGCGGGCTGATGAACGCCCGAGGACTGATGATCCTGATCTTCATCAACATCGGTCTGTCCCTCGGCCTCATCGAGAAGGAGCTGTTCTCGATCCTGGTGCTGATCGCCGTCCTGACGACGGGACTGGCGCTGCCGCTCTACCGGCTCCACTTCACGCCGGAACGGGAGGAGGACGCACGACGGGCATGGGCCGCGAAGCGCGTCTCCTCCGGCTCGGAGCCGGCCGCGCCGCCGGCCGGCGCCGCCCCTCCGGCCGGCCATCAGCAGCACGCCGGAGACCTGGTCGGCGCGCCCAGCCCCGGCTGAGCGCCGGCCGGCACCGCCGGGACGTCCCCCGGGCGTCCCGGCGGTGCCTGAGCCGCCACAGGCACCGATCCGCCCCCGATGAAGGAGCCCGTCCATGAGCCGGCCAGCCGGCGTTCCGCTCATCCACGTCAGCATCGACCGCATCGTCGAAGAGGGAAAGGACGTCAAGACCTTCGTGCTGGAGCCCGCTCCGGGTTCCGCCGACAAGCGCCTCGCCTATCGCGCCGGGCAGTTCCTCACCCTCCGGCTGCCCGTCGGCGCCGACCGGCCCGTCATGCGCTCGTACTCCATCTCCACCTGTCCCGTGTCGGACCCCCGGCTCGCGGTGACCGTCAGGGACACCCCCGGAGGCGCCGGCTCGAACTGGCTGTACGAGAAGGCCGTCCCCGGCATGACGCTGGAGGCGCTGCCACCGACCGGGCAGTTCACCCTGGACGAGTCCGACAGCGGGATCCTCCTCTTCGCCGCCGGCCTCGGCATCACACCGCTGTACTCCCTGTGCAAGTACGCCCTGGCCACCTCCGGCCGGACGGTCCGGCTGCACTACTCGGGCCGGGACCGCGCCACCACCCCGTTCGTCGGCGCGCTGGAGGACCTGGAACGCGCCCACCGCGGGCGTATGCGTCTCGACCTCAGGCTGACCGGGGCGGAGGGCAGGCTCGACGCCGAGACGGTGCGGGACGTCGCCGCCTCGATGCACGCGCCCACCGCCTACGTCTGCGGACCGCCCGGCTACCAGGCCATGGTGGTCGACGCCCTGCTGGCCGCGGGACGACCACCGTCCTCCATCAGGACCGAGTCGTCGGGCCGACCCCCGCGTACGCGATGAGCGACGACGACGTCACCGCGCAGGCGCTGCGCGACGCGGGGCACCTGAAGTGGACCGTCTCCGGACCGGGCCTGCTCGGGGCGTGCGCCGCCGAGATGGACTACGGCACGGCGCCGCCGGTCACCGCCGCACTGGCCGAGGCACTCCGCAAGAACCTCCTCGGCTACCTGCCCCCGGGGCTCGCCGGCGGCCTGGGCGAGGCGTGCGCCGACTGGCAGCGCCGCGCCTACGGCTGGGACGTCGCGCCCGCCGACATACGGCTGCTGCCCGACGTCGTCCGCGCCTTCCACGTGGCCGTCGAGCACTTCTCCCGGCCCGGCTCCCCCGTCATCGTTCCCGTTCCCACCTTCACCCCGTTCCTCACCGTCCCCGGCCTGCTCGGCCGCAGGGTCATCGAGGTGGGCCTGGTGCGGTCGGGCAGCAGGTACGTCTACGACCTCGACGCCCTGGACCGGGCCTACCGCCAGGGCGGACACCTGCTGGTGCTCTGCAACCCGCACAATCCGCTGGGCCGGGTGCTCGACGCCGGCGAACTGACCGCCATCAGCGAAGTCGTCGACCGGCACGGCGGACGGGTCTTCTCCGACGAGGTGCACGCCCCGCTCGTGTACGCGGGCCACCGTCATGTGCCGTACGCCTCGACGTCGTCCGCCGCGGCGCACCACACCCTGACCGCGGTGTCCGCCTCCAAGGCGTGGAACATCGCCGGGCTGAAGTGCGCCCAGATGGTGCTCACCAACGACGCCGACCGCGCGCGCTGGGAGGGGCTCGGCCGGTTGGCCACCGACGGCACGTCGATCCTGGGCGTGGTGGCCGGCACGGCGGCGTACCGGGACGGCGCGGCCTGGCTGGACGGCGTACGCGCCCGCCTCGACCGCAACCGGCGTCTCCTGCGCGACCTGCTCCGCGATCACCTGCCCGACGTCGGCTACCTACCGCCCGAAGGCACCTACCTGGGCTGGCTGGACTGCCGGCGGCTGGGTCTGCCCGGCCCCGACCTGGCGGCCTTCTTCCGCTCCGAGGCGGGCGTGACGACCGTGGACGGCGGCAGCTGCGGCGCGCCCGGCCGGGGCTTCGTACGCCTCAACTTCGCCACCACCGAACCGATCCTCACCCGGATCGTCCGGCGGATGGCCGATGCCGTGCATCGACGCGCGTCCGCGATGCCGGCGCCTGGACCAAGAGATTTCGCACGACAGACCACGTGAGGAGAACCGTGAGCGAGCAAGACCGGACAGCAGTCGGCTTCCGGGCCGGGCTGGAGGACGACGCGCAGTGGCTCAACGACCTCAAGCGGCGCCGGAACCCCGGCCCGCGTTCCGTCCACCACCGGGCCGTCGACCCCTCGCTCGGGGCGGCGACCGTCGCGGTGCACGGCGGCACGTACGAGGACCCGGTGACCGGCGCGGTCGGCACCCCCGTCTTCCAGACCAGCACGTTCCTGCTGGACGACCTGAGCTACTCGGCGTTCGAGCGGGGCGCCACCCGCGACGTACCCATCTACACGCGGTACGGCAACCCCTCGCAGTGGTCGGTGCAGGAGAAGGCCGCCGCGCTGGAAGGCGCCGAGAGCGCCCTGGTCACCTCGTCCGGCATGAGCGCGATCGCCAGCACGATCTATGCGCTGACCAACAACGGCAGCCACATCGTCACGGCGTACGACGTGTACGGCGGCACCTACAACCTGATGCGCGAGGACATGCCGTCGGCGGGCCGTGAGGTGACGTTCGTCGACTCCACCGACCTGGCCGCCGTCGAGGCGGCCATCCGGCCCGAGACCCAGCTCCTGTTCTTCGAGAGCCTGACCAATCCGCTGCTCAAGGCGCCGCAGTTGCGCGCGATCGCCGACATCGCGAAACGGCACGACGCCCTCCTGGTCGTCGACAACACCTTCCTGTCACCGGTGAACCTGCGGCCGCTGGACCTGGGCGCCGACGTCGTGGTGCACAGCGCCACCAAGTACCTCAACGGGCACAGCGACGTGACGGCGGGCGTGGTGGCCGGGAGCAGGAAGTTCGTCGACCGCGTCTGGGCACAGGCGCTCCGCTTCGGCGGCACGACGGAGCCGCTCGCCTGCTACCTCCTGGAACGCGGTCTGAAGACCCTGGCCCTGCGCATGCGGGCGCACAACGACAACGCCGAGCGGCTGGCCGCCTTCCTGGACGGTCACGAGAAGGTGCTGGCCGTCCATCACCCGTCGCTGGACCACTACCCCCACCAGCACCTGCGCGAGGACGTGCTCGGCGGCTACGGCGGCATGGTTGCCTTCGAGGTGGCGGGCGGCGACGACGCGGCCCTGAAGTTCTGTTCCGCCCTGCGGATCCCGTACCTGGCGACCAGCCTCGGCGGCGTCGAGTCGCTGGTCAGCCTGCCCTTCAACACCTCGCACTGTTCGTTGACGACGGCGCAGCGCGCGTCCATCGGGATCCGGCCCGGGCTCGTCCGCTACTCCGCGGGCGTGGAGCGCGCCGAAGACCTCGTCGCGGACGTCGCCCGAGCCCTCGAAACGATCTAGGGAGAGCCATGCGCAACGGTTTCAGCGTCTCCAGCTCCAGCGAATTCGTCAACGAGATCCGCGACGACGCCCGGGAAGCGCTTTTCCACTACCACGCCACCGCCTGCTTCCGGCCCGGACGGGGACTGCGTGCGTGGACGCGTCCGGCGATCCTCGGGCGGATCAAGTCCGCGCGCCGGTTCGCCCTCGACCTCGCCGACGGGTGGCAGGACCACCCCGCCGACCCGCAGCCGCAGGAGCACACCCCGCTCGATCTGGCCCTCGCCGCGGTGGGGGTGTGCTCGCTCAAGACGGCCATCGCGGGCGGCAGTGCCCGGGGCATCACGTTCGACAGCATCGAGATGGTCGTCTCCGCGGAGGTGCAGCCGCAGGAGGAGGACTTCCTGCCCACGGCCCGGGTGCGCCGGATCGCCTACGACATCACCACCCGGTCCGACGCGGACGCCGGCCTGATCGAGGAGGTGACCCGGCAGATCCTGGACCGCAGCCCCAACCACCGCACGGTCAAGGACACCACCGAGCTGCACTTCCACGCCGGCGAGCGGGAACTCGGCTGGAGCCCCGCGGCGATCCCGGCCGGCGCGTCCGGGGGACGTACGGTACGCCGCCATGTGAAGTGGATCAGCGGCACCCAGTTCGAGTCGGCCGGCCTCGACGCCGGCGGATGCCGCCTGCCCCTCCGGGTCGACGAGGCGAAGCAGTTCGCCGGTGTCGACTGGGCGCCGAATCCGCAGGAGTACGTCGTGCTCGCCCTCGCGGCCGAACTGGCCTCGCTGGCGGCGCGGGAGCAGGAGGCCGCCACCGGGAGCGCCGGCACCTGGAGCGTGCACGCCCACGGGCTGCTGGACCTGCGCGGCCTGATGCTGGTCGACCCGGCGGCGGCGGTCGGTTTCCAGACCATCGGCTGCACCGTCGACCGGCCGGCCGGCCTCGGGGCCGACGAGGCCGACAGGTACTTCCGCACCGCGGTGGAGCGGTCCGCCCTCGTCGAACTGCTCGCGCTGCCGCACCCCGTCGAGGTGCGGCTGTCCAGCGACGAGCGGGAGACCCTCCGGGCCGCAGCGGGCCGGTAGAGACACGTGATCCGGGAGTCGTCGACATGCGAAGGAAGCGGGAGGAGCACGCGGTGAGCGGAGCGCTCTGCCAAGTGATCGGATGCGGCCCGGCCGCTCTGGGGCTCGCCCTCGCGGCGGACCGCAGGGCCGAGCTGCCACGTCTCCTGGCCGAGGGGACGGCGTTCCTCGACCGCTCACCGACCCCCGCGGCCCTCGGCGGCCTCCGCTTCCCCTTCCTGATCGACGCCAATTCCGTCGGCCGGGACTTCTTCGCGGGTGTCCGCGCCGACGGGGCCTTCGCCGCGGCGCTGCACGGCCGGGCCGGCCGGCAGCTGCGCGAGCGCCACGACCGGGGCGTCCCGCTGCGGCTGGTCGGCGCGTTCATGAACGACCTCTCACGGGCGGTGGAGGACGTCCTGCCGGACGGGTTCACCTACGGGGCCGACGTCAGGGGGGTCCGCCGCAATCGCGACGGCTCCTGGACGAGCGTGGACGGGGCCGGGTCGGCACTCGTCACGTCCGAGTCGGTCGTGCTCGCGACCGGCGGCTACGAGGACACCGCGCGGGTCTGCCGACGGTACGGGGTGCCGCCGGGCCGGCTGATCGGCTCAGCCCAGCTGCTGTCCGGGCGGCTCGACGAGGCCGCCCGGGTGATCGGCTCCGGTGGCCGCATCGCCGTCCTCGGCGGCTCGCACAGCGGCTTCGCGGCCGCCCAGCTCCTGCTCGACCGCTTCGGCGACGGGATACCCGCCGGCGGCCTGGTCCTCGTCCACCGCAGCATTTCCCTCTCCTACGCCGACCTGTCCGAGACCGAGTCCGTGCCGGCCGCCCTCGTCGGCCGGCTGGAGACCTGTCCGGAGTCGGGTGTGATCAACCGCTTCCACGGACTGCGGTCCGGCCCCCGTGAGCTGTGCCTGCGGGCGCTCCAGGGCCGCGAACCGCGGCTCACCCTCCGTGAGTCCGGCTCCGCCGGCGCCCGGACGGCGCTCGCCGAGGCGGGCCTGGTCGTCCACGCCCTGGGCTACCGCACCCGGGAGGTGCCGCTGTTCGACCAGTGGGGGCAGCGGATACCGACGGGCGACGGCACGGTCGCGGTCGACGACCGGTGCCGCGTCCTGGACGCCGACCGCACCCCCGTACCCGGGGTGTTCGGCCTCGGACTCGGATACGCCCGCTCCGACTCCTGGGGCCGACGGCGCGTCGGCATCAACACCTTCCACGGCGAGGACGCCGAGCGCATCGTGTCCCAGGTGCTGGCGACGGCCATGGTGTGAAGCGCGGCGCCCGCCCGGCGGGGCCGGGCGGGCGCTGGGGGCACAGGGGTCAGATCTTCCTGGCGACGACGAGGCAGTGGCTGCTGGCGCCCCGCTGCGACGGCTGGGAGCAGGTCGTGAGGTGGTAGTCCCGGTAGTCGAGATACGCGGCCTCGTCGAGGCCCTCCAGGGTCTCCGGGAAGAATCCGCACGCGCCGTCCGTCCCGGCGTGCTCCACGATCTCCAGGCCGGCCGCCCGCAGTTCGGCCTCGACGGCCTCCTGGGTCGAGAAGTGCGCGACGTTGAAGAACTCGTCCGGGTAGTCGACGCGTTCGTCGTCGGGCTGCATCAGGGATGCGTACTGGTCCGCCGTCAGCGGACTGCCCTTCCTGAGCAGGTAGTTCACGGCGAAGACGCGGTTGATGTACGAGACGGCGACCATGCCTCCGTCCCGGACCACGCGCCGGCATTCCAGCAGGCAGCGGCGGCGCAGTTGCCGGGTCCGCAGGTGGTAGAAGGGTCCGAGGCACAGCACCGCGTCGTACGCACCGTCGGTGATGCCGTCGAGGTGCGTCGCGTCGGCCCGGCGGATGTCGACCGAGTCGAGCCCCTCCTCCTGCGCCAGGGCCAGCATCGCCTCGACGTTCACGTCGACGAGGTCGGTCGCCGTGACGCGGTGCCCCTGCCGGGCGAGACGGAAGGAGTAGGCCCCGTGGCCGGCGCCGAGTTCCAGGACGGCGGACCGGGGGGAGAGATGCCGGTCGAGGACGTGGAGGGTGGTGTCGTATTCGAGGCGGCGCACCCGTGACTTCTGCAGCCGGGGCCCTTCGCTGAAGGACTCGTAGTGTCGTGCCAGGAGGGAGTGATCGATCATGGTGCCTCTTCGTGAGCGGACCTGACGGCGCCCGCCGCCGTGGACACGGCGACGGGCGGAACGAAGAACCGGTCAGCGGATCCCGCCGTCCTTCCACGGCACCCGCAGGCCCAGCAGAAGGGCGAGGTGACCGTCGTACCCGAACATGCTCCCCGGCCTGCCGGCCGCGTCCGTGAACAGGGCCGGGCCGCTCTCCTGGTAGAGCTTGACGTACTCGTCCAGGCCGCCCAGGGGGGTCTCCCGGACCGCCATCTCCCAGAAAGGGGTGTTCAGGCGGTTGTTGAAGCGGTAGTGCAGGGCCAGGAAGTCACGGATGTCCTCCCACTGGAGCTGGACGGCCTCGTTGTAGTCCTGCGCGAGGTCGGGGTTGTCGAGGCCGCCGGCGTTGATGGCCTGGGCGAGCCGTTCCGCGTGCATGCAGATGACCTGGATGTTCGTCGCCTCCAGCGGCTCGACGAAGCCGCAGGCGTTCCCGATGGCGGCGACGTTCTTCACCCACGGCCGGCGGATGTGCCGCGCCTCGAAGGGCACGACCCGCAGGCTGCTCGCGTCGATCTTCGGGTTTTTGCGCACCAGCTCTTCGGCGGCCTGGTCGGCGCTGATGTGGGCGCTGCTGTAGACGTATCCGCGGTTGATGACGTTCTCGTGGTCGATGCGCCAGCACCAGCCGGCGTCCATCGTGTCCATCGTCGTGTACGGCTGGATCGGCTCGTCCTCCCGCGTCCAGCCGCCCACCACCGCCTTGTCGCAGAAGAGGTGGTCCCGCATGCTGACGAACGGCTCGCCGAGCCCCTTGCCGATCAGCTCGGCTCGGAAGCCCGACGCGTCGACGAAGAAGTCCGCCGTGTACCGCTCGCCCGAATCGAGGACCAGGCACTCGACGCCGGCCTCGCCGGTCTCGACCGCCGCCACCTTGGCATCGAGGAGCTTCCCGCCGAGGCCGGCGAAGTGCTGCTCCAGGTAGGCGACGAACGGCTGGTTCTCGATGTGGTAGCCGAAGTTCTTCGCGGGTGCCTTGCCCGTGACGGCGGCCGGGAGCGAGCCGCCCTCGTACTCGTCCAGGTGGTAGTAGCCCCAGGGCTTGTGCTGACTCGGCAGGATCTGGTTGTCGAACTGCTCGTTGAAGGGGTAGTCGAAGTAGGGCCGCGGGCCCCAGTTGAGCCGGACGCCGAGCTTCCAGACGGGGTTGACCTTCGCGTAGAAGTCGTCCTCCGGGATGCCGAGGACACCGTGCAGATAGCTGGGCGTGTTCGCGAAGGTGCCCTCGCCGACCATGATGGTGCCGAGCGCGGTGGAGCGGATGACGGTGACGTCCGTGTCCGGACACGTACGAGTGAGGGTGATGGCGGCGATCAGACCTGCCGTACCCCCGCCGACCACAATGATTTCGCGCTTCACGCCTGAGCCCTTCCGATCGTGCGTCGTTCCCGTGACCAGCAGGTTCTCCCACCGTTGGAGCCTGTGTCAGCGATCTCGACTGGCCTGATCCGGACCTGACCTAAGCAGTCCACCGCTGCCGCTCCCAGGCCGTCGCGCCGGCCCGGCCGGCGCGGCGGCCCCGGAACGCTGCGGTGCTTCTCACTGCGCGTCCACCGATCGGTGGACGCCAAGTTCAACCTGGTACCTCTGTCCGGCAAGTGCCCTGGCCAGCAAGGCTTTTGGGTATGGATTCATTCACTGTGCGCGTGGCGCGCTGGAGTGCTCGGCACCCCTGGCGGGCCGTCGTCGGCTGGTTTCTGTTCGTGGTGGTGTGCCTGGGGGCCGGCAGTGCCGTCGGCACGCACAGCGCGAAGACGGCCGACTACCGGGTCGGTGAGGCCGGCCGGGCGGAGGCGATGGCCGCCGAGGGGCGGCTGGAGCGCAGGCCCGCCGAGCAGGTGCTGATCTCCTCCCGGTCGGGCCCGCTCGACCGGGTCGCGGCCGAGGCCGCCGCGAGGGACCTGACGGGCAGGATGCGGCGGCTGTCCGAGGTCGCGGGGGTGGCGGGGCCGGTGGTGTCCGGGGACCAGCGGGTCCTCATGGTCGAGGTGGCCCTGAAGGGCGAGGAGCGGGACGCGAAGGACAAGGTCGACGCGCTGGTCGCACAGACCGAGGCGGTGCAGGAGGCGTATCCGGGGCTGCTGCTGGAGGAGACCGGGAGTCCCTCCGTCAGCAAGGGCGTCGACCAGCAGCGCAGCGACGACCTGGCGCTCTCCGAGAAGATCACGCTGCCCATCACGCTGGTCACGCTGCTGGTCGTCTTCGGCTCGGTGACCATGGCGGGGGTGCCGTTGCTGCTCGCCCTCTCCTCGATCGCGGCGGCCGTCGGTCTGTCGATGGTGGCCTCGCACCTCTCCCCCGACGCGGGGGTCGGCACGAACGTCATCCTCATGATCGGCCTCGCGGTCGGCGTCGACTACACGCTCTTCTACCTCAAGCGGGAGCGGGAGGAGCGCGCCCGCTCGGGCGGCCGGCTCAGTTCCGAGGCGCTGGTGGAGCTGGCCGCGGCCACCTCGGGCCGGGCGGTCGTGATCTCCGGACTCGCGGTCGTGGCGTCCACCGCGACGCTGTACCTCGCCTCCGACGTCATCTTCTCCTCGCTGGCCACCGGCACGATCGTGGTCGTCCTGGTGGCCGTGGCCAGTTCCCTGACGGCACTGCCCGCGCTGCTGGTCAAGCTCGGACAGCGGCAGGAGCGCAGGGCGCGCCGCCGTGCCGAGCGCGGAAAGCCGGTCCGCCCGGCGCGTGGCGGCGGCGGGGGACGCGTGTGGACCGTGCTGCTGCGGCCCGCGAGCAGGCACCCCCTGGCCACCCTGTGCCTCTCGGTGCTCGCCCTGCTCGCGCTCGCCGTCCCGCTGGCCGGATTGAAGATCACGGAGATGAGCCGGGACACCCACTCCCGCGAGATCCCCGCCATGCGGGTCTACGACCGGCTCAACGAGGAGTTCCCGGACCGACGGGTCACGCACCAGGTCGTCGTACGGGCCGACGCCGCGCGCTCCGGCGAGGTGGCCGACGCGCTGCGCGAGCTGGCCCGACGGGCCGGCGCCGACCCCCTGTTCGCCGGCGCCTCGCCCGTCCGGACCTCCGCCGACCGCCGGATCAGCACACTCGAACTGAAGGTGCCGTACCTGGGCAACTCCGACCAGGCGTACGACTCCCTCGACCACCTGCGAGAGCGCTACCTGCCCGCCACCGTCGGCCGGGTCGCCGGGGCGGAGTCCGGGGTGAGCGGGGATGTCGCCCGGTACACGGACTATCCCGCGCACCAGAACGGCAAGCTGCCGCTGGTCCTCGCGGCCCTGCTGCTCGTGACCTTCGCGATGACCGTGTACGCGTTCCGCTCGGTGGTGCTGGGCCTGATCGGGGTCGTACTCAATCTGCTCTCCGCGGCGGCGGCGCTGGGGCTGCTCGTCCTGGTCTTCCAGGGGACCTGGGCGGAGGGGCTGCTGGACTTCCGCTCCACGGGGTCGGTCGGATCGCGGGTACCGCTGTTCCTCTTCGTGATTCTGTTCGGGCTGTCGATGGACTACCAGGTGTTCGTGGTGAGCCGGATCCGGGAGGCCGTGCTCGCGGGGGTGCCGACGGGGCAGGCCGTGCTCGACGGGATCCGCCGGTCGGCGAGCGTGGTGACCAGCGCGGCGGTGGTGATGACGACGGTCTTCGTGAGCTTCGTCTTCCTGCACATCATCGAGATGAAGCAGATCGGGTTCGTCCTGGCGGCAGCCGTGCTGCTCGACGCCTTCATCGTTCGGATCATGGTGCTGCCGTCGGCGATGCTGCTGCTCGGCGAGGCGAGCTGGTGGCCCTCGCGGGCAGCGGGCCGGAAGCCGGCGGCCCCGGCCCGTACCGCGGACGGGCGACCGGTGGCCGACGTACGTTGATCGGTATGACTGCTCTCACCGACCCCTTGGCCGACGCCTTCTGGGCCACGTCGCTGCGCCGGTGGAACGCGGTGTGCTGGCTCCTGTTCGGTGCGATGGCCGTCGGGCTGGTGACGACCGCTCCGCCGGGCGGGAGCACGTACCGGGCGCTGGCTCTGCTCGGCTGCGTGGTGCTGTCCTACGGGGTGCTCGACCGCTTCCCGGGAAATCCCGTCGTACGTCCGCGGGTCTACCTGTCGGTGCTCGTGCTGGCGCTCGGCGGGCTGGCGTATCTGGGCGGCAGTTACGCGGCGCTGTTCATGGTGACGCTGCCGCACTACTGGATGTTCGGGCGGACCCCGAGGATGTCGATGACGTTCCTCGGGCTGGCCGCCGGCGCCACGCTCACCGGGGCACTGGCCCGGGAGGGCTGGTCGGCGGAGTTCCTCGGCGAGACGATGGTGTCCATTCTGATCGTGGTCGCGGTGGGTGTGCTGATCGGGCTGTGGGCGCACTCGGTCGTCGCGCAGAGCAGCGAACGGGCGCGGCTGATCGAGGAGTTGGAGCGGACGCAGGCCGAACTCTCCGAGGCGTACCAGCGGCAGGGCGCGGCGGACGAGCGGGAACGCATCGCACGGGACATCCACGACACCCTCGCGCAGGGCTTCGCGTCGATCATCGTGCTGGCGGAGGCGGCACGGGCGGCCGTCCCGGACGATCCGGCGCGCAGCGCCCATCAGCTGCGGTCGATCGAGTCCACCGCCCGGGAGAACCTCGCCGAGGCCCGGGAGCTGGTCGCCTCGGGCCGGCAGCCCGGACCGGGCGGCGTGGCCGCCGGCTCGGTCGCGCAAACGCTGCGCCGCACGCTGGACCGCTTCGCGGAGGACACCGGACTCGTCGTGGACGCCGATCTCGCCGACCTCGACTGCGACCAGCAGACCCGGATCGCGCTGCTGCGCTGCACCCAGGAGTCGCTGGCCAACGTGCGCAAGCACGCGCGCGCGACCACGGTCGGCGTGGTGCTGGTCCGGCGGCCGTACGGAGTGGAGCTGGAGATCACCGACGACGGGACCGGATTCGTGGTGGAGGAGTCGACGGGCTTCGGGCTCGACGGGATGCGCAAACGGCTGGCGGAACTGGGCGGGAGACTCACGGTGACGAGTTCGGTGGGCGACGGGACGCGGATCCTGGCGGTGCTCCCGTCGGCCGCCGCGGCGGAGGGGGAGGCATGAGCGAGGGCGGTCTGCGTGTCGTCGTGGTGGACGATCACACCGTGATGCGGGCCGGGGTGATCGCCCTGCTCGCGGACGAGGACAGCATCGAGATCGTGGGGGAGGCGGGCGACGGACGCGCGGCGCTCGAACTGGTCGAGCGGTACGACCCCGACGTCGCCCTGGTGGATCTGCGGATGCCCGTCCTGGACGGGGTGGCGACGACGGCCGAGATCGTCGGCCGGTATCCGCGCACCCGGGTGCTGATCCTGACGACGTACGACACCGATGCGGACATCGAGCGCGGGGTGGAGGCCGGTGCCATCGGATACCTGCTCAAGGACACGACGCGCGAGCAGCTCGTGGCCGCCGTGCACGCCGCGGCACGCGGCGAGACGGTGCTCGCCCCCCGGGTCGCCGAGAAGCTGGTCGCGCGGATGCGGCGCCCGGTGCAGGATCCGCTGACCGACCGGGAGATCGAGGTGCTGGGCGCGGTGGCCGACGGTCTCACCAACGCCGAGATCGGCCGACGCCTCGTCATCGGCGAAGCCACGGTGAAGACACACCTGCTGCGGCTGTTCGCCAAGCTGGACGTGAACGACCGGACGAGGGCGGTGGTGGTGGCCATGGAGAGGGGGCTGCTGCGGCGGCCGTAGAGGGGTTCCGGCCGCGGGACCGGTGTTCCGCGAGCCCGGAGGCGCGTACCCGCTCACCCGCTCACCCGCTCTGGTGCGGACGGACGGTGAAGGCGCCTGCCGCGGCCATCAGCACCGCACCAGCTGGTGGTAGAGCGGCGCCGTGACGGCGATCAGCAGGCTCCGGCCGGCACGTCGCCCTCCAGATCGGCACGTACACCGACCCGCGTCCTCGGCCGCATCCCCGCCAACGCCGAGGCACCGGCGCGCCGCCGGCCTCATCGAGGGCATGCTCACCGCGGCCGGGGCCCCCGCGGCCTGAGCACCGCCCTTCTGTCCGACGAGCCGCGCTCCCGGTCGAGCGCACCGGGCCGGACCGTGGGCACACCGGGGCGGTCTCCGGCTTCGGGGGCGGACCCGCGTCAGCCGGTCGTCCGGAGCCCCGGGCAGTCGTCCCCCGGACGGCTGCCCGGACCCGGTACCGGTGGACTACCGGGGGCGGTCCGCCGGGCCGTGTCCCGCCGAGTCGCCCGTTCCGTCGTGGTGCGCGGAGGCCTCCGCGACCTGCCTGAGCGCCGATGCCGTGGCGGAGTCACCGACCTTGGCGGGCTGCTCGTGGACATGGCCGCCGGGGTGCTCGTGGCGGAAATGGGAGGGCGCCAGCCTGTCACCCGGGCCGGGGCTCTCCGCCAGGGTGTCCTCGGCTTCGGCGGGGGCAGAACCGGTGTCCGCCGCGGCGGGCCGGGCCGCCTCGCCCGGGGTCTCCCGTCCGGGGCCGCGCGGCTGGGTCAGCCAGGCGACGGCCGCACCGGTGAGCGCCACCGGCCACTCCACCAC
>NZ_MUMF01000211.1 GCF_002155905.1 Streptomyces tricolor | reverse complement strand
CTCCGCGCCCCAGCCTCCCGACCGCTCCGCGGCCACCCACAGCGTCGCCCCCGCGACCAGCCCGAGCGTCGCCCCCGCGACCTCGACGAGTGACACCGGCGTCTCCTCCGAAAGCAGGGCCACGTGCTGACCGTCGACTTCTCCCGGTTCCCGCTCGCCCCGGGCGACCGTGTCCTGGACCTCGGCTGCGGAGCCGGCCGGCACGCCTTCGAGTGCTACCGGCGCGGCGCCCAGGTTGTGGCCCTGGACCGGAACGGCGAGGAGATCCGCGAGGTCGCCACGTGGTTCGCGGCGATGAAGGAGGCCGGGGAGGCACCGGAGGGCGCCACCGCCACGGCGATGGAGGGCGACGCCCTCGCCCTGCCCTTCCCCGACGAGTCCTTCGACGTCGTGATCATCTCCGAGGTGATGGAGCACATCCCCGACGACAAGGGCGTGCTCGCGGAGATGGTGCGCGTGCTCAAGCCGGGCGGACGCATCGCGATCACCGTGCCGCGCTACGGCCCCGAGAAGGTCTGCTGGGCGCTGTCCGACGCCTACCACGAGGTCGAGGGCGGCCACATCCGCATCTACAAGGGCGACGAGCTGGTCGGGAAGATCCGCGAGGCGGGCCTGAAGCCGTACGGCACCCATCACGCGCACGCGCTGCACTCGCCGTACTGGTGGCTGAAGTGCGCGTTCGGCGTCGACAACGACAAGGCGCTGCCGGTGCGGGCGTACCACAAGCTGCTGGTGTGGGACATCATGAAGAAGCCGCTCGCCACCCGGCTCGCCGAGCAGGCGCTCAACCCGCTGATCGGCAAGAGCCTGGTGGTCTACGCGACCAAGCCGCACCTGCCCCGCCTGTCCGGGGCCGACGGGACCGCTGACACCGCCGGGACCGCCGGGACCTCCGAGGTGGCCGCCAAGTGACCACCCCCCGGACAGAACACCTCGTCCTGCCCGGGGTCCTCACCGCCGAGCAGGCCGCCGCGACCGTCGCCGGCATCCTCTCCGTGCAGCGGGAGGACGGGGCGATCCCCTGGTTCCGCGGGCACCATCTCGACCCGTGGGACCACACCGAGGCCGCCATGGCCCTGGACGCGGCCGGTGAGCACGAGGCCGCCGAGCGCGCCTACCGCTGGCTCGCCCGGCACCAGAACGAGGACGGCTCCTGGTACGCCGCCTACGCCGACGGCGCCCACGACGACGTCACCGACCGCGCCCGCGAGTCCAACTTCGTCGCCTACATAGCCGTCGGTGTCTGGCACCACTACCTGTCCACGGGCGACGACACGTTCCTGGACACCATGTGGCCGACCGTCTACGCGGCCGTCGAGTGGGTGCTGCGGCTCCAGCAGCCCGGCGGCCAGATCGGCTGGCGCCGCGAGGACGACGGCACGCCGACGGCGGACGCCCTGCTCACCGGCAGCTCCTCCATCCACCACGCCCTGCGCTGCGCGCTCGCCATCGCCGAGCAGCGGGAAGAACCGCAGCCCGACTGGGAGTTGGCGGCCGGTGCCCTGCGGCACGCGATCCGCCGCCACCCCGAGCGCTTCCTGGACAAGGACCGCTATTCGATGGACTGGTACTACCCGGTCCTCGGCGGGGCGCTGACGGGCGCCGAGGCCAAGGCACGCATCGAGGAGTCCTGGGACCGCTTCGTCGTGCCCGGCCTCGGTGTGCGCTGCGTGGTGCCCAACCCGTGGGTGACCGGCGGGGAGTCCAGCGAACTCGCCCTGGCCCTGTGGGCGGTGGGCGAGTCCGACCGCGCCCTGGAGATCCTCCAGTCCATCCAGCACCTGCGCGACCCGGACAGCGGTCTGTACTGGACGGGCTACGTCTTCGAGGACGACGCGGTCTGGCCGCGCGAGCTGACCACCTGGACGGCGGGCTCCCTGCTCCTGGCCGTGGCCGCGCTGGGCGGCCACGAGGCCACGTGCGCGGTCTTCGGCGGCGAACTGCTGCCGGCCGGCCTGGACCCGGAGTGCTGCGACTGACCCGGACCGCGCCGACGGACGGACGCGGTTGACCGACGACCGGCGGGCGCGGTCGCCCCACGGGCGCGGGCGGCCGGCCCGCGGAGCGGACCGCGCCGCTCAGTGCCGGTGCATCCGGTTGGCTATGGCGTGGCCGACGAACAGGTAGACCACGGCCGCGAGGCCGTATCCGGCGACCACGCGGGCCCAGGCCTCGTCGAACGTGAAGAGGTCGTGGGACCAGCCGGCCAGCCAGGAGGCCGCGTCATGGACGAACTGGACCAGGCCGTTGGCCCGGTTGGCGTCCAGCAGATACATCAGGATCCACAGGCCGAGGATCAGCGCCATGATGTCGGCGACGACCGCGATGACCGTCCCGGCCTGATTCGCGCCGTTGCGATATCGAGGGGACATACCTTTCGGATTGCCGGGCGGCGCACGGTGAAACCCGGCCGGAACCCGGAGGGCACCCGGGGAGGGCCCTGACAGAGCCCCGGGGGGAACCCGGACGGCGTCCCCCGAGTGGCGCATCCGGCCGCCCCGGGTGAGGCTTCCGGAGGAAGCAGACCGCTCGGGGAGGACACGTCCGGAGGACCTCGTGCCCGTACCGATACGGCGCCTCTTCGTGGCGCTCACCCTGTGCTGCGCCCTGGTGGCCGGTGCCACCGCCTGCGGAGGCGGCGAGAAGAGCAGCACGAAGGACACCGCGGCGGTCGAGGCCGCACCCGCCGTCGACACCCCCACCCCGACTCCCACCACGTCCGCCGAGCGCCAGAAGTTCGCCAAGACCCGCTTCGTGGCGAACGCGGGCCTCGCCGCCGGCGCGACCTACCAGTGGATCGTGAAGCCCTGGAAGGCCGGGAAGTTCAAGAAGGGTGCCCAGGGCCGCAGACTGGCCCTGGTCAAGGCGGGCCTCGCCGGCGCCTTCGCCTACAACCGGCTCAAGGCGGCCCACCGCAACGCCCAGGGCGACCCGACCCTCTCCAAGGCCCTCGCCCCGCTCGGCGCCGGCATCGAGGCCCTGAAGGACCTGCCGGCCAAGCTGCGCCAGGGTGACGAGGCCGCGGCAAGCGCCTTCGACGACGTCATCAACCAGGTCAAGGACGCGGGGCAGAGCGCCGGCGCCCCGGTCAAGGAGCAGGTGCCCTCCGCCTCGCAGCTGGCCAAGGGCTAGGAGTTCAGCTCGGCCAGCACCCGCAGGCTGTGCGGGTCCGGTGACATGGCCAGCAGGTCCGTCACCGGGCCCGCGCGCCACGACTCCAGCCGCTCGGCGATGCGTTCGCGCGGGCCGACCAGGGAGATCTCGTCGGCGAAGGCGTCCGGCACGGCCAGCACCGCCTCCCGCCGGCGCCCGGCGCGGAACAGTTCCTGGATCCGCCGGGCCTCGGCCTCGTACCCCATGCGCGCCATCAGGTCGGCGTGGAAGTTGCGGGCCGCGTGCCCCATGCCGCCGATGTAGAAGCCGAGCATGGCCTTGACGGGCAGCAGTCCCTCGGCCACGTCGTCGCACACCGCCACCCGCGCCATCGGTGCCACCAGGAACCCCTCCGGCACCTCCCGCACCACGTCGCCGTACACCTCGGGCCGGGTCGGCGCCCAGTACAGCGGCAGCCAGCCGTCGGCGATCCGGATCGTCTGGGCGACGTTGCGCGGGCCCTCCGCGCCGAGGAGGACGGGGAGATCGGGGCGCAGGGGATGGGTGATCGGCTTGAGCGGCTTGCCGAGGCCGGTGCCGTCCGGCCCCCGGTACGGCAGCGGATGGAACCGCCCGTCCACCGCCACCGGCGCCTCCCGGCGCAGCACCTGCCGTACGACGTCCACGTACTCCCGGGTCGCGGTCAGCGGCGACTTCGGGAACGGGCGGCCGTACCAGCCCTCCACCACCTGCGGCCCGGACAGCCCGAGCCCGAGCAGCACGCGCCCGCCGGAGAGGTGGTCCAGGGTCAGCGCGTGCATCGCGGTGGCGGCCGGCGAGCGGGCGGCCATCTGGGCCACCGCCGTCCCCAGCCTGATCCTCGACGTCCGCGCGGCGATCCAGGTCAGGGGCGTGAAGGCGTCCGAGCCCCAGGACTCCGCCGTCCACACCGAGTCGTAGCCGAGCCGCTCCGCCTCCCGGGCGAGCGCCACATGACCGGCGTCCGGACCGCGTCCCCAGTACCCGAGTGCGAGACCGAGCCGCATATCCCTGCCTCCTGACGCTCCGTCAGACACCAGCCGGGACGCGACTGTACGACAACGGCCCCCCGCCCGGAAGGGCGAGGGGCCGTGTGCGCTACGGCGGTACGGCTCAGCCGCGCTGGATGCCCGAGGTGTCCTGGAGCACGCCGCGGCGGCCGTCCTGGGTCTGCGCGACCAGCGCGGCACCGCGCTGCTCGACCGCCAGGTACCAGGTGCCCGGCGCGAGTTCGGCGATCGGCGTCTGCGAGCCGTCCTCCGCGAACAGCGGGCGGGTCACCGGCACGGCGAACCAGAACGGCGAGAAGTCCGCGGCCGGAGCCTGCGGCGCCGGGGCAGCCGCGGCGGGAGCCTGGGCGGCCGGCGGCTGCTGGCCGAACGGCTGGCCCGGCTGCGGCTGGGCGCCGTACGGCTGCTGCGGCTGGGCACCCGGGTAGCCGTAACCACCGGGCGGCTGGGCGCCGTAGGGCTGCGGCGCGGCCGGCTTGGGGGCCGGCACCAGGGCGGCCTGGAGGGCGGGCACGAGCGGCGTGGCGATGGCCCCCGCGGCCAGCACCAGAGCAGCGATGAGGCCCAGGATGAGACCCGAGCCGGCGTCGACCTTGAACAGCTCGTTCTCGTCGAGGGCGCCCAGCGGGTCGATGATCGTCCAGAACGACGTCCACGCGGCCAGGATCGTGAAGGCGATGCCGACCTGACCGAGGTCGAGTCCGGCGACCTTGCGCGGCTGCGGAAGCGCACGAGCGACGACGATCAGGACCGCGCCGACGATGCCGCCGACATACATGCTCATGACCAGGCCGAGGTTGTCCCAGGCGTTGGGGATGTCGCTGCCGTCGGAGTCGAACGTGTCGAGGAACGACGCGATGAACAGCAACACCGCTGCTCCGATCACCACGCCGTCGCCTCTAGTGAGGGAGCGGATATTCACTTCAGGTCCTTCGTAGGTCGTCTCGTCGTCGGTAGACACTACCGTCCGCAAGATCCGGCTGTCCGGCCGGTTCCGCCCGCCGGTCAGGACTGACGCAGGAAACTCACGATTCCCTCAGACAACCCTTGCGCCGCCTTCTGCCGCCAGGCTCCGCTGGTCAGCAGTGCCGCGTCCTTGCTATCGCGCATGTTGCCGCACTCGATGAAAACCTTCGGAACTGTTGACAGATTGAGACCACCCAGGTCCGTGCGCGTGACAAGACCGGTCCCGCCGCCGACGTAGTTGGAGGGCGGCTCGCCGGTCTCGCGCAGGAAGTTGCCCGCGATGCGCACCCCGAGGTCGTGGGACGGGCCGACGATGGCCCGGGTGTCGGCGGCGCCGGCGTGCACGGACCCCGGCAGGATGACGTGGAAGCCGCGGTCGCCGGGGGCGGAGCCGTCGGCGTGGATCGAGACGGCCGCGTCCGCGCGCGCGGTGTTGCCGATCCGGGCCCGCTCGTCCACGCACGGCCCCCAGGCCGGGCTGTCCCCGTCCCGGGTCAGCTTCACCGTCGCGCCCTGCTTCTCCAGGAGCGTGCGCAGCCGGTGCGCGACGTCGACGGTGAACTCGGCTTCGGTGTAGCCGTCGTTCGTGGACGTCCCGGTGGTGTCACACTCCTTGCGGTTCGTGCCGATGTCCACCTGGCGGTTGATCTCGGCCGTGTGCCGGAAGTTGCCCGGGTTGTGTCCGGGATCGATGACGACGACCTTGCCCTTGAGGGGGCCGGAGCCGGGTTCTTTGCCGTCGTCACCCGGGGAGCCGCTCGCGGAGGCGCTCGGCGAGGCGGCGGGGGTGCCGGCCGGCGCGGAGGGCGCCGCGGAGGTGCCGGCGGTCGGCGCGGCGGAGGCCGTACGGTCCGCACCGCCCGTACCGCCGCCGCCCACCGCCTCGTACACCATCCAGCCGAGCAGCGCACCGGGCACCAGCGCGGCGAGCGCCACGGTCAGCGGGCCGCGGCGGGGCCGTCGTTGCTGCGGGGGATCGAAGTCCGGTCCTGTGTACGACACGTCTGCGACTCTAACCGGGGCCTCAGATCCCCGCGCGCGTTCGCCGCAGGACACGCAGCGAGCCGGTCGCCGAGACCTCGGCGAACGCCCCGGACGCAAGGGCCCGCAGGTACACCCGGTACGGTGCCTGGCCCGTGAACTCGTCCTCCGGATGGGGGAAGACGTCGTGCACGACCAGCAGGCCGCCCTCGGCCACGTGCGGCGCCCAGCCCTCGTAGTCGGCGGTGGCGTGCTCGTCGGTGTGGCCGCCGTCGATGAACACGAAGGCGAGCGGGGAGTTCCAGAGTGCCGCGATCTGCGGGGAGCGGCCGACGAGGGCGACCACGTGCTCCTCCAGGCCCGCCCTGAACAGCGTGCGCCGGAAGGACGGGAGCGTGTCCATCAGGCCGATCTCCGGGTCGACCGTCTCGGGGTCGTGGTAGTCCCAGCCGGGCTGCTGCTCCTCGCTGCCCCGGTGGTGGTCGACGGTCAGCGCGGTGACCCCGGCCGCGCGGGCCGCGTCGGCCAGCAGGATCGTGGAGCGCCCGCAGTAGGTCCCGACCTCCAGCAGCGGCAGCCCGAGCCTGCCGGCGGTGACGGCGGCGTCGTAGAGGGCGAGCCCCTCGTCCGGGGGCATGAACCCCTTCGCCGCCTCGAACGCGGCCAGGATCTCGGGCTGGGGAGCGGCGGGCATGGGGCGCCTTTCGGTCGTACGGCTGTCCGAACTGCCGCCCATGCTGCCGCACCCCCGGTCACAGGGGTGACCGGGGGTGCGTGCAGCGTCCCGAAGGGCGCGGGGCCGGGTCCGAGGTGCGGATCCGCCGCGTGGGTGGGTGCGGCCGGGAAGGCGCCGCAGCCGTCGGACGACGGAAACGAGGCACCCCGCTAGGCGCTCACCGTCTCCCCCGGCAGCGAAAGATCCAGCTCGACAGCCCCCTCCGCACCGGAATGCGTCGCCGAGGAAGCCGACGGCCCATGGCCGGAGGCGCGCGCGGCCAGCACGTACGCCCCCTCGGCCGGCACCGCCAGCACGTAGCTGCCGTCCGGCGCGGAGACCGTGGCCCCCGCCTGCCGCCCCCGGCGGTCGATCAGCGTGACCTTGGCCCGCGCCACCGGGGCACCCGAGGCGTCCAGGACGCGCCCGCGGAACCCCCGCAGCACCTCCTCGGCGCGCTCCAGGTTGGCGTCCTCCTCGCTGCTCGCCCGCAGCTGCGTGTGCCGCTGGGCCGGCCGGGTGGCCCCCGGCAGGAAGAACGCCAGCAGCAGGCCGACCGCCACCGCGGCGGTGGCGATGAGGAAGGAGACCCGGAAACCGTGCATGGTCGGGATCTCGACGCCGCCCACGTCGTTCGCGGTGTCGGCCAGCACCATGCCGATGACGGCGCTCGACACCGACGTACCGATGGAGCGCATGAGGGTGTTCAGACCGTTGGCCGCGCCGGTCTCCGAGGCCGGGACCGCGCCGACGATCAGCGCGGGGAGGGAGGAGTAGGCGAGGCCGATGCCCGCGCCGAGGACCACGGACGTGACGACCGTCTGCCAGGCGGCGTCCATCAGGCCGAGGCCGCCGCCGTAGCCGATCGCGATGATCAGCAGGCCGGTGATCAGGGTGACCTTGGGGCCGTAGCGGGCGGACAGCCGGGCGTAGACCGGCGCGGTGAACATCATCGTCAGGCCCAGCGGGGCCACGCACAGGCCCGCGACGACCATGGACTGGCCGAGGCCGTAGCCGGTGGCGGTGGGCAGCTGGAGCAGCTGGGGCAGGACGAGGGAGACGACGTAGAAGCTGACGCCCACCATGATCGAGGCGAGGTTGGTGAGCAGCACCTCGCGCCGGGCGGTGGTGCGCAGGTCGACCAGGGGTGCCTGGACGCGCAGCTCGTACACGCCCCACAGCAGCAGGACGGCGACGGCGGCGGCGAACAGGCCGAGCGTCGTACCCGACGACCAGCCCCAGTCGCTGCCCTTGGTGATGGGCAGCAGGAGCAGCACCAGGCCGGTGGACAGGCCCAGCGCGCCGAGCAGGTCGAAGGAGCCCGCGGCGCGCATCGGGGACTCCGGTACGGCGAGGAGGGTGAGGGCGATGGCGAGCGCGCCGAGGCCGGCGGCGCCGTAGAACAGCGCGTGCCAGTCCGCGTGCTGCGCGACCAGGGCAGCGGCGGGCAGCGCGAGGCCGCCGCCGACGCCGATGGAGGAACTCATCAGGGCCATGGCCGAGCCGAGCTTCTCGCGGGGCAGCATGTCGCGCATCAGACCGATGCCGAGCGGGATCGCGCCCATGGCGAAGCCCTGGAGGGTGCGGCCCGCGATCATGATGAGCAGGTCGCTGGTGACCGCGCTGATCAGGGCGCCGACCACCATCACGGCGAGGCTGAGGACGAGCATGCGGCGCTTGCCGTAGAGGTCGCCGAGCCGGCCCATGATCGGGGTGGCGACGGCGCCCGACAGCAGCGTGGAGGTCAGGACCCAGGTGGCGTTGGTGGGAGCGGTGTCCAGCAGCTGCGGCAGGTCCTTGATGACCGGCACGAGCAGCGTCTGCATCACCGCGACCACGATGCCCGCGAAGGCGAGCACGGGGACCACGGCGCCGCCCGCTCTCCGGGTGGGCTGGTCGGTCGTCGTGTCTGGCATGGGGTGAGGCCTTCCGCGTGTCATGAGTGCCGGGTAAACCTCGTATGCACAGGCAACTATTCCGTTGCTTCGGGCCTCTAACGAATTCTTGACCGATCCATGGGTTTCTGACGGCACGTCATCGAGGTGGCCGATGCCGGAAGAGGCGGGGTTCCGCCTGCCGTTGCCCACGGTGCGGGCAGCCGCCGTCGGGAACGCGTGGGACGGAAAATCCCTACCCCGGTGGCCGGAAAGGGCGGAGACTCGTCCCATGGCTGACATGGGGGCGTTCCGGGAAGCGGTCACCGACTGGGCGGCCGGCGGCCCCGGTGGCCCCGCGCGCGAGCTGGCCGCGCGGCTGTCCGTCCGGACGGTCGTCCTGCTCGAAGGGCCGAGCGACGCGGAGGCCGTCGGCGCGCTGGCCGCGCGTCGCGGCCGGGATCTGGCGGCCGAGGGGGTGTGCGTCCTGCCGATGGGCGGGGCGATGAACGCCGGGCGCTTCGCCCGGCTCCTCGGACCGGCCGGCCTGGGGCTGCGCATGACGGGACTGTGCGACGAGCGGGAACACCGCTATTACGCCCGCGGCTGGGAGCGGGCCGGTGCCGCCCAGCAGGGGATCTTCGTCTGCGCGGCGGACCTGGAGGACGAGTTGATCCGCGCGCTCGGCGTGCCCCGGGTGGAGGAGCTGGTCCGGGCCGAGGGCGACCTGCGGCCCCTCCAGACCTTCCTGCGGCAGCCCGCGCAGCAGGGCCGGACCGCACAGCAGCAGTTCCGGCGCTTCTTCGGTACGAAGAAGGGGCGCAAGATCCGCTACGGCCGCGTCCTCGTCGAGGCCCTCGCCCCGGACGCCGTCCCCGCCCCGCTCGACGGGCTGTTCGCCTGCCTGTGAGGACGGCGTCGGCCGGGCGGTCGTGGTGCCCTCGGTGCCGCAGCCGCCGACGGCGCCGGCTCGTCCGGCGGCCCCGGTTCCTCCGGCCGTGCCGGTTCCGTGCCGATGGGGAAGCCGGTGGGGAAGGAAGCTGACGCCGCGTCAGGAGCCTTCACAACTGTCGAGCGCTGGGCTATACAGAGGGCGCCGGACTGGAACGCGTTCTAGGTCCGCACGTGGACGACCTCGGTGCGGCCGACGGTGCGGACGTCCGCACCGAGGTCTTGAGACCCGTCAGGAGCCCCATGCCCATCGACGCAGCCCAGGCCCTCGCCGCCGAACCCCGCTCCGGCGAGATCGGCTGGACCCCCAAGGACGTCCAGCTCTACCACCTCGGCATCGGCGCGGGAACCGACCCGGACAAGGACAGCCCCGCCACCGACCCGGACGAGCTGCGCTACACCCTGGAGTCCCGGCTGCACGTCCTGCCGAGCTTCGCCACCGTCGCGGGCTCCGGCTCGCCCGGAGTGATCAGCGGGCTGTCCATGCCGGGCGTCGACGTCGACCTCGCCAAGGTCCTGCACGGCGGCCAGAGCCTGACCCTGCACCGGCCGATCCCGCCCGCCGGCACCGCCACCGCCACCAGCCGGATCGCCGCCGTGCACGACAAGGGCAAGGCCGCCGTCCTCGTCATGCGCACCGAAGTCGCCGACGGCGAGGGCCCGTTGTGGACCAACGACGCCCAGATCTTCGTACGCGGCGAGGGCGGCTGGGGCGGCGACCGCGGGCCCTCCGCGCGGCTGGACCCGCCCACCGGCGACCCCGACCGGACCGTCGACCGGCCCGTCCGTCCGGACCAGGCCCTCCTCTACCGCCTCTCCGGCGACTACAACCCCCTGCACGCCGACCCCGAGTTCGCCAAGCTCGCCGGTTTCGACCGGCCGATCCTGCACGGCCTGTGCACCTACGGCATCACGCTCAAGGCGGTCGTGGACACGCTGCTCGGCGGTGACGTGACCCGGGTGCACGGCTACCGCACCCGGTTCGCCGGGGTCGTGTTCCCCGGCGAGACCCTGCGCGTGCGGATGTGGCGCGAGGAGGGGCGGGTGCGGGTCACGGTGGGTGCCGTGGAGCGGGACGACGCGCCCGTGCTCGCCGACACCGTCGTCCAGCACTCCTGACCGCCGGAACCCTGAGGGACGTCCAGCACTCGGAGAGACCGCCCATCGCTTCGGAGAGACCGTTCAGCACGTCCTGAGAGACCGTGAGGGGAGCCGCACCATGCGCGCAGCCGTACTGCACGAGACCGGCCAGGAGAAGCTGGAGGTCCTCGACGACGTCGAGGCGGTGGGCTTCGGCCCCGGCAAGGTCAGGGTCCGGGTGCGCGCCACCGGACTGTGCCACTCCGACCTGTCCGCGATGAACGGGGTGCTGCCCCAGCCGGCCCCCTTCGTGCCCGGCCACGAGGGCGCCGGCGAGATCCTCGACGTGGGGGACGGTGTACGGCACCTCAGGCCCGGGGACCGGGTCGTGCTGTGCTGGCTGCCGGCCTGCGGTGCCTGTCCGGCCTGCACACGGGGGCAGACCCAGCTCTGCCTGGCCGGGTTCGTGAACGCGGGCACCCCCAACTTCCGGCGCCCCGGCGGTGACGTCTTCGGCTTCGCGGGCACCGGCACCTTCGCCGAGGAGGTCGTGGTCGACGCCGGCTGCGCGGTGCCGGTCCCGGAGGACGTGCCCTTCGACATCGCCGCGCTGATCGGCTGCGGGGTGACCACCGGTCTCGGCGCCGCCCTCAACACCGCCGACGTGGCGGCCGGTTCGTCGGTCGCCGTCATCGGATGCGGCGGCGTCGGCATCTCCGCCGTACAGGGCGCGCGGCTGAAGGGCGCCGCCGAGATCGTCGCCGTCGACCCGGTCGCCTCCCGGCGCGAGTCCGCCCTCAGGTTCGGCGCCACCCGGGCCGTCCCGCCCGAGGAACTGGCCGACGCCAAGCAGCAGATCACCGGCGGCGAGGGCTTCGACTACGTCTTCGAGGTCGTCGGCCGGTCCGCCACCGCCCGCACCGCCTACGAGACCACCCGGCGTGGCGGCACTCTCGTCGTGGTCGGCGCCGGCGCCATGGACGACCACCTCAAGCTCACCATGTTCGAGCTGTTCTTCGACGAGAAACGCATCCTGCCGTCCCTGTACGGCGGCGGGGACGTGCGGCGCTCCTACGAGCGCACGATCGCCCTGTGGCGGGCCGGCCGCGTCGACCTGGCGGGCCTGATCACCCACCGGGTGCCGCTCGCCGGGATCAACGAGGCACTGGACCAGATGCGCACCGGCACCGCCCTGCGCACCTGCATCGAGATCTGAGGGAGCGGCCCATGTCACTGCCACTCGCGGGGCTCTGCGCGATCGTCACCGGCGCCGGACGCGGGCTGGGACGGGCCGAGGCCCTGGAACTCGCCCGGCTCGGCGCGGCCGTCGTCGTCAACGACCACGGTCGGCCGGGCCGGGACGGCTCCGGCGCGGCGTCGGCGGAGCCCGCCGAGCAGGTCGCCGAGGAGATCCGCGCGGCCGGCGGAACGGCCGTACCGCACAGCGGAGACGTCGCCGACTTCCGGCAGGCCGGTGAGCTGGTCCGGCTGGCGGTCGAGGAGTTCGGCAAGCTGGACATCCTCGTCAACAACGCCGGGATCCTGCGCGACCGGATGGTCTTCTCCATGACGGAGGACGAGTGGGACGCGGTGATCAGAGTCCACCTCAAAGGCCACTTCAACACCACCCGCTTCGCCGCCGCGCACTGGCGGGAGCGGTCCAAGGCGGCCGGGGCGGCGGTGTACGGGCGGATCGTGAACACCTCCTCGGAGGCCTTCGTGGCCGGGTCCGCGGGCCAGCCCAACTACGCGGCGGCCAAGGGCGGGATCGTCGGCCTGACCACCTCCACCGCGCTCGCCCTCGCCAAGTACGGCGTCACGGCCAACGCCATCTGCCCGCGCGCCCGGACCCGGATGACCGAGGACGTCTTCGCGTGCCTGCGGAAACCGGAGGAGGGCCTGGACCCGCTCGCGCCCGAGCACGTCGCCCCGCTCGTCGGCTATCTGGCCTCGCCGACCGCCGCCGGGGTCAACGGCCAGCTCCTCGTCGTCCACGGCGGCATGGTGGCCGTACTCGAACGGCCGCGGGTGCGCGCGAAGTTCGACAGCAAGCAGGAGGCGTTCACGTACGACGAACTCGACGCGCTGCTCACCCCGCACTACGCCGGCCGGCCGGCGGGGGAGACCTTCGCGGCGGCGGAGGTGCTCGGGCTCAAGCGGGGGTAAGGCGAAGGGGGCGCTCGCCGGACGAGCGCCCCCTCTTCTTCCTTGCCGTCAGGCAGCCGCCTCGGCCGTCTCCTGGACCGGCTTGCGATGCCGGCCGTGCGGAGTCGTCTCGCTCTCCTGGGCCGCGACCGGGCCCCGGTGCCGGCCGTGGCCGGCGGTCTCGGAAGAGTCGGCAGACAGCTGCTCGGTCGTGCTGGTGTCGCTCATCGGACGTATTCACCCCGTCAACATGATCTTTCGTACAGCCGGGCGAGTGTAACCGGCGCACCACGGCCCGAATCCAGGCGCACACGCCAACCGGCACTAGTTCGTTACAAGACGTCCCAGAGGGGCCTGTTGCAACGGCACCGGCCGGGTCACCACCCGCACCGGAGGCCCCGGTTCCGCCCGCACGGGAGGCCCCGGTTCCGCCCGCGTCGGGGCACCCGCCTCCGCCCCCGGCCCGCGCGATTCCGGCCCGCGAGCACCTGGCTCCGGCACGGAAGCGCCCGCCTCCGGCACGGGATGACCCGCCTCCGGCACGGAAGGACGCGCCTCCGCCGCCGGCCGGCCCGCCTCGGACGCCCGCTCGGAGCCCCCGTCCCGAGCGGGACCCTCCGGTGCCGTCAGGTCCGACACGCCGCACGGTGTCGTCTCCGTGGCGTACGGCAGCCGCAGCACCCCGTCCCGCGTCCACACCCCGGCCCCCGCCAGCCAGCCCTCCGGCGCCGGAAGGTGGCGGACCCGGCGTTCGGCCGGCCGCCAGGTGCCCACCCAGGTGCCGAACGTGCCGTCGATCCGCAGGCCCACCGCGCAGTTCTCCGGCATCAGCGCCTGCCCGGGCTGGATCGCGAACGGGGTCACCGCGCACTCCCGCACCCGCAGGCACTCCGGGAACCGCACCGGCAGGGTGCTGCCGAGCACGCCCCAGCCCAATCGTTCCTGCCCGGGGCAGGGGGCGTCGGAGGAGATCAGCAGCAGGCCGCTGTCCGGGTCGGCGAGCAGCAGCCGGTCGTCGCTGCCGTCCGCGATCTGCAGCAGCGGCGAGACCTCCGCGCGTTCCAGGTCCACCACGACCGTCTTGGTGCGTCCGCCCAGTTCCCGGTCGAGCGCCAGCATCCGCCCGGCGCGGTCCAGCCAGACCCCGCCCGAGCAGCGCCCCGGCACCTCGGCGAGCCGCTCGGGCCCGAACGCCCCGCCCGCCACCAGCCACACCACGCTGGAGCGCGGCCCGACGGCGAGCGCGTACGCCCGCACGCCGCCCGGCGCCGGCGGCAGCAGAAAGAGCCGGGTGCCGGGCTCGGGGCACTCCACCGCGCCCAGCGGCAGCTCGCCGGTGCCGGGCCCGGTCGGGTACAGCAGCGCGAAGGCGTGCCGCCCGGCCACCAGCCGGTGGATCAGCACCCGGCCGTCGCCCATCGGCTGCACCTCGGTACCGGGCTCCTCCGGCTGGTTGCCGGGCAGCGGTACGGCGTACGGCTCGGGGCCGTCCAGGGTCCAGCGCTCGGGGAACCAGGAGTCACCGTCGCGCGCGAGCCGGGCGGCGTACGCGCCGTCCGCCGTGATCACGCACCCCGCCCCCGGCACACCGTCGGCCCCCTCCGTGGACGGTGGTTCGATCGCACAGGCCGTCATCGTTCGGTCACCTCCGGCGACGAAGCTAGTTTTCGCACGCACAGGCGGGGGAGCGGCCCTCTCCGGCTTCACACGTACGGGTGGCGCAGAAGCGATTCATCTGAGGAAACCGGGGCGTGTGTGCTGACCGGGGTCAGACCGGACGCATGCGGTACAGCCCCGCCGAACAGCCAGGTAGCCTTGGCCCGTGCCCCGTCTGTCTGAAGTCATCGCCGCGCTGGAGAACCTGTGGCCCGCCGAGCGGGCCGAGTCCTGGGACGCGGTCGGCACGGTGGTGGGCGACCCCGACCAGGAGGTCACCCGGGTGCTGTTCGCCGTCGACCCCGTGCAGGAGATCGTCGACGAGGCGGTGCGGCTCGGCGCCGACCTGCTGGTCACCCACCACCCGCTCTATCTGCGCGGTACGACCACGGTCGCGGCCACGCACTTCAAGGGCCGCGTCGTGCACACGCTGATCAAGAACGACATCGCGCTGCACGTCGCCCACACCAACGCCGACACCGCCGACCCGGGTGTCTCCGACGCCCTCGCCGGCGCCCTCGACCTGCGGGTCGTACGCCCCCTGGTGCCGGACCCCACGGACCCGCACGGCCGCCGCGGCCTCGGCCGGGTCTGCGAACTCGACCACCCGGTCACCGTCCGCGAGCTGGCCGCGCGCGCCGCCGAGCGGCTGCCCGCCACCGCGCAGGGCATCCGGGTGGCCGGCGACCCCGAGGCCGTGGTCCGCACGGTCGCCGTCAGCGGCGGCTCCGGCGACAGTCTCTTCGACCAGGTCCGCGCGGCCGGCGTCGACGCCTTCCTCACCGCCGACCTGCGCCACCACCCGGCGTCCGAGGCGGTGGCCCACAGTCCCCTCGCGCTGCTCGACGCGGCGCACTGGGCCACCGAGTGGCCCTGGTGCGAGCTGGCCGCGAGCCAGCTCGACGAGATCTCCGACCGCCACGGCTGGGACCTCCGCGTCCATGTGTCCAAGACGGTCACCGACCCCTGGACCGCCCACGCGGCGTCCACCACCACCTCTAGCTAACAGGAGCCCCCAACTGAACGCCGCGCCCGCAGATCAGATCCGACTCCTCGACGTCCAGGCCCTCGACGTCCGCCTGCAGCAGCTCGCGCACAAGCGGAGGTCCCTGCCCGAGCACGCCGAGATCGAGTCGCTGACGAAGGACCTCACCCAGCTGCGCGACCTGCTCGTGGCCGCGCAGACCGAGGAGAGCGACTGCGCCCGCGAGCAGACCAAGGCCGAGCAGGACGTCGACCAGGTGCGCCAGCGCGCCGCCCGCGACCAGCAGCGCCTGGACTCCGGCGCGGTCACCTCGCCGAAGGACCTGTCCAACCTCCAGCACGAGATCGCCTCCCTCGCCAAGCGGCAGGGCGACCTGGAGGACGTCGTCCTGGAGGTCATGGAGCGCCGCGAGGCCGCGCAGGAGCGGGTGAACGAGCTGACCGAGCGGGTCGGCTCGGTGCAGGCGAAGATCGACGACGCGACCGGCCGCCGGGACGCGGCGTTCGAACAGATCGACGGCGAGGTCGCCGCGGTGACGAAGGAGCGCGAGGTCGTCGCCGCGTCCGTCCCCGAGGACCTGATGAAGCTCTACGACAAGCTGCGCGCGCAGCAGGGCGGCATCGGCGCGGCCAAGCTGTACGCCCGTACCTGCCAGGGCTGCCGGCAGGAGCTGGCCATCACCGAGCTGAACGAGATCCGCGCGGCGGCGCCGGACACGGTGGTGCGCTGCGAGAACTGCCGCCGCATCCTGGTGCGTACGGCGGAGTCGGGTCTGTAGGGCACGAAGGGACGTTGGGGGCTCTGGGCGTGCGGGAGTTCATCGTCGAGGCCGACGGCGGGTCGCGGGGCAACCCCGGGCCCGCGGGCTACGGGGCCGTGGTCCGCGACGCGGCGACCGGGGAGACCCTGGCGGAGGCGGCCGAGTACCTCGGCGTCGCCACGAACAACGTCGCCGAGTACAGCGGCCTGCTGGCCGGCCTGCGCGCCGCCCGCGCCCTCGATCCCGCCGCGAGGGTCCACGTCCGCATGGACTCCAAGCTCGTCGTCGAGCAGATGTCGGGCCGCTGGAAGATCAAGCACCCCGCCATGAAGCCCCTCGCCACGGAGGCCCGGTCCCTCTTCCCGCCGGACCAGGTCACCTACGAGTGGATCCCCCGGGAACAGAACAAGCACGCCGACCGGCTGGCGAACGAGGCGATGGACGCGGGCGCGAAGGGCGAGCAGTGGTCCGCGTCGACGTCCCGGGCGGCCCTGGACACGCCGGCCGCCGTCCCCGAGCCCTCCGGCCCGCCCGGGGACGCGGCGGCGGGCGCGGCGCGGGCGCGGGCGGCGCTGGCGGAGGGCCGTTCGGCCGCCGCGGCACGGCCGGCGGTCGCGCCGGCGGAGGACGACGTCGAGGCGGAGGCGGTGCGCGAGGCGGAGGCGGTGCGCGAGGCTGGGGGCACCGCGGCGCCCGTCCCGGAAGAAGCGGCGCCTGCCGGCAAGCAGCCCTCTTCCAGCGCCGTCAAGGAAACCCCGGCCGCCCCCACCGAGCAGCACCGTGGCTGGAGTGCCGCTCCTGATCTCGGCGCGCCCGCCACCCTGGTGCTGCTGCGCCACGGCGAGACCCCCCTCACTCCCCAGAAGCGCTTCTCCGGCAGCGGCGGTACCGATCCCTCGCTCTCCGCCGCCGGCCGCGAGCAGGCGTACCGCGTCGCCGAGGCGCTGGCCAGGCGCGGCACCATCCAGGCCGTCGTCAGCTCCCCCCTCGCCCGCACCCGCGAGACCGCGGAGATCGTCGCGGCCCGCCTCGGCCTGGACGTCGCGGTCGAGGAGGGCCTGCGCGAGACGGACTTCGGCGCCTGGGAGGGCCTGACCTTCGGCGAGGTCCGCGAGCGCCACCCGGACGATCTGAACGCCTGGCTCGCCGACCCGGAGGCCCGCCCCACGGGCGGCGGCGAGAGCTTCGCGGAGACGGCCGCCCGGATCGCCGCCACGCGGGACAAGCTGGTCGCGGCCCACGCGGGCCGTACGGTCCTGCTGGTCTCGCACGTCACCCCGATCAAGACCTTCGTCCGCCTCGCCCTCGGCGCCCCGCCCGAGTCCCTGTTCCGGATGGAGCTCTCGGCGGCCTCCCTGTCCGCGGTGGCGTACTACGCGGACGGCAACGCGAGCGTACGGCTCTTCAACGACACGTCCCACCTGCGGCCCTGAGCCCCAGCCCGGCCGCGGCCCGCGCCAGCTCCTCGATCCGGGCCCAGTCCCCGGCGGCCACCGCCTCCGCCGGGACCATCCAACTCCCGCCGACACAGCCGACGTTGGGCAGGGCCAGATACTCCGGCGCGGTCGTCGGCCCGATCCCGCCGGTGGGGCAGAACCGGGCCTGCGGCAACGGCCCGGCCAGCGACTTCAGATAGGCCGTACCGCCCGCCGCCTGCGCCGGGAAGAACTTCATCTCCCGCACCCCGCGCTCCAGCAGCGCCACCACCTCCGAGGTCGTCGACACCCCGGGCAGGAACGGCACCCCGGATCCGCGCATCGCCGCCAGCAGCGTCTCCGTCCACCCGGGGCTGACCAGGAACCGCGCCCCGGCCGCCGTACAGGCGGCCACCTGCTCCGGGGTGAGCACCGTGCCCGCCCCCACCACGGCCCGCGGGACCTCGTCGGCGATGGCGCGGATCGCGTCCAGCGCGGCCGGCGTCCGCAGGGTCACCTCGATCGCCGGCAGCCCGCCCGCCACCAGCGCCCGCGCGAGCGGTACGGCGTCGGCGGCGTCGGCGAGCACCACCACGGGCACGACGGGTGCGAGGTCCAGCACGGAGGCGGCCGGAGAGGAGGGCGGCGACGAGGTCATGCCCTCATCGTGCCCAGCGCCCGCATCCCACGCAATGAGCGTTGCACAGCATGCAACGGGGCATCGGTGGGTGCCGGTGCAGGTCAGTGGATCTCGTCCACCAGCACATCCAGCGCCCACGCCTTGCCGGGCTTCCCGGGCGCCTCCGCCTCCACGACGTACCCCAGCTCCCGCAGCACCGTCACCAGCTCGGCGGGGTCCTGCGGAGCGGCCCCGGCGGTCAGCAGGCCGCGGACGATCCGGCCCTTGGTCGCCTTGTTGAAGTGGCTGACGACCTTCCGGGTCGGCGCGTGCAGCACCCGTACCGTCGCCGTGCGCCCGGCGACCTCGCCCTTCGGCTTCCAGGCCGCCGCGTAGGCGGAGGACCGCAGGTCGAGGACCAGGCCGTCGGCCGCCGCCTCCGGCAGCACCTCGGCCATCGGCACCCGCCAGTGCCCGGCCAGCGCGCCGAGTCCCGGCAGCTTCACGCCCATCGAGCAGCGGTAGGAGGGGATCCGGTCCGTCACCCGCACGGCGCCCCACAGCCCGGAGAACACCAGCAACGAGTCGGCCGCGCGCCGCCGGGCGTCCGCGTCCAGCGTGGCCAGGCCCAGGGCGTCGTAGAGGACACCGGTGTAGATCTCCCCGGCGGGGCGGGCGCCGGCCGTGCGCAGACCGGCGTTCTTCGCGACCTCGCCGCGCAGCCCCTCGCTCAGCCCCAGCACCTCGCGGGCCTTCTCCTCGTTGCCGGCGCACAGCTCGACCAGCTCCCCGAGCACGGCCTCCCGCGCCCCGGTCAGCCCCGGCAGGGACAGCGACCCCAGCTCCAGCGGGGCACCCTCGCCCGAGTTCGCCTTGCCTTCGGAGGGCGGCAGCAGGACCAGCAACACGTACTCCTTACGTAGACCTCCGCGCCAGGGTACGGCGTGCCGCCCTCCCGGCATCGGCCTGCACCGCCTCCCCGGCCTGACCTCGCGGCGGGGTCAGGCGGCGGCCCTCGGGGTGCCGAGCCAGTGCTCCAGCGACTCCCGGAGGCCGCTGGCGCCCGCCGTGTCGGTGGCCCATGCCACGAAGCCGTCCGGGCGTATGAGCAGGGCCCGGAGGCCCGGGCGGTCCGGGGAGGCGGTCGTGACGACGTCCAGCCGGTCGTCGTATCCCTCGGCGCGGGCGCGCAGCTTCGCGTCGTCGGACAGGTCGAGCAGCAGGGCGCGGCCGGTGTGCAGGTGCTCGCCGAGGCGGGTGCCGTCGGCGAGGGGCAGGTCCGGGGCGGAGGCGCCGGTCAAGGGGTGGTCGCCGGGCAGGTCGTAGCGCTGCCGGACGCCGGAGATCCGGTTGACGAGGTAGGTGGTGCCGGAGGTGGTCGTCGCGAGGTCGGTGACGATCGTGCGCAGGGCGCGGGCGTGCGGGTCGGGGCGCATGAGCGCGATCTGGGCGCGGGTCCAGTCGAGCACCCGGGCGCCGACCGGGTGCCGTTCGGCGGTGTAGGTGTCCAGCAGCGCCTCGGGTGCCCGGCCGCGGGCCACGGCGGCCAGCTTCCAGCCCAGGTTGAGCGCGTCGCCGATGCCGAGGTTGAGTCCCTGCCCGCCGAACGGCGCGTGCACGTGCGCCGCGTCGCCCGCGAGCAGCACCCGGCCCTTGCGGTAGTCGGCGGCCTGGCGTGCGTTGTCGGTGAACCGGGTCGCCGTGACCACCTCCGTGACGGTCACCTCGGGCACGCCCGAGACCCGGCGCAGGCTCGCCTCCAGCTCCGCCGCGGTGACGGGGGCGGACCGGTCGGCGGGCGGGCCGTCGAACTCCGCGGTGAGGACGCGGCCCGGGAACGGCCCGTGGACGTACGTCCCCGCCTCGGTGGTCTGCCAGCCCTGGCCGAGCCGCTCGGCCCCGGTCAGCCGTACGACCGCCTGGTAGCCGGTGATCTCCGGGTCCGTGCCGGGGAAGTGGAACCCGGCCAGCTTGCGGACCGTGCTGCGTCCGCCGTCGCAGCCGGCCAGCCAGCCGGCCCGGACACCGCCTTCGCCGGTGTGCACGGTCACCCCGGTGTCGTCGGCGTCGAAACCGGTCAGTTCGACGCCCCGGCGCAGCGCGACCCCCAGCCGCTCGGCCCGCCGGGACAGGATCCGCTCCAGCTCGGCCTGGGGTACGACGAGGCCGGCCCCGCCGACGGGGCCGAGGTCCGCCCAGACCGGGTCGGAGCCGTCGAACAGGTCCGGGTCCAGCATGATCCCGGCGAAGTGCCCGGCGAACTTCGGCGGCTGCTCGCCCGAGCGGCCGGCGGCGCCCATCCGTGCCCGGACCGCCTCCCACACCGCCGCCAGTTCGGGCAGCAGGCCGCGCCGGTACAGGGCGACCGCGGTCGGCACGTTGACCGAGCCCGCCTTGATCGTCTCGTCCACCTCGGTCAGCCGCTCCAGGACCAGCACCCGCGCCCCGCCCAGGGCCAGCTCGCAGGCGAGGAAGAGCCCCACGGGGCCGGCGCCGGCCACCACCACGTCGTAGTCGTACTCGGTCGTCGTCATGCGCTCAATGTAGTCACTAAAACTTTTGAGCGGCTACACATTTCTTGGTTATAGTTTCCGGCATGGACTTCAGGGACGATCAGGAACTCTCCTTGCGGGAGCGCAAGAAGCACGAGACCCGGCAGCGCATCTCCGACATCGCGACGGGCCTGATCGCACAGCGCGGCTTCGACGCGGTCACGGTCGCCGAGATCGCCCGCGCGGCGGGCGTCTCCCCGATGACGGTCTTCAACTACTTCCCGCGCAAGGAAGACCTGTTCCTGGACCGCATCCCGCAGGCCGCCGACCTCTTCGCCACGGCCGTACGCGACCGCGCCCCCGGCGAGCCCCCGCTCGCCGCCCTGCGCCGCCTCACGCTCCGGCTCCTCGACGAACGGCACCCGCTGGGCGGCGTCGGGGAGACCTTCGCCGACTTCTGGCGGGTCGTCGTCGACTCGCCCGCCCTGCGCGCCCGTGCCCGCGAGGGTGCCGAGGAGATCGAGCGGGCCCTGGCCGACGCGCTGGGCGAGGCCGGGGTCGCGGACCCCGAACTGGCGGCGGCACTGACCGTGGCCGCGTACCGCACGGTCTTCCTCGGCTCCGTACGCCGCCTGCTGGCCGGGGACCCGGTGGAGGAGGTGGCGGGGGATCACCGGTGCCGGCTGGAGGAGGCGTTCGGGGTGCTGGAGCGGGTGGCGGTGGGCTGCTGAGACGGAGTTCCGGGCGGGCCTTCGCGCATGACCGCCGGGCGGGAGCGGAGGCGGAGGAGTCGGGCTGTACGCCGGGTTCTGTCTCCCGGTGTCGTCGCGGACGCCGGGGCCGCGGCCGTAGGGAAGCGGTAGGGGTGGAGGGCATGGAAGCGGGGGCTCACGGCGTTGCCCCCACGGGGAGGCGCACGGCAGCCACCACAGGGGACTCGGGGGAGTGCGATGGGGGAACAGGCACGGTGGACGCGGGCCCGGCTGGGCCGGTGCGGGCCCCCGTTCGATCTGCTCACCGCCAGCTTCCGCCGGCACGTCTACGCCCCGCACGCCCACGACGAGTACACCGTCGGCGTGTGCGTCGGCGGCTCCGAGATCATCGACTACCGGGGCGGTCACATCCGCACCGGCCCCGGCACCATCGTCGTCCTCGAACCCGGCGAGATGCACACCGGCGGCCCCGGCAACGCCACCGACGGCTACGCGTACCGCGCCCTGTACGCCGAGACGTCCCTGCTGACGGACGGCACCCTCGGCGGCCTGCCGCACTTCCGCGAACCCGTCATCGACGACCCGGCGCTGGCCGGCGCCCTGCGCACCGCCCACACCCGGCTGAGCGCCTGCCCCGATCCACTGGAGGCGGAGTCCGTCCTGCCCTGGCTGCTGACGGGGCTGGCCCGGCGCCACTCCACGGCCCGCGCGGCGAGCGACACCGTGCCCGGCGCCGACGGCGTCGCCCGCGCCGTACGCGACCGCCTCGCCGACGAGCTGACCGACCCGCCCTCCCTCGCCGACCTCGCCACCGACCTGGGCCTGTCCCGCTACCAGCTGCTGCGCGCCTTCCGTACGACGATGGGGGTGCCGCCGTACGCGTGGCTCGCCCAGCACCGGGTGCACCGGGCGCGCGGTCTGCTGGAGTGCGGGCTGCGGCCGGCCGAGGCGGCCGCGCTGGTCGGGTTCGCGGACCAGGCGCATCTGACGCGCTGGTTCCGGCGGGTGCTGGGGGTGACCCCGGCGGCGTACCGCAACAGCGTTCAAGACCGGGGGTGAGCACCGGCCCCACACTACGGTCATGACTGCACGTGGCTGGGCCCTGTTCTCCCTGATGGGAGTGGTCTGGGGCATTCCGTATCTGATGATCAAGGTGGCGGTGGACGAGTTGTCCCCGTCCGTCGTCGTGTTCACGCGCTGCGCCCTCGGCGCCGCCCTCCTGCTCCCCTTCGCCCTGCGCCAAGGCGGCCTCGCCCGCACGGTCCGGGCGCACTGGAAGCCCATGCTGGCCTTCGCGGTCATCGAGATCGTCGGCCCTTGGTGGACCCTCACCGACGCCGAACGCCACCTGTCCAGCTCCACCGCCGGACTCCTCATCGCGGGCGTGCCCATCGTCGGCATCGTCCTGGCCCGGTTCTTCGGCGCCGCGGAACGTGTGGGCGCCCGGCGCGTCGTCGGACTCGCCCTCGGCCTCGGGGGTGTCGCCGTCCTCACCGTGCCACACCTCACCGGTGGCGACGCCCGCTCGCTGGCCGAGGTGCTGATCACGGTCGTCGGCTACGCCACCGCCCCCCTGATAGCCGCCCGGCACCTGAAGGACGTCCCGACCCTCCAGCTGATCACTCCCTGCCTCACACTCGCCGCCCTCGTCTACGCCCCCGCCGCCTTCCTGACCCGGCCCGCCACGCTGCCGTCGGGCGAGGTCCTGGCCGCCCTCGCCGGCCTCGGCGTCGTCTGCACCGCGATCGCGTTCGTGGCCTTCCTGGAGCTGATCAAGGAGATAGGACCGACCCGGGCCGGCGTCATCACGTACGTCAACCCGGCGGTCGCCGTAGCCGCCGGCGCCCTCTTCCTGGACGAGCGGCTGACCGCGACGATCATCGTCGCCTTCACCCTGATCCTCTCGGGCTCGGTGCTGGCCACGGCCGCCGCGCCGCAGGGCGGCATCCGCCGGGTACCATGGTCGACACGGCAGACGAGCCGGGCGGACGGCCGCGTGGAGTCCCCCTAGGGGGCTTCCCGAGGAACGTCCGGGCTCCACAGGGCAGGGTGGTGGCTAACGGCCACCCGGGGTGACCCGCGGGACAGTGCCACAGAAAGCAGACCGCCCGGGGCTTCGGCCCCAGGTAAGGGTGAAACGGTGGTGTAAGAGACCACCAGTGCCCAGGGTGACCTGGGCAGCTAGGTAAACCCCACCCGGAGCAAGGTCAAGAGGGGACACCTCGGTGTCCCTGCGCGGACGATCGAGGGCGGCCCGCCCGAGTCCGCGGGTAGACCGCACGAGGCCGGCGGCAACGCCGGCCCTAGATGGATGGCCGTCGCCCCGGCGTCCGCGAGGACACCGGGGAACAGAACCCGGCGTACAGCCCGACTCGTCTGCCCCCAGTCTTCGGACCTGCTAAAACACAGGCACGATGCGGTGGGGCCCTGTTGGTCACATGAGGGGTGCGCCGTCGTGGAGGTACAGCGGTCGGCCCGCGTCCCGTGCCTTCAGAGCGTGCTCGAACCGGCGCCGGATGCGGTCCCGGAGGCGGTCGGTGGCTTCGGCGGCCGTGACGAAGGCGGCTTCGGACAGCTCGTCGTCCCGTGGCCGTAGCCGGTGGGCCTGGTCCTCGTCCAGGGTGCCGCCGTCGAAGACGAACGCGAGCTGATCGTCCCAGGGGCCGTGCGGGGCCACCCAGTCCACCACCAGCAGACCGTGCAGCGTGACGCGTAGGCCGAGTTCCTCCATCAGCTCACGGCGTACCGCCTGCTCCGGCGGCTCGTTGGCCTCCGCCATCCCGCCGGGCAGGTCCCATCCCGGTTTGTACGTGGGGTTCACCAGCAGCACACGGCCGGACGGGTCCCGCAGCAGCACATCGGCCGCCACGCGCTTGCGGGCCTGCTTGGCGTTGCCCTCCGCGAGGTACGCGTTCCACGCGTCGGTGTCGGCGGGATCGGGTGCTGTGGGCCTCATGCGGTGGTGCCTCCCGGGGACGGCGGGATCAGATCAGCCAGCAGGAGCATTCTGGCGCGGCGCGCATCATCGAACCGCGCCAGGTACTCTCGGACCGGCCGGTACCCCCGGTGCGGCTCCAACAGCCGGCGCAGCCCGTCGAGCTGCTGCACCACCCGGACCGAACCGAGGGTCGGGCTCGTACTGAGCAGGTCGTGGCCGACGCTCACCGCGGCGTCCAGGTCGCCCCGGCGCACGTGGATGTCCACCAGGCTGATCCGGCTGAGAGCCAGGGACCGCGCCCGCCCCGCCTCGCGCAGCGCAACAGCTTGCTCTGCGTGCGACAGCGCCTCGTCGTACTCCTCCAGGTCACGCATGATCAGAGCTGACTCGCTGGCCAGCGCGGCGGCGTCGAACGGGCTCAGCCACGGGTGATCAGCAGCGGGCGACGCCTCAAGGTCACGGTGCGCGGCCTCCAGCGCCCGCGCCGCCGGGGTGCGCTGAGAGGCGACCGCCAGCGCACGCGCCTGCATGGTGTGCAGCCGCGCCGTCAGCGCGGGAATCCGAGGCCCCTGCGCGACCAGGTCGAGCCCGGTCCGCGCCCAACCGACGGCCCCGGCCGCATCCCCGGTCTCAAGAGCAAGGTGGCTGCTGCTCGCAGCGACGTGCGCGGCCAACGGGAGGTCACCAGAGGTGCGTGCCAGGGGGAGAGCGCGGGCGAAGTGCTGGGCCGCGCGGTCATCACGACCGGAGTCGTGAGCCATCCAGCCCGCCATCTCGGTCAGCGCGGCTGCGGCGGCGAAGACCTGCGGACCGCTGCCGATGTCGACCAGCCGGGGCGCCACCCGGTCCGACAGGTGCCGGACGACGGCCCCGTACAGCCGGCCGCCGCCGGCCTGCCGGTCAGCGCTGCGGAAATGATCCATCGCCACCAGGTCGTCACCGTCCGGCGGCGGCCGGTCCGCCCGCTCGTACTCGGCGGTCGCCGGCGCGGGCTCCCACGAGCGCCGAGCCAGCCCCAGCAGATGGCCGGGGATGCGGAAGGCGTCGGCGATCTGCTCGAACAGGGTCAGCTTCTCCACCCGGCTCTTGCCGTTCATGTAGTCGTACAGCCGCCCCTGCGTGATGTCGACGGCCGCAGCAATGCGCCGTGTACTGACACCGCGCGCATTGAGCATCCGGAACACCGCGCCCATGTCCCGCTCAGCGCACGCATGGAGCAGGCGCTCATCCCCGAGCAGACCGGCGACGACCTCACGCGGGTCCGGTGACAGACGGTCCACCTGCAACTCCCCCGAGTAGCGTACGGAACCGATGCTAAGGCCAACCTCGCTCACCTGACTCCGCGTTGGAGTCACCTTCTGGAGTCTCCCCGTTCCCCTCTCCACGCGTTGACTGACTCTGAGCCGCAGGGAAGCGCGCCCGTGAACGCACCTCGGCGGCGCCCCGCCCGCAGGTTTCTCTCTCCCCGAGGCATGCGGGCGGGGCCTCCCTCAGCTGCCCAGACCAAGGCGTGACGATGACCAACGAGCGAATGAAACCAGGGCAATGCCCGCGCCAGAGCGCCACCTTCGCGAGCGAGGCCGCCACTGTTCCGGTGGCGCGTCAGATAGTCCGCGAGGCGTGCGCGCAGTGGGGCATGGACCAGGACGCCGCAGAGACCGGCATGCTCCTGATCTCCGAAATCGTCACCAACGCGGTCCGGCACGGTCACTCTCACAGCGTCCGGGTGATCGCCGAGCAGCCGCGCCCTGACCGGCTTCGCGTCGCCGTGGTCGACAAGTCCCGCCGCATGCCCGAGCTGCACATCGTTGGGCCGGACGCCATGGGCGGCCGTGGCCTCCTCCTGGTCGACGCCCTCTCCGACCGCTGGGGAACCGATCTCCTTCCCTGGGGTAAGCGTGTTTGGGCTGAGATCGCTATCAAGGCCGGCGACCCGTGACCGGACGCCACCGCATGCTGGAAGCCGACGGGGTGACCGTCGGCACCGGGCTCCTGGGAGCCGTCGCCGTTGGGCTTGGGCTGGTGGTGTCCATGGTCTCCGACGAGGTCAGCACGGAGTCTGCCCCGACTGCGTACTCCGTTCCCGGCAAGGAGCCGCGCACAGCGGCTCTCTCCGCACCAGACCGCCCCCACAGCCACCTCTACCGGTGTGCGCAGCCCTGAGGGGGACCGCAACAACCGCCCGCCCAATACCGTGGGCGGTGGCCCAACTACCCCGGCCGGGGCGCAACGCTCGTTCGCACCGACTGTCCCCGCCGAGCCCCTCTCGTCGTCCGGAAGCCCCGGGTGGCGACAGCCACTGTTGGATCACCTGAGAGACGAGGAGACTCATGCAACCACCCTTGATGTCACTGGATCAGGTCAAGCCCTGGGGACTTGGACGCATGCGGCCCTACCCGACTGCGGCCGTCCTCTCCGCCGCCCGGCCCGTCCTCGACCCGCACACGCAGGTCCCCGCGTGGGTCGGCCCCGACGGCGCACCGCTGACGGCGGAGGCCAAGCACAAGCGGTCGGAGACGTCGCAGGAGACGAGCACGAAGACCAGCCTGGACGGTACCCCGGACCAGGGCAGCGACCAGAACGGGGACTCTGACTGATGGCTGTGGGTGGGCCGCCCGTCCTCGTCGTCACGCGCCTGGACGACGCGACTGCGGACGAAGTGATCACCGAGCTGAACCAGCGTCGCGTGCCCGTGGTCCGCCTGGACCCCGGCGACTTCCCCCGCGAGGTGACCCTGTCCGGCACCTTCGACAGCATCGGGACCGGCGGCACTCTCGCCACCGCGTCCCGGAGCATCGACCTGGGGAACGTCCGCTCGGTGTACTGGCGGCGGCCCACCCCCTACACCGCTGACCTTGCCATGGACGAGCAGACCGGCCGATGGGCCGTCGAAGAAGCCCGCTACGGGCTCGGCGGCATCCTCGCCGCTCTCCCCGGCGCGCACTACCTGAACCACCCATGGCGCAACAGGGACGCCGAGTACAAGCCGGCACAACTGGCCACGGCTGCCGCCTGCGGTTTCACCGTGCCACCCACGCTCATCACCAACGACCCCGACCGCGCCCGCGCCTTCGCCGCCGAACATGGGCCGGTCATCTACAAGCCGCTCAGGGAAACCGAGTACACCGACGACACCGGCCGCGCGCTGACCGTCTGGATCGAGGACGTCACGCCAGGCCAGATCGACAACCATCTACGCCACACCGCGCACCTGTTTCAGCAGCGCGTCCGCAAGTCCGCCGACGTCCGCCTCACCGCCGTTGGCGACCACCTCACCGCCGTCCGCATCGACGGCTCACCCGGCGTGGACTGGCGCCGTCATTACGACCGGCTCACCTACACACCCGTGGCCGTCCCCCCGGCCATCGTCAAAGGCGTGCGCGCCTACCTCAATACTTTCGGACTCACCTTCGGCGCCTTCGACTTCGGTCTGGACCGTGAGGGCGCCTGGCACTGGTATGAGTGCAACCCCAACGGTCAATGGGCCTGGTTCCCCGACCACATCACCGCTCCCCTCACGCACGCCATCGCCGACCGCCTACAGCATGGAGTCCCCGCATGACCGACCCCGCCGACCTGCGCCGCCAACTCGCCGCCGCCGTCCCTGTGGATGACCCGGCGTGGCGCACAGCCCTCGAAACGGTGCCCCGCGAACTCTTCCTGGGCAACGGCCTGTTCCAGTTCGACGGCCGCCAGTGGACCCCCGTACACCGCGACCGGACCGATCCCGGAAAGTGGCTGGGGCTCGTCTACCAGGACACCACCTGGGTCACCCAGGTCGACGGCACCACCGCCGGCGACGCCACCGGACCCGTCACCGGCCGCCCCACCTCATCCAGCACGCTGCCCTCCCTGATCGTGCGCATGTTCGACGTCGCCGGAATCAGCGAGGGCCACAAGGTGCTGGAGATCGGCACCGGCACCGGCTATTCCACCGCCATCCTGTGCAGCCGCCTCGGCGACAACAAGGTGTACTCCATCGAGTACGACCCGGGCCTGGCCGCCGCGGCGGCCGACCACATCCACGCCGCCGGATACCACCCCACCCTGATCACCGGCGACGGCCTCGCCGGACACAAGGACGACGCCGAGTACGACCACATCGTGGCCACCTGTGCCGTCCGCCACATCCCCCCAGCCTGGCTGTATCAAGTACGCGCCGGTGGAACCATCACCACCACCATCAGCGGATGGATGCTCGCCTCCGGACTCATTCGCCTCACCGTCCACGACGACGGCACCGCCACCGGCCGCTTCCACACCGACGAGATCAGCTACATGCTCGCCCGCC
>NZ_MUMF01000210.1 GCF_002155905.1 Streptomyces tricolor | reverse complement strand
GAGGGGAGGGACCGGTGCCGGGCGGGCGGGAACACCACCTCCGCGCGTGCCGCCGCGCGCGCCTGCCTCCTCTGGAAAACTGACGATACGTCAGCTACGGTCGCCTCCCTGGTCGTCCCCGAAGGGGTGAGTGTCATGGAGAAGCAGCGTTCCCGGTGCCCGCGACCGCCCGGCGCACCGCGCTGGGTCGCGATGTTCCACGAACCCACCCGGGACACCTGGACGGTGGCCGCGGAGTCCCCGTACCAGGGACCGGTGCGGTACGCCGTGGGCGACATGACCCGGACCGTGCGGGCGCGCGGGGACGAGGCGGCGGTCGCGCTCTGGGGGCCCGAGGACGGCGCCTGGCGCCTCTTCGACACCCCGTCCGCCACGGCCCCCGCGCCCGAGCGGCCCGCGCCCGGCTCCCCGGAACCGGCCCGGCTGGTGGAACGCATGACGGACCGCCGGCACCAGGTGCTCATGGCCGGACTGAGCACGGCGGGCCTGTACGACCTGGGTCCCGAGGACGACGCGGCGGTCCGCGCCCTGGCCGAGCGGCTGGACGAGCCGACGGTCCGCCGGGTGGCCCACTGGCTCTCGGCCGCGGGCGGGGGGCGGTAGTCCGGCGCGGGCGCGTGCGGTGGTCCCGCGGGCCGGTTCAGGCGGGGCGCGGGCGGGCAGTGACGTTCTGGAGGTCACCGCCCACGACTGCACGACTGGAGGACGTATGAAGGTCTCCGTCGACCGCTCCCTGTGTTACGGCTCCGCCGAGTGCGCGCACCGGGCGCCGGCCGTGTTCGCGTTCGAGGACGGGTACGGCGTCGTACGGCCCGGCGCGGCGGAGGCGGCCGGGGAGCCGGGGGTGCGGGAGGCGATCGGGGAGGCCGCCGAGAAGTGCCCCTCGCAGGCGATCGTGCTCACCGAGTGAGCACGGGCCGGCGGGGGAACGCCCGTCAGGGAGTGCTCGTCGTGGCCGCGGCCCCGGCCGGCGGGTAGGTCCAGCCGAAGGCGGCGAGCGCGCGGGCGCGGGCCTCGGCGACCGCCGTCCGGGCCGTGCGTTCGGCGGGGTCGAGATGCGCCGCCCGGCCCGTGACCTGCCCCTCCCACTTGCGGTACAGCAGACCGGTCTCGGCCGAGAACCAGCCGCGGCTCACCGCGTCCAGCGCCAGCAGCAGTCCGGTGTCCTCGGAGGCCGGCAGCGCCATCCAGCCGCCCAGCGCGGTGAGCAGCTCCCGCCGCACGCACAGGCTCGCCGGGTGGACCGGGGCCAGGAAGTCGTTCCGCTTCCAGTGGTCGAGGACGGTGCCGCGCTCGATCGGGCCGTCGTCGGGGTCGCCGGGGAAGCCGGCCGTGGAGCCGTCGGGCAGCAGGTCCAGGACGCGGCACGTCGTCCAGCCGACGGTGGGGTGCGCCTCCAGCACGGCGAGGTCGCGGGCGAGCGCGCCCGGCGTGAGCTGGTCGTCGGCGTCCAGCACCTTGACGTACGGGCCCTCGGCGCGCGCCAGCGCGATCGTCCGGGCGACCCCGGGCCCGCCCCGCCTGCCCTGCCGGAAGGACACCCGGGCGTCGTCCGGGACGTGCGGCCGGACCTCGTCCGACGTGCCGTCCTCCTGGACGACCCACTTCCACTCCCAGCCGTCGGGCAGCCGCTGCGCGCACAGGGACGCGTACGCCTCCGGCAGGAACCGGGCGGACGGGCCGTGGACAGCGGTGACTACGGTGACGCGCCGGTTCACGGCAGCGCTCACCACCTTTCCGGTGAGGTTCTGCGAGGTGGTACGAGCATGTCGTACCGGGGGCCGGAACAGCGCGAGACCCCCGGCCGAACCCGGCCGGGGGTCTTTCCGTGTCGACTGATGCGTACGCAAGTCGCCGTGGGTCGAGACGTTGCGGTACTGCGGTGCTGGGGGATCAGCAGTCGAGGGAGTCCGAGGGGTGCTGGGCCGTGGTCTCCGCCTGGGTGTCGGCGAGCGGGCGGTGGCGGCAGCTCGGGGTCTTTCCGTGGGCCTCGGCCCGGATCCGCTGCTTCATCGTGGGGGGCAGTGCCCTGCCGTGGGACCAGGCCCAGTGGTGTGCCACCGGGATCGTCGGGTTCGTGCGCTGCGCGGTGTCGGTGCGGGGGCTCTCGGTGCGGGGGCCGGCCGCGGCGGCGGTCGCGGCGGTCGCGGTGACGAGTCCGAGCGCCGTGCACAGCGCGAGGAAGGCGGTGACGATGGCGGTCCACAGCTTCATGACCTTGTTCTGGGTCATGGCCCCTCACTTTCGGGTCGGGCGATTTGCGTACTTTCCTCATGATGTGTATGAGCGCCGCGAAGTGGTGGACCGACGCCCGTGGCGCGTCGATGTTCAGATGAACACCACTCGGATGGGTGCAAGGGGGTAGAAAACGCCTAAAACACGGCGAGGGTGAACGAAGAGGGGGCAAAGTAACCGTGTGTGGGGGCGCGGTCACCCTCCGGCCCGAACCGCCTCCGACCTGGCCTATTGCGCTTCCGGGGGCGGGAGTTGGGCCCCCACGCAGATCACCGACCGATATCGGTCGGTGTGTATAGTCGGGCGCCAGAGGTCCCCTACGTCAAGGAAAGACGAGGTCGCGCGGTGAAGAAGCTGCTCCTGGTCGCACTGGCCGCCATCGGCGGGCTCCTCGTGTACCGCCAGATCCAGGCGGATCGCGCCGAGCAGGATCTGTGGACGGAGGCGACTGACTCCGTGCCCACGGGTTCGTGAGTCCCCTACCCCCGAGCTGAACCGACCCCGGCCGCCCATGCGGTCGGGGTTTTGCATTGCCCCGCGGGGACCAGCGGGTGCCGGCCGGCGCCTCGGGTTGCGCGCTCCGGGCGCCTGCGCTACACGCGCGGCGGGCGGTGCGGGACGGTGCCGGGCGTTTCGGACGGGCCTTCGCGTTGCCCGGATGGCCGAGCGGTCCTCGGGGCAGGATGGGGCCTGCGGTCCGGTGCGGCCGTCCGACGACACTGGGGGGTGGTGGCCCGTGCGGGCGCGAGGGGGTACGGCGGCGTGGGCGGGGCGGCGGTCCGTGGCCGGCCGCCGCGGCCGGCGCACGGGAACGGGCCGGGCGGGCACGGCCGGCGCGGGCCGGCGCGTGGTCTCCCTGCTGTCGGCGCTCGGCACGGCCCTCGCCCTGTCGGCCGCCGCCCCGGCCGGCGCGCGGGCGGAGCCGTACGCCTTCTCCCCCGGCGCCCGCACCGTCGCCGGTGCGGAGCGCACCGCGGACGCCGCCCCGCTGGACCCCGGTCACGCCTACCGCAGCTCGCTGCCGCGGGGCGGCCGGCTCTTCTACCGCCTCCGTCTCGGCGCCGCGGACACCGCGTACGTCCCCGTCACCGCCGTACCGCCGGCGGACGCCGCCGTCTCCGCCACCGACGGCATCCGCGTCTCGCTCCGGGACGCGAACGGCACCTCCTGCTCCTACGCCTCCGCCCGTTTCGGCGCCGGGCTCAGCCCGCGCCCGGTCACGGCCCTGGGGCAGCGCGAGGCCGGCAAGGCGCTGTGCCAGGGCGCGGGCACGTACCACCTGCTGGTCGAACGGCTCGACGCCGAGGGCTCCGGCACGGCGGGCCAGGCCGGGCCGTGGGACCTGGAGATCGCGCCTGCGACGGAACCGGGCCTCGCGCAGGCCGGCCCCAGCACCGCGCCGCAGACCTGGGACTCCGCCACCCCCGACCCCCTCACCGGAACGCCCCGCGACCGCTCCGGCGGCGAAACCGGTTTCGCCGCCGGAGCGGTCGCGGG
>NZ_MUMF01000209.1 GCF_002155905.1 Streptomyces tricolor | reverse complement strand
GAGATCGAGCAGACCATCGAGGTGCTGTCCCGGCGCGGCAAGAACAATCCGGTGCTGATCGGTGACGCGGGCGTCGGCAAGACGGCCATCGTGGAGGGCCTGGCCCAGCGGATCGCGGACGGGGACGTACCGGACGTCCTGGCGGGACGCCGGGTGGTGGCCCTGGACCTCACCGGGGTGGTGGCCGGCACCCGCTACCGGGGCGACTTCGAGGAGCGGCTCAACAACATCGTGGAGGAGATCCGCGCCCACTCCGACCGGCTGATCGTGTTCATCGACGAGCTGCACACCGTCGTCGGCGCCGGCTCCGGCGGCGAGGGCGGCGCGCTGGACGCCGGGAACATCCTCAAGCCCGCCCTCGCCCGCGGCGAGCTGCACATCGTGGGCGCGACCACGCTGGAGGAGTTCCGCCGGATCGAGAAGGACGCGGCGCTGGCCCGCCGGTTCCAGCCGGTCCTGGTGCCCGAGCCGACGGCCGAGGACACCATCGAGATCCTGCGCGGCCTGCGCGACCGGTACGAGGCCCACCACCAGGTCCGCTACACCGACGAGGCGCTGGTGGCCGCCGTGGAGCTGTCGGACCGGTATCTGACCGACCGACGGCTGCCGGACAAGGCGATCGACCTGATCGACCAGGCGGGCGCACGGGTCCGGCTGGGGGCCCGGACGAAGGGCACGGACGTGCGCGCGATGGAGCGCGAGACGGAGCAGCTGGTCCGGGACAAGGACCAGGCGGTCGCGGACGAGGACTACGAGCAGGCCAAACAGCTGCGCGACCGGATCACCGAGCTGAAGCAGCGGATCGCCGAGGCGTCCGGCGGCGACAAGGCCGACGAGGGGCAGGACCTGGCGGTGACGGCGGAGGCCATCGCCGAGGTGGTGTCCCGGCAGACGGGCATCCCGGTCAGCCGGCTGACCCAGGAGGAGAAGGAGCGGCTGCTCGGCCTGGAGGAGCACCTGCACCAGCGGGTGGTCGGCCAGGAGGAGGCGGTCTCCGTGGTGTCCGAGGCGGTGCTGCGCTCGCGCGCCGGGCTCGCCAGCCCCCACCGTCCGATCGGCAGCTTCCTCTTCCTCGGCCCGACCGGCGTCGGCAAGACGGAGCTGGCCCGGGCGCTGGCGGAGGCACTGTTCGGCAGCGAGGACCGCATGGTCCGGCTGGACATGAGCGAGTACCAGGAGCGGCACACCGTCTCCCGGCTGGTCGGCGCCCCGCCCGGGTACGTCGGCCACGAGGAGGCCGGCCAGCTCACCGAGGTGGTGCGCCGGCACCCGTACTCGCTGCTGCTGCTGGACGAGGTGGAGAAGGCGCACCCGGACGTCTTCAACATCCTGCTCCAGGTCCTGGACGACGGCCGGCTCACCGACTCCCAGGGCCGGACGGTGGACTTCACCAACACGGTCATCGTGATGACCAGCAACCTGGGCTCGGAGGTCATCACCCGGCGCGGCGCCGGGATCGGGTTCGGGCCGGGCGGCGCGGAGGCCGACGAGGAGGCGCGGCGCGAACAGGTGCTGCGACCGCTGCGCGAGCACTTCCGGCCGGAGTTCCTCAACCGGATCGACGAGATCGTGGTCTTCCGCCAGCTGACCGGCGACCAGCTGCGGCGGATCACCGAGCTGCTGCTGCAGACCACCCGGCGGCTGGTGGAGGGGCAGGGCGTCTCGGTGGAGTTCACCGGCGCGGCCGTCGACTGGCTGGCCGAGCGCGGCTACGAGCCGGAGTACGGCGCCCGGCCGCTGCGCCGCACCATCCAGCGGGAGGTGGACAACCAGCTGTCCCGGCTGCTGCTGAACGGCACGATCTCCGAGGGCAGCCGGGTGACGGTGGACGTGGCGGACGGGCGGCTGGACTTCCGCGCCGCGCAGGCGCAGCCGCCCGCCCCGGAGCTGTGAGGGCTACGGCGCCGGGTTCACCACCATCGCCGAGCCGCCGCCGCGTCGTACCTTCTCGGCGGCGGCCAGCCATTTCCCGCCGGGCAGCCGCTGCACCCCGGTCGCCGCGCCGATCTCCGGGTTCAGCTTGAAGCGGTGCCCGATGGCCTCCAGCCGCTTCCTCAGGTCGCCGTCGTACAGCGCGGGCTCCAGCTCGGTCTGGGCGGCGTTGCGCTGGCTGGCGCGGGGTGCGGCGATCGCGTCGACCAGCGGCAGGTGCCGGTCCAGGAATCCGGTGAGCGTCTGCAGCACGGTGGTGACGATGGTCGCGCCGCCGGGCGAGCCGAGCGCCACCACGGGCTTGCCGTGCCGGTCGAGGACGATGGTCGGGGAGATCGAGGAGCGCGGGCGCTTGCCCGGGCCGGGCAGGTTCGGGTCGTGCACGGCCGGGTTCGCCGGGGCGAAGGAGAAGTCGGTCAGCTCGTTGTTGAGCAGGAAGCCCCGGCCAGGGACGGTGATGCCGCTGCCGCCGGTCTGCTCGATGGTGAGCGTGTAGGCGACGACGTTGCCCCACTTGTCGGCCACGGTCAGGTGGGTGGTGTTCTCGCCCTCGTACGTCGTCGGTGCCGCCTTGCCGCCCCGGCCGCAGGGCACCGGGTGACGCGGGTCGCCCGGGGCGAGCGGGCTGCCGAGCACCGCGTCGTCCTTGATCAGGCAGGCCCGTGAGTCGGCGAACCGCTGGGACAGCAGCTGCCGCGTCGGTACGGACTCGAAGGCGGGGTCGCCGACCCAGCGCCCGCGGTCGGCGAAGGCGATCCGGCTGGCCTCGATGTAGCGGTGCAGGTAGCGCACCTCGCTCGCCTTCGACAGGTTCGTGTTCTCCAGGATGTTGAGCGCCTCGCCGACGGTGGTGCCGCCGGAGGAGGAGGGCGCGATGGAGTACACGTTCAGGCCGCGGTACGACGTCCTGGTGGGCGCCTGAAGTTCGACGCGGTAGCCGGCGAGGTCCTTCTCGGCCAGCTTGCCGGGGCGGGCCTTCCAGCCGGAGGCGGGGTCCACGGGCGGGTGTTCGACCGTCTCGACGATGTCGTCGGCGATGTCCCCGCGGTAGAGCGCGCCGACGCCCTTGCGGCCCAGCTCGGCGTAGGTGCGGGCGAGTTCCGGGTTCTTCAGGGTGGAGCCGACGACGGGCAGCTTGCCGCCCGGCAGGAACAGCTTCACCGTGTCGGGGAAGTAGCGGAACCGGGTCTCGTTGGCCGCGGTCTGCGCGCGGAAGGTCTCGTCCACCGTGAAGCCGTCGCGGGCGAGCCGCTCGGCGGGCCTCAGCAGCGTGCGGAGCCCTTTGCTGCCCCACTCGTCCAGCGCCTTCTGCCAGGTGGCGGGGGTGCCCGGGGTACCGACGCTCAGTCCGCTGGTGACGGCGTCGGCGAAGGGCAGCGGCTTGCCGTTCTCCGTGAACAGGTCGGCGTCGGCGCTGAGCGGTGCGGTCTCGCGCCCGTCGATGGTGTGCACCGTACGGGCCCTGGCGTCGTAGTAGACGAAGTAGCCGCCTCCGCCGATGCCGGAGGAGTAGGGCTCGGTGACGCCGAGTGCGGCGGCGGTGGCGACGGCCGCGTCCACCGCGTTGCCGCCGTTCTTCAGTACCTCGATACCGGCGGCGGAGGCGTCCGCGTCGACGCTGGCGACGGCGCCGCCGTAGCCGACGGCCACGGGAACCTTCCCCGCCGTCGCCTTCGTTGTCGCGGTGGGTGGCGCCGCCGCCCCCACCGACACCACGACGGCCGAGACCGCCAGGACAGCCAGCTTCCGCGTACCACCCATCCGAACCTCCCGTCGGAACAGTCCGCGCAGCGTAACCGGATTGCCGGTACTCCGACAGTACGCCGCGGCACGGTGGCCGTCGCCCGGGCCCGCTAGCATGCGCGGCCATGAACGACGACCTGCGCAACATCGTCCTGGGGGTGATAGCCGCCGGCATCTCCGCCGCGCTCGGCTGGGTCGCCCGTACGTATCTGTGGCGGCGCGGACTGCGGCGCAGGCAGGCCTTCTTCGGGCTGCCGGACCACTCGGAGTCGCTGCTGGTCGTCAACCGCAAGGCGGGCGGGCCGGAGCTGACGGTGATGCGGTACGACATGTTCGCGCTGCTGGAACTCGCCGCGCTGATCAAGGACTGCAACGCGCGCGTACAGATCGTGGCGCACGACGCCACCCAGCAGGGCTTCGGCGAGCGGACGGAGTTCTGCGTCGGCGGCCCCTACTCCAATCTCCGGATGGCGGCCCACCTCTCCTCGCTGCTGCCGGGCGTGCGGATGAACGTGGAGGCCGAGAGCGGTCCGGAGCTGGGCGCCCTGCGGATCGGCGCGGAGGAGTACCGCATGGAGCGCGGCCGGAGCGAGTACATGCTGCTCGCCCGGCTCACCGCCGACGGGCGGGAGGACGTCCGCCCGGTGTTCCTCTTCTGCGGCCAGCGCGCCATCACCAACCAGGCCGCCACCCGCTACCTCGCCCGCCACCACGAGCGGTTGGCCCGGAAGTACGGCGGCGGCTCCTTCGTCCTGCTGCTGAAGGTGGTCAACTCGCAGGCGTACGGCCCGGACGTGGTGGAGCTGGTGGCGGACGTGACGCGGGAGGCGCGGACGCCGCTGCCGGAGCCCGCCGTCACCACCGAGTGACACTTCAACAATCTTTACCCGTACGTAACTTACCGACGGGTTACTTGAGGTAAGAGCGCGCGGTTACCGTCGGGTCACTTTGTATACACGAATGAAGGAGTGACCCCATGGGACAAGGTCGCACCGCGCTGCGCACCTCCGCCGCCGCGGCCGTGTCGGCGGCGCTGCTCGCGGGCACCGTCGTCGGCGTGGCACCGGCCGCCCAGGCGGCCCCGGCCGTCCGGTTCGTCGACATCGCCGGCGACGGCGGCACCGTGCTGAAGGCCAACGTCCTCACGCCCCAGGGCGCCGACGGCAAGCGCGCCTACCCGCTCATCGTGCTGCCCACGAGTTGGGGCCTGCCCCAGGTGGAGTACCTGGCCCAGGCCCAGCGGCTGGCCGACGCCGGCTATGTGGTGCTCACCTACAACGTGCGCGGCTTCTGGCAGTCCGGCGGCCGGATAGAAGTGGCCGGCCCGCCCGACATAGCCGACGCCTCCCGGGTCATCGACTGGGCGCTCGCCCACACCCCCGCCGACCCGGAGCACATCGGCATGGCGGGGGTGTCCTACGGCGCCGGGATCAGCCTGCTCACCGCGGCGCACGACAAGCGGGTCAAGGCCGTGGCCGCGCTCAGCGGCTGGGCCGACCTGATCGACTCGATCTACTCGGGCCGCACCCAGCACCTCCAGGCGGCGGCCGTGCTGGACGGCGCGGCCACCCTCACCGGCCGCGAGAGCCCCGAACTGCGACAGATCTTCGACAACCTGTACTCCTCGAACCTGACGAAGGAACAGGAGATGATCGACTGGGGGCGGAAACGTTCCGCCACGACCTATGTCGACCAGCTGAACAAGAACGGCGCCGCCGTCATGCTGGCCAACGCCTGGGGCGACACGGTCTTCCCGGTGAACCAGTACGCCTCCTTCTACGAGAAGCTGACCGTCCCCAAGCGGCTCCAGCTGCGCCCGGGCGACCACGCGACCCCCGAGCTGACCGGCCTGTTCGGGCTGCCCAACGACGTGTGGACGGACACCCGGCGCTGGTTCGACCACTACCTGAGGGGCGCCGACAACGGCGTCGAGCGCGAGCAGCCGGTCCGGCTGAAGTCCCGTAACGCGGGGGGATACGAGGGCTACCCGGACTGGAAGTCGGTCACCGCGACCCGGAAGAAGATCGCACTGGCGGGCTCCACCACCATCCGCGCGAACGTCGACTCCGGCGCGGACGGCGGGATCGTGTTCCTCTCCAGCATCCTGGACCAGGTCGCCCAGCTCCCGCCCGTCGCGTCGCTGCCGCTGCTGCCGCGCCGCTGGGCGGCCGTGTGGCAGTCGGAGCGGTACGGCAGCGCGCAGCGGGTGCGCGGCACCACCACCCTGCACACCACGCTCACCCCGACCGCGGAGAGCGGCACGCTCGTCGCCCACCTGTACGACGTGGGCCCGCTCGGCTTCGGCAAGCTGGTCACCCACGCGCCCTACACCTGGCACGGGCGGACGCCCGGCGCACCGTTCGCCGTCAACCTGGAGCTGTTCTCCACGGCCTACGACGTCCCCGCCGGGCACCGCCTCGCGCTGGTGGTCGACACGGTCGACCCGCTCTACGCCGAGCACAACCCGTCCGGCGCGCAGCTGACCTTCTCCTCGCCCGCGGACGACCCGTCGTACGTGTCCGTCCCGCTCGGCGAGCAGTGATCTCCGGCTGCCGCCGGACGAGCAGGGCCCGCGTGAACTGCCGCCCCCCTTACGGTCTCGGGGCCGTGGGGGGCACCCCACCCGGCAGCAGCGCCCCCGGCCCGGGTGTGGCGACCGCCACCCCCTTGGTCTTGGGGCTGCGCCGCTCACGCCGGGACACCCAGTCGGCGAACCACGAGAGCAGCATGCACATCCCGATGTAGATCGGCGAGATCACCATCACCACAGGGATGAACGGCAAATCGTAGTCGAGATCGGAGGCGATGAGTTTCCCGGCATGGAGGAACTCCTCGTAGGTGATGAGAAAGCCGAGGGAGGTGTCCTTCAGGGCGACCACCAGCTGGCTGATGATGGCGGGCAGCATGGCGCGCACCGCCTGCGGGACGAGGACGTGCGCCATGACCTGCGTCTTGCGCATGCCGAGCGCGAACGCGGCCTCCCGCTGGCCGCGTTCGACGGCGTTCACGCCCGAGCGGAAGACCTCGGCGAGCACCGAGCCGTTGTAGAGGGTGAGTCCGGCGACCAGCGCGGGCAGCGGCTGCACCCGCAGCGCCACGAAGATGAAGAAGATCATCACCAGGACGGGCATCGCGCGGAAGAACTCCACGACGAGCGTGGCGAGCCAGCGCACCGGCCGGTGGTCCGACAGCCGGCCGGTGGCCAGCAGCCCGCCGAGCGCGAGCGAGAGGACGGCCGCGATGGCGAAGGCCTTCAGGGTGTTGCCGAGACCGCGCAGCAGCAGTTCCTGAATGCCCTGGTAGGCGAACGGCATCCACTTGGTGGAGGTGAACTGGCCGGTGTCGAACAGCAGGTACAGGATCCAGGCGAGCAGCGCGAGGATGACGACGGTGGACAGGGCGCCGTAGAGGGCGTGCCGCCGGCGGGTGCGCGGGCCCGGGAGGTCGTAGAGCGCGGTGGCCTCGGTCATCGGGGCACCCCCCAGGTCCGTTCCAGCGCGTGGAACAGGGCGCTGATGGCGAGCGTGATGACCAGATAGCCGGCGGCGATCCAGACGAACGTCCAGATGATGTTGTAGCCGAGTTCGTTGAGCGTCTTGTACGTGCCGAGGAGTTCGGTCACGCTGAACGCGCCCGCGATGGCCGAGTTCTTGGCGAGCGCGATGAGGGTGGAGCCGACGGGCGGGATCACGGACCGGAACGCCTGCGGCAGCACCACCAGCGACAGGGTCTGCCCGAAGGACATCCCGAGGCTGCGGGCCGCCTCCCCCTGCCCCTTGGGCACGGTGTTGATGCCGGAGCGCAGCGCCTCGCAGACGAACGCCGAGGTGTAGCAGCCGAGGGCGAGGACCGCGAACACCTGGAAGGGCAGCACCAGTCCGAACCGGGGCAGGCCGAGCAGCACCGCGAAGAAGAGCAGGGTGAGCGGGGTGTTGCGCAGCACGGTGACCCAGGCTGTGCCGAACACCCGCAGCGAGCCGACGGGCGCCACCCGGAAGGAGGCCATCAGGAAGCCCAGGGCGAGGGCCAGGAGGGAGGCGTAGACGGTCAGTTCGAGGGTGCCGAGGAAACCGGCGCCGTAGGTCGAGAAGTTGTCTGTCAGTACGTTCATGCCGTCCTCGGTCAGCTCGCCGGGTAGCGGTCGATGGCGGGCGGCTGGGGTGCGGGCACACCGGACAGGCCGAGCGTGGCGTCGTACGCCTTCTTCCAGTCGCCGTTCTTCTCGCGGGCCGCCAGCGCGTCGTCGAGCGCGAAGCGCAGGGCGTTGTCGCCGTGCGGGACGCCGATGCCGTAGGGCTCCTCGGAGAAGGGCTTGCCGACGACCTTCAGTTCGCCGGGGGCCTTGGCCGCGTAGCCGATCAGGATGGCGTCGTCGGTGGTGACCGCCTCGACCTGGTAGGTGAGGAGGTTGTCGACGCAGACCGAGTAGGTGTCGTAGGCGACCAGGACCGCCTTCGGGTAGTCGGCCTTGATGCGCTGGTACGGCGTGGAACCGGCCGCGGAGCAGACGCGTTTGCCGGGGAGGTCCTGGGGGCCGTGGATGTCGTGCTCGTCGGTGCGTACGAGGAGGGACTGGCCGGCCAGGTAGTAGGGGCCGGCGAAGCCGACGAGCTTCTTGCGGTTCGCGTTGATGGTGTAGGTGCCGACGTAGTAGTCGATCTGGCCGTTCTGCAGGGCGGTCTCGCGGTTGGCGGAGGCGATGGTGCGGAAGCGGATCGTCTTCGGCGGGAGGCCGAGGGAGGCGGACATCATCTTGGCGATCTCGATGTCGAAGCCGGAGTAGGTGCCGGTGGCCGGGTCCTTCTCGCCGAGGTAGGGCTGGTCCTCCTTGACGCCGACGACGAAGTGGCCGCGTTTCTTCGCCCGGGTCCAGGTCCGGGAGGCGGGCAGCCGGAAGCCCTCGGCCACCTGGTAGTGCGGGAGTCTCTCGGCCGCCGGGCCCTTGCTGGGCGGGCTGCCCTCCTTGCCGCAGGCGGCGGCGAGGCCGGCCAGCAGTCCGGCGAGGACGGCGCACAGGGCGCGGGGCGCGCGGGTGGTACGGAACACGGGTCGCACTCCCCCGGTCAGTGCTTGAGGATCTTGGAGAGGAAGTCCTTGGCGCGGTCGCTGCTCGGGGCGGTGAAGAACTCGTCCGGGCTGCGGTCCTCGACGATCCGGCCGTCGGCCATGAAGACGACACGGTTGGCGGAGGCGCGGGCGAAGCCCATCTCGTGGGTGACGACGACCATGGTCATGCCGTCCCGGGCGAGCTGCCGCATCACCTCGAGCACCTCGTTGATCATCTCGGGGTCGAGGGCGGAGGTGGGTTCGTCGAAGAGCATCGCCTTGGGTTCCATGGCCAGCGCGCGGGCGATGGCGACGCGCTGCTGCTGGCCGCCGGAGAGCTGGGCCGGGTACTTGTCGGCCTGGTCGAGCAGGCCCACGCGGTCGAGGAGTTCGCGGGAGCGGCGGTCGGCGTCGTCCCGTTTCCGCTTGCGGACCTTGACCTGGGCGAGCGAGACGTTCTGCAGGACCGTCCGGTGGGCGAAGAGGTTGAAGGACTGGAAGACCATGCCGACCTCGGCCCGGAGCCGGGCGAGCGCCTTGCCCTCCGCGGGCAGCGGCTGCCCGTCGAGGGTGATAGTGCCGGACTCGATGGTCTCCAGCCGGTTGATCGTCCGGCACAGCGTCGACTTGCCCGATCCGGAGGGGCCGATGACCACGACCACCTCCCCCTTGCCGACGGTCAGGTCGATGTCCCGCAGGACGTGCAGCTCCCCGTAGTACTTGTTGACGTTCCGCAGTTCGATCAACGGATCGACGGCCATCCGCAGCCCTACTCACTCTCAGCTGTGTCGTGGTTGCCGCAACCTATCCAGACGCCAGCGGAGTTGACGGGCGACACGCACCTTCCGGGCAATAGCCGTATTTACGCCAATGGGGGGATCGGGGAGCCGCCGGTGTCAGGTCTCGGCGATCTCCGCGTACAGCTGGGACAGCTCGGGGGCCCCGTTCGCCGCCCACTCCTGCCCGGCCGGCACCACCTCCACCGTCCGGCCGGAGGCGAGCCGTACGACGGGCTCGCCGTCGGGCGTCAGCTGCCAGGCGGCGCCGGGTACGGTGCGCACCACGACCGTGCCCAGGTACAGCCCGGCGTCATGGCCCAGCGCGGGCAGGGTCTCGGGGTCGTCCCGCCAGCGCGGGACCAGCTGGTCCAGGGCCTCCAGGGAGGCCGGGGTGCCGTCGAGGCGGACGCCCGCCAGGTCCGCCTGCGCGCGGAGCAGCTCGCACTCGGCCAGCAGCGCGGCGACCGCCTCGGGGGCGGCGGGCGGCGCCGCGTCACCGCTCTTCACGCGCCGCGGGCCCAGGAACGGAAGGTGCATGGACCCAGCGTGGCATCACACGTCCAGGTCGACCACCACCGGCGCGTGGTCGGAGGCCCCCTTGCCCTTGCGCTCCTCGCGGTCGACGTAGGCGTCCTTGACGGCCTGCGCGAACGGCTCGTTGCCGTACACCAGGTCGATGCGCATGCCGCGGTTCTTCGGGAAGCAGAGCTGGCGGTAGTCCCAGTACGTGAACGGGTGGTCGTACTTCAGCGGGCGCGGCACGATGTCGTCCAGGCCCGCCTCGCGCAGGCCGGCCAGGGCGGCGCGCTCGGCCGGGGTGACGTGGGTGGAGCCCTCGAAGGCGGCCGGGTCGTAGACGTCGTCGTCCGTCGGTGCCACGTTGTAGTCGCCCAGCACGGCGAACGGGCGGCTGCCCTGCGCGTCGCCGTACACGGCCGCCTTCAGGGCCTCGAACCACTGGAGCTTGTACGCGTAGTGCGGGTGGCCCACCTCGCGGCCGTTCGGCACGTACACCGACCAGACGCGGACCGGGCCGCAGGTCGCCGAGATGGCGCGCGGCTCGGTCAGGCCGTCGTAGCCGGGGTCGCCGGGCAGGCCCTTGACCACGTCCTCCAGACCGACGCGGGAGAGCACCGCCACCCCGTTCCACCGGCCGGTCGCGTGGACCGCGGCCTCGTAGCCCAGCTCGCGCAGTTCCTCGAACGGGAACTGCTCCTCGGCGATCTTGGCCTCCTGGAGGCAGAGCACGTCGGTGCCGCTGCTCTCCAGCCAGGCCAGCAGACGGGGGAGGCGGGCGGTGATCGAGTTCACGTTCCAGGTAGCGATGCGCATGCCTCACAACCTACCCGGAGCCACTGACAACGGGCTCAGACCTCGGTCCACGCCCCCGGCGTCAGCCGCTGGTGGTCCGCGCCGCCGAGGCGGCCGAGGTGGCCGTCGTAGATCGGCCGGGCGAGGTCGGTGAGCAGGGCGTCGTGGACGTCGTAGGCGCGCCGCGGTCCGACCTCGCGGACGTAGTCGATGACCTCGGAGATCTTGTTCCAGGGGGCCATCACCGGCACCAGCAGCGTCTCCACCGGGCGGTCGGGGACGGTGAGGGCGTCGCCGGGGTGGAAGACCGTACCGCCGTCGATCAGGTAGCCGACGTTGGTGACGCGCGGGATGTCCGGGTGGATCACCGCGTGCAGCTCGCCGTGGACCTGGACGTCGAAGCCGGCGGCGGTGAAGGTGTCGCCGTGGCCCACGGTGTGCACGCGGCCCGGGAAGGCCGCCGTGATCCGGTCGGCGACGGACCGCAGCGTCCAGATGCGGGCGGCCGGGTTGTTCTCCATGGCGGCCCGCAGCCGGAACTCGTCGAAGTGGTCCGGGTGCTCGTGCGTGACCAGGATCGCGTCCGCGCCGAGGGCGGCGTCCTCCTCGGAGAACCCGCCCGGATCGATGACGAGCGTCTGCCCCTCCTTCTCGAGCCGGACGCAGGCATGGGACTTCTTCGTCAGCTTCATGGCTCCCCATCCTGCCGCCTGCGGCCGTCTCGCGGGCGCTACTCGGCGGGCGTGGTCTCCTCCCGGATCACCTGCTGGGCCACCCGGAACGCGCTGTTCGCGGCCGGCACCCCGCAGTAGACGGCCGCCTGGAGCAGCACTTCCTTGATCTCGACCGGGGTGAGCCCGTTGCGCAGGGCCGCCCGGGTGTGGAAGGCCAGCTCCTCCAGGTGGCCGCCCGCGACCAGCGCGGTGAGCGTGATGCAGCTGCGGGTGCGGCGGTCCAGGCCCGGCCGGTCCCAGATCTCGCCCCAGGCGTAGCGGGTGATGAACTCCTGGAAGTCCCCGGAGAACTCGTCGGCCTGCGCCAGCGCCCGGTCCACGTGGGCGTCGCCGAGCACCTCGCGGCGGATCTTCAGCCCCGTCTCGTACCGGTCCGGGGGCCCGGCGGGCGGTGCCGGTACGGCCGCGGGGGCGATCTCGGCGACCGGCGCGGGCTGCGGCGCGGCCGGCACGGGGACGGCGGGGGCGGCCGGCAGGACGGTCTGGCCGGTGTCGAAGGGCTGCTGCCAGGCGGTGCTGAAGTGGTGGACGAGCAGGTCGGTGACGGCGGCGGGCTGCTCCACCGGCACCAGGTGGGAGGCGCCGGGGACGACCGCGAGCCGGGCGTCCGGGATGCCGGCGACCAGGGTGCGGGCCTCGGCGGGGCCGGTGACCTGGTCGTCGGAGCCGACCAGCACCAGGGTCGGCACCCCGACCCGGCCCAGCTCGGGCCGGACGTCGAAGGCGGCGAGGGCCTCGCAGGCGGCGATGTAGCAGCCCGGGTCGGTGGTGCGGACCATCTGCACGGCCCACTCGGTGATCGCGGGCTGCGCGGCGGCGAACCCGCCGGTGAACCAGCGGTCGGGCGCGGTCCGGGCGATCGGGTCGAGCCCGTTGGTGCGTACGACCACCCCGCGCTGCCGGAACTCGTCGGCGGTGCCGAACCGGGGGGAGGCCGCGACCAGCGCGAGGGAGGCGACCCGCGCGGGGTGGCGCAGGGCCAGCTCGATGCCGATCGCGCCGCCCAGCGCACAGCCCGCGTAGCCGAACCGCTGCACGCCGAGCGCGTCCAGCGTGGCCAGCAGCCGGGCGGTCAGCTCGGCGACCGAACCCGCCGGGTGGGCCGGGGCGCCGCCGTGGCCGGGCAGATCGAACCGGAAGACCCGCCACTGCTCGGCCAGCTCCGGCACCTGGCGGTCCCACATGTGCCATGTGGTACCCAGGGAGGGACCCAAGATCAGGACGGGAGCCTCTTCTGGCCCGTCAAAGCGGTATTGCAGGGTGTTCGACGGTGTCTCACTCACGCCTCAGACCCTCTCACGTCTCACAAAATCTCACAGAGCCCGGGGAACCCGCCGGCTCTTGACCCTCTCGGCGCGGCACGTCCGACACTGCCGGAACCCTCGAGCATCCCAGATACGAGTCCTCCGGCGTGTACGCGTGGCCGCTTGGACCGTGCGTCCTCCTGGATCGCGCGCTCTCCCAGTCCCTGCGCCGCAAAGCTTCCTTCTTCGGCATGGCTTCCAGGTGGTCCGGGTTGCAGCAAAGCGTAAATTGCCGTCCCCAAGGATCGGCACGACGCACCTGGAAGCCCTCCGGAATCTCACCGACCAACAACCTGAACACCACACGGTGGACAAGCTGTGTCTCTCCCTCATAGGAGACCTGGCCGTAGCCTGACTGCCCCTCGTTGCAGCTACCGGTCTACAGCCAGCAGCCGGTCTCCGGGTCCACCTCGATCTTGGCTGCCATGCAGCTGGGCAGGTCGCTCGGTCGGTAGGCCGCCCGGCTCACGCTTGCCCCTCCGTCGCAGCACCGTGCAGGCCATCCCACGTTGTGGCGGCTTCGCGAAGGTCTTCGACGTCCGGCTTCACGTACCACTTCTTGGTGGTCTTCACATTCGTGTGTCCGGCCCACCGCGCAAGGATGTGATCCGGCACGCCGTTGTTGGCCAGAAACGTGAGGCACGACGAACGAGCGTCGTAGAGACGGACTCGGCGGAGACCGAGGATTTCCATGAGCCGATACGCGCGTCGACGGAGCTGCTTGATCGTGAAGGCTGCTCCGGTCTCGTGCACCAAGACGTAGCCGGACTCTGCGTATGCCTCACCCAGGGCCAGCTTCTCCTTGGCCTGGAGGGCCTTGAACGACTTGAGAGCAGCCAGCACCGGAGCCGGCAACGGAAGGTCCCGTTCACCGGCCAGGGACTTGGTGTCCTTCTCCACCACGTACCGATTGCCCATCATCGTCCGTGTGTTGGCTATGGTGATCGTGGCGTTGTCCAGATCGACGTCTTCCCACCGGAGTCCGCAGACTTCAGCCGGACGTAGACCCATGAGGGACAGCAGGAGCGGGGCGTAGAGCCGTTCTTCGCTGACGCCACGGACGAACGTCTGAACCTCCAGGACGTTCCAGGGCTTCACCTCCTGCTTGTTCTTCCTCTCTTCCTTGCGTGCTCTGCGCGGAATGGTCACGTGCTGGGCGACATTTATGGGCACCAGCCGACGCGTCACGGCTCGGTTCAGAGCGTCCTTCAGCCGAGCAAGGCTCATGTCCACGCTGGTCACTCCGAGCGGAGTGCCGGCCTTTCCACCGCGTACGCGCCCGTGCTTCAGAGCCCAGTGCATCCACCCTTCTACGTCCTCTTCAGTGAGCTCCTGAAGACGGATGCTGCCCAACTTCCCCCGCACCCGGTCCAGGGTGATGCGGTAGTTGTAAATAGTGGTTTCTTCCAAGTCGTCAGCCTTCATGGCCAGCCACTGGTCGAGCCACTCATTCACGGTGAGCTTATTTGGCGGTGCGAGCGTCCCTTCCTGGTGACGGTTGGTGATGCGGGCATACTCGGCCTTCGCTTCCTTCAGCGTGCCGAATGTACGAGTTAGCTGCTTGCGCTTCCCGGTGGTGGGGTCGATGCCTATATCGACCACGAACCGGTACCGGATCTGCCCCTTCGTGTTCGGCGGCAACTTCTTGATCGGGTCGGACAGGGTTAATCACTCTCCTTAAGGCCGTAAAATTCCACATTGATGGAGGGCCGCAACGCCTCAGGGAAGGGACGCCGCGGCCTCAAGGCGCCAGCAGACGGTGCCGTTCTCTACTAGTTGCGGCGCCATTTGCTGCATCCGCTACTGCTCCACCGCCAAGCGCAGCCGCATGCGGACGCCCTCAAATGGTCATCACGATTGCCGGTTTGGCTAACCGGCGATCGTGGTCTATGTTCCGCGCCCGCACAGGCAATCTCGTTAGTGGACGAAGTTCAGGAGACCAGCCAGTACGACGGAGACGGGGCGTCGCGCCGTCCGTCACTGGCACCGGGGAGCCCATCGCGGTGAGCCGGTCGAGGTTTGCCTGCCACGACGCGCTCGGGAGCAACAGCGGTCCCGGCGACGTGTTCGGGTTGCGGCTCCAGGGCGTGCCGCCATGTGGGCGAGGTTCCTCGACCCCGGCGGTAGCCAGCTTTGCTGCAAGTCCTCGCCGAACAGCCCGCCTACATACACGCAGAGAGGCAACGCCTTGGAGACGGCCCGTAGTTCTTTCACTGTGCGGTCCGCGCGTTCCTGGCGCCAGGCCGTTGGGAAGGGTGCAACGAGTAAGTCGGAGAGTGGCCTTCGGCAGGTGGGACTCCTTGGATCGGGGCCTCGGCGAGAAGGCCGAGGAGCGTGAGCTGATGTACCGGCTGCCGTCATGGCCGACCTGTCTGTTGGTCGACCCGGAGACCTAAGCCCCTTGCTGACCTGGTATTTTCCCGGACGTTTTAGGTTGACATGGTCTCGGAGCAGGTTCCAGTCCTTCGGGGCTATTTCTCGTCTGCCGAGGGCGAATCCGCCGCCCTGGAGACGCCCCGCGCAGCGACTGCTGTGACTCGGGTTATCCGGCTCGGAGTATCGGAGCCGGTTACGTGTTCCTTGCCAGGAAGCGCACTGGGCGACAGAGCGGGATCAACAACGCCAGATTCCACGCCGACTCGGCGGAAGCATCGCTGTCTTTCAGCGAACGGGCGCTGCGGATTTCAGGACAGCAGCGGGTGGGAGCCGCTCATTACCTCCTGGTGTCTTTGCGGCACTACCTACTGCGTCCGCTACGACTCCACCGCCAAGCACAGCCGCTGCGAACACCCTCAATGGTCTTCACGATCCTCGGTTTGGCTAACCGGCGATCGTGGTCTATGTTGTGCGCCCGCAGGTTCACGGACCCTTCCTAACGGACGAAACGCAAGGGACCAGCCGGCACTACCAGAGGCCCGGGTCCCACTGGCCGTCACGAGCGCCAGGGGCCGGTCGGGCCGGTCGAGGTTTGCGGGTCAGGGTGCGGCTCCGCGGTGTGTCGCGATGTGCGCGAGGACCAGTCGGTCCGGGCGGTAGCCGCGTTGCAACACGCCTCGTCGAACAGCTCGGCCGCACAGACGCAGAGACACAGCGCCAGGAAGAGCGCCCCGTAGCCCTCTCGCTCCTGTGCGGTCCACACGTTCAGGTGCCAAGTGCCAAGCGGAAGGGAGTGGTGAAACGGGCGGGTCGGAGAGCCGCATTCGACAGGTGGTATTCCTTGGGTCGGGGCCTCTGCGATGAGGCCGGGCAGCATGAGGTGCGCCGGCTGCCGTCACAGCCGACCTGTCTGTTGGTTTGCCCGGAAGCCCGAACCCCTCTGCTGGCCTGGTGCTGTCCGGGACGTTGTACGTTGACATGGTCCCGGAGCAGGTTCCAGTCCTTCGGGGCTCTTTCTCGTCTGCCGTGGGCGAATGCTGTCCGCTGTCATCGAACCCAGGCGGCGACGATCCTTGCCATCCAACCGAGTCGTCCCAGGTCAGCCCTGTCTGAGCCACCTATTCAGCACGACGGGCTTTGACAGCGAGCCCAGTCCGCGCAGGTCGGAGGCGTTGACCGGACTGGGTTCGCTGTCAACGGACAAATCCGCCTCAGGCACCGGCATGCGGTGGTTGCGGTATCTCGGCCTCCCCTACATGGAGCAGTCTTCTGGCGTACGCACGCGGCGCCTGCTTGGCCTGGCGGCTGTGGGACCACGGCAGCGAGGGAGCACGACCAGGAGCTTCAGAAACTGAGGACCTCGGTGAGCTGAGCACGCGGCCGACCGGTGAGAGCGTTGCGCAGCGCCTCGGCCCGGGTTTGTACCAGCCCGGTACGGAATCCGGTGGGGAGTTCGTTCCACACGTCGGTCGCCATGTCGGCGGCGCCTTGGGGGTCCTTGTCGATGCGCAGGCATTGGGCGTGGTCGAGTGCCAGGAGGGCTCGGGTCATGACGGAGGGTGAGTCGGTGAGGGCGAGGTGTGGCACGCCGAGCGCGCCATCCCGGACGCCTCCGTGCCGCAGGCTCCCGCCTGCGCCCTCCACCTCCCCTATGCGGTAACCGACTTGGAACAGCACCAGGAAAGCCTCCTGACCCACCGTGTGCTCCTCGACTGGATCCCCGCCCGCCCCGTGGCCGATGGCGCCGAGACGCTCGTGCCAGAGCACGCGGTACGGCTGGGCCGCACGGTCCACAACGACTGGCGCCTGCACCTGCCCAGCGCCTCCACCAACGGTCTGGCATCCGGAAACACCCGCGCCGAGGCGATCGTGCACGGCCCGTGCGAGGTGATCGAGCGCGACGTCCTGTCCGCCCTGACCGGCCCGGGCCTACTGGGACCTGCCCACAGATGCTGGCCTCGACGTGCGCGATGCCGAAGCCCGCGACCGGGGCCTGCGCAGCTTCGTCGCCGCCATTGAGACCGCCCGCACCTTCTACCTCGGCGCCGTCACCAGCACCGCAGCCTCCGCTTCCGCTTCAGCGGGGGCGAGCGTCAACGCCCTCACCTGACTCAGCATCAACGGCACGAACATGGCCGCCACGATGGCGGCGGCCCCGGCCGCGAGCGTCGCCCGCAGCCCGAACAGCGCGCTCACCGGCCCGGCCGCCACATACCCCAGCGGCACCGGCAGCACCTGGCCCAACGTGGAGTACGACAGGATGCGGCTGAGCCGTTCCTTCGGGATGCGCTCCTGGAGCAGGCTCGACCACACGGTCATGCTCACCGACAGCCCCGTCCCGGCGGCGCAGGTACTGACCGCCAGGACCGCGAGCGGCAGGGTGAGGGCCATGGCCGCCAGGGGCAGCGACATCGCCCCCGTTCCCACGCACACCACCACACCGACCCGGGACGGCTTCCACATCAGGGCCATGGCAGCGCCGAGCACCAGGCCGCCGGTGAACGCGCTGACCACCAGGCCCCATGCCGCCGCACCGCCCAGATAGCGATCCCCGTAGACCGGTCCGAGCATCTGGTAGCCGACCAGCCACACCGGCACGACCACCGCGCCCTGAAGCACCATCACCCACAGCCAGCTCCGGGCCCAGAAGTCGTCCCACCCGTCCTTGAGGTCGCGCACGAACCCGGTACGGAGCTTCGTCCGGGCGGGCGCTAGGTCGAGACGGGCGAAAAGGACGGCCGCCGCGGCGAACGTCGCGGCGTACCAGCCGATCACCCAGCTCGGACCGAAAGCGGCAACCAGCGCGCCACCCACGGCGGGCCCGGCGACCTTGACCGAGTTCTGGCCGATCTTGAGCAGTGCGTTCGCCTGGTACCGCATCTCACCCGGCACCACCTCCACCACGACACCGCCGGCGGCCGGGGCGAAGAAGGCTCCCGCCGCGCCGCACAGCGCGGAGATCGCCACCAGATGCCACACCCGCGCCGACCCGGCCCACAGCAGGACGGCCGCGACCCCCTCGGCCGCGGCGCACAGGACGTTCTTCCACACCATCACCCGGGCGCGCGAGAACCGGTCGGCGACCACACCGCCGATCAGCAGGAGCAGGATCTGCGGCACCACCCCGGCCGCGAGGACCAAGCCGAGGCCCGAGGCGCCTGCGCCGAGGCCCAGGACCGCGAAGGCAAGGCCGACAGGGGCCACAGCCGAACCGGTCCAGGAGAGCATCCGCGCCGTGAAATGCAGCCGGAACGGGCGGATGGCGAGAGGCGCGCACGCCTCCGTGGTTCTCGTACGCAGCGGTATGCGCGGAACCGGTGCCGAAGCGCTGTTCCGACTCGGCAACCACGGCATGCGCATGATCCAACTCCGCCCAGCAAGCACAAGACCCGGCACCAGAACGGCACCGGGACAGGCGCAAACCCTAGGGCACCACGAAGATCATGTGTCGCCGATACACCACAAAGCCCATACTCCTCATGGCGCATTTCGGCCACGCGCTGCCTAAGGCGTGTCTCTTTGATGGGCTGAGCAGTTGATCGGATGTGTCTGTCCGGTTGGTGATCAGTGAGCGATGTGGGACCGGATCGAGCCGTTGATGCCGGCCGATCCGGTCCGTGGGCGACGGTGGGCGGATCACCGCCGCACGATCGAGGCCATCGCGTGGAAGTACCGCACCTGCTCGCCCTGGCGCGACCTGCCCGCAGAGCTCGGCTCGTTCAAGACCGCGCACAAGCGACTGCTGCGGTGGGCGGTCGACGGGACGTGGGAGAACATCTTCGCCGCTGTCCTGGCCGCGGCGGACGCCGACGACGACATCGGCTGGACCGCCTCGGTGGATTCCACCGTCTGCCGGGCCCACCAGCACGCCGCCGGAGCCCGCAAAGGGTGAACTGGCCCATGCAGAGCCCGCCGACCACGCCCTCGGACGCTCCCGCGGTGGCCTGAGCACCAAGGTCCACCTGGCCAGCGACCTCCACGCCCGGCCCCTGGCCATCACGGTCACCGCCGGACAGGCAGGCGACGCACCGGCGTTCACCGCTGTGATGGCCGCACTCCGCGTGCCTCGCAGCGGGCGTGGGCGTCCCCGCACCAGACCGGACGTGGTGATCGCGGACCGGGCCTACTCCTCCCGCGCGATCCGCTCCCACCTGCGCGAGCGGCATATCCGGGCGGTCATCCCGCAGCCCTTGGACCAGACCCGCAACCGGCTGCGACGCGGCCCGCGTGGCGGCCGGCCACCGGGCTTCGACGCCGATGCCTACAAGCAGCGAAACACCGTCGAGCGATGCATCAACCGCCTGAAACAGTGGCGCGGCATAGCGATGCGCACCGACAAACTCGCCATCGCCTACAAGCCGCACTCCACCTCGCCGCCATCCTCATCTGGGCCCGCAGATGACCAAAGAGACAGAACCTAGCCCGGCCGTCGTATCGGACGCCCAATGCGGCCCGGCCTGGAGGACCGGGCGAAGGGTCCGCGTTGCGGGGTCAGGCGGCGCGGACGAAGCGGCACGGCACTACATGATCCTTTTCCAGTGCCAGGGGCGCGGCTCTGCCCGGCCACGCAGGCAGTCGACGCGGTACTGGGCCTCTGCCCGCCACTCGGGGCGCGTGGCCGCGTGCTGGGCCGCGTAGGTCGTCATGCGCAACTCGTGAGCCCCGGCGAGGAGTTCGTACCCCTCCCACTCGGTGACGTCTGTTCCATCGGCCCCACAGAACTCGGCGTACTCGGCAGGAGTGACTGCGCCGGTGGTGGTCATCGCGATGGCGGTGGACACGAGATCCCATTCCGGCGGACCGACGGGGGCCCTCTCGAAGTCCAGCAATACCGGCCCACCTGCCGTGCGTACGACGTTGCCGACCCAGGCGTCACCGTGCACGACACACTCAGGCAGGGCACAAGCAGCCAACCGCTGGCTGAGAGTTGCCCCGCACTGGCCTGTGGTCCTCGCCTTCGGGCAGGATCGCGGCCATGAGGATTCTGGTCATCGGTGGAACCTGGTTCCTGGGGAAGTTCATTGCGGAGGGAGCGCTCGCGCGAGGGTGGTCTGTAACCACCTTCAATCGCGGGCGTTCCGGCCAGGACGTGGAAGGCGTACAGCCAGTACACGGGGACCGAACCGTCCGCGAAGACCTGCAACGCCTTGCCCAGCAGGGGCCGTGGGACGCCGTAGTCGACACGTCCAGTTCCGACTTCCCGCCCCGGGATGTCCTGCTGGCCGCGACCACTCTCCGCGATGTGGCTCGCCGCTGGGTCCACATCTCGACTGTGTCCGTCTACCAGGGGTGGCCACATCAGCCGCTCAATGACGCCTCCCCCGTCCTGGACTGCCCGGCCGACGCAGACGAGTCGTACGGATACACCGGCGAGGACGGGAGCCCCACGGTCTACGGATTCCAGAAGGCTGGTGGGGAACGCGCTGTGTCCGAGGCCTTCGGCGACGCCGCAGTGTTCCTGCGGCCCGGGGTCATCCTGGGCCCCGGGGAGTACGTCGGCCGACTCCCGTGGTGGCTGACCCGGGCCAAGCGGGGCGGGAAGATCCTCGCTCCCGCGCCGAGCGGGCAGCGCATTCAGCCGGTCGACGTCCGCGACGTCGCGGAGTTCGCCCTCGACCAGGCCGCGAGCGACACGAGCGGCAGCTACAACGTCACCCACCCAGACGGCATCACCTTCGAAGGCTTCATCGGCGAATGCCTCTCCGTCACCGGCGGGGCCGGAAAGCCGGTATGGGTGGCGCCGGACGTCCTGGTCGACCACGGCATTGCTCAGTGGACCGAGCTGCCGCTGTGGCGTACGCACGCCGGTGTCTGGGCGGTTGACTCCAGCCGGGCGGTCGCCGCGGGGCTGCGGTGCCGGCCGATCGCGGAAACGGTCCGCGACACCTGGGCCTGGCTCGCAGCCGATGGGCGTCCCGTGGACCACCCGAGGTGGGCAGAGCACGGGATCGCCCCGGAGAAGGAAGCGAAGATCCTCGCTTCTCTGGCCTGACTCAGGCTTCCAGCTGAAGCAGCACGGACCGGTCGCCGAGCTGACGCCTGTTCGCTGCGCTGGTGAAGTCCTCCAGGCGGTCGCGCAGTTCGCGCGGCAGTACGGCCGCACGGAAGGCCGGCCGTGCAAGGAAGTGCTGGATCTGCCTAGTCCTCACGAGTACGCCGGTTACGCGCTGGTCCGCCGGGATGTTCCACAGCGGGGTCAGCGCCTCGGCAGCGCTCTCCACGTCATCGGCGAGCAGCCGGGCCATGGCCAGGTCGGCGGCAGCACCGCCGAGGACGTGAGCGGATCGGGCTTCCGCCGGCTTCTGCTGGATGAGGTGGAGAGCCCGACGTGCTGCTTGCTCGGCGTGGTCTGCCTGCTCGATGAGGAGGGCCGTGGAGCTGCTGGACATGGCCAGTCGTTCCGGTGTGAAGCCGAACTCACCGCCGACCCCGTCGTGCAGGTCGTCGCGCGCCCCGCTCTCGATCTCCTCGGACAACCGGACTGTGCGGAGGGCGGTCTCGTAGTCGCCGAGGTACCCGTGCGCGCGGGCCTCGATCGCGAGCAGCCGTCGGCGAGCGACGTCGCCGAGGCCGCCGTACGTCTGTGCCCGCCGGGCCTTGCTGACGGCCTCACCGGGCTCGCCCGTGAAGTAGGCGACGTAGGCAAGGATGCCATCGGCGTACGCCCGCAACGGCTCGAAGCGGGCGGTTTCTCCGTACAGGTCGGCAGCGCGAGCCAGCCGGGTAGCAGCGGGGAAGACGCCGAGGTCGAAGGCGGAAGCGGCGAGCAAGGCCATGGTCTGGCCGCTCAGTACCAGCAGCCGCTGTTTCTGAACTGGTACCTCCGTCTGGTCGCGTCGGAGCGCGAGTTCGCCCCGGAGCTTCTGGCCCCTTCTGAAGGCCTCGTACGGTGCGATGGAGTCGTAGTCGCGCGCGAGCTCCATCACGTCGTCAGTGAGTTGGTCGAGGGTGGTGTCGGAGACGGATGCCGCGGCTGCTGCGCTGGCTTCGTCCTGGGCGTCGCGGGCGGTCATGTTGATTTCTTGCTCCAGGTTGAACGCGGGTGCCTTCGGATCTGCGGGCTGAGGCGGCGGCGCGAACAGGTCTGCGACGCTCCGGCCGAGCATGGCCTTCAGCACGCGGCGGGTGTCCGGGGACAGCGAATCGGGATTGACGTCCCCGGCTCTCCAGCGGCGGACGGTTCTTTCACTGCACGTCGGGTTGTCGGGGCCCTTCTGCACGACCTCGTCAGCTATGTGGTCGAACAGCTTGATGAACTCGGGGACGCCCAAGCCGCGCTTATCGCAAAGCTGCTTCAGGAGCGTCTCGGGTGGTGCACTCACGTCGTCCCCCAGTCCTCGAGCCAGGCCTGTCGGCGGTCCGCCTGCGGATCGATCCCTTCGCACGAAGGGGATACCGCCGTTCTTCTCCAGTGCAACACATCTGTGCAGGACGGCACTTGAGTGGCCGCCAGCTGACCGTTGGCCGCGTGACGGCCACTCAAATGGCACCCCGCTGACATGGCGGTGGCACCCCGAACGGGACGACGCTGATCAACACCCTCGCTGACAGTGCACGTCCGAGCGCAATCGTGAACCAGGGAGCCCCCCGTGAACCCCCCGACGCAGCGCATCCCACTCCCCACCAGTCAAGCGACCGAATCCGGAACGGCGCCAGCCGACGCGGGTCAAGGTGCTGCGGCCGTCGCGTCCGTGATCGCTCTCCCCCTCCGGGAGGAAGAGAAGGAGCCGGCACGCTCCCGGTGGAGCTGGAGCACATCGTTGACGGCGAACGAGGACGCGCATCGCAACGCGCGACTTCGCGTTCGTCCTGCCCTTCACGTCGCCAACTGGCCCGGGAACAGCGACGCCGCGACGCGCCTGGCGAGCGTGCTCGTGGGCAACGCGGCAGCACACGCCGAATCCATGAGCGACGGCAAGGTTCCGCTGCGACTGGTGGAACTCCCGACCGGTGAACTCGCCATCGAGGTGGACGACGGCACACCGGAGTTCCCCAATGCCGAGAAGGCCCTCGCGGAAGCCAAGACGGGGAGCGGCCTTTGGTGGGTGAGCCACTACCGAGCGCGACTGTCCTGGGACGTCTTGAGAGACGACAGCGACCAGGTGGTGGGCAAAACCGTGCAGGTCATTCTCCCCATGGCGTGGGGTGAGTCCGTGTGACCAGGTCGCCGCTTGCCCAGCGTACGGTCACCCCGGACCGAAAACTCCCGGCGGCGCAGGCTGCCAAGTTCGACCCCGTGGGCGTCACGCTCACGCCCGAGGACGTTGCCCCGGACATGGGGGACTTGGCCACCCGCGTGAGGAACATTCTGGACTTCCAGAGAGGGCGACTTGTCCAGCTCCCCCTGGGGGGCAACCTGTTCGACGTCGTGATCACCGCGAGCGGGCCTGCCGCCCTGGAAGCGGTCCGCAGCATGGACCTGGTCCAGCGCGGCACCGACGTGGAGGGCCCGGTCGACGCCTGCGGCCCCGTCATCGAAGACCCGGAACGCGGCTGCCTGATCTGGCTCGTACCTCCCGGTACGAGCCAGAGGTGGGAGCCGCACCGGTTCGGCGTGTGCCTCGGGCGCCCCCATCAGATCGTTCTGCCGGCGATGAAGCACTCGGAACCGCCTGGGGCGTATTGGCTGCGGCCCTGCCGCGGCGACCGGCTCGTACCCCCGATCCCACTTCGAGAGCTGCTGTCCAATCACCAGCCCGGCCCCATCCCCCACGAGGCGCTTCCCGAGGTAGCGGTGCTGGGGGCGGCCTTCTGACTCCCGCGCGCGGCGGCTGACCGTCACGCGCCGCCGCGCGCGGGCTTCCACTCCCTGCCGCCGAGGTGTTCCCCCGCTCGGCGGCAGGGTCACGACCGCAGGGCACCACAGTGACCAGACGGAGACCTCCATGCGTATTGCCCCCCTCGACCCAGCCGACATCAGAGATCCCATCGCGGTGATCACCGGCGGATGGTCCCGCGAAAAGGATCGCTCCTGGCTGTCAGGCAACACCGTTGCCGAGGCACTGTCCGAGATGGGGGTCAAAACCCTCGTCTTAGACCTCGCAGACAACCGCGACACGCTCCTCGAAGGCCTCGCCGAAGCCTCGAAAGCCTTCCTGGCCATCGCAGGCCGGGGCGCGGAGGACGGCCGCCTCCAGGGCCTGCTGGAAACCCTCGACATCCCCTACACCGGATCGGGCGTGCTGGCCTCCGCCATCGGCATGAACAAGATCACCGCCAAGACCGTGGTGTCAGCCGCCGGCGTACGAGTTCCCCGCGGAACCCGAATCGACCCGACCGCGACCGCTGAGGACGAGAGCCTGCGCGTCAGCCGCATGCTGGAGCTGCCCGTGATGGTCAAGCCGGTCAGTGAAGGCGGGTCAATCGGGCTCCAGGTCGCTCCCACGGTGGACAGCCTCGCTCAGGCGCTCATCGATGTCGCCGACGGGGAGCTGATGGCCGAGGCGTTCATTCCGGGGCGGGCGGTGAGCGTCGGCGTCCTGGAAGACCAGCTCGGCGTCGTGCACGTCCTGCCGGCGCTGGAAGCTCGGACGCCGAACGGCATCTACTCCTACGCCGCGAAGCGCGGCGACGCCGAGTGCGACTACCACTGTCCAGCCCGGGTCAGCCCCGACACGCTGGCGGACCTTCAGCGCCAGGCGGCGGCTGCGCACTGCGCCCTGTACTGCCACTCGTACTCCCGGCACGACTTCGTCGTCGGCGACGATGGCCGCGCCTGGTGGCTGGAGATCAACACACTGCCCGGCCTGTCGCGGGCCGGAAACCTGGCCCGCATGGCGCTCGCCGACGGCATCCCGTACGAGCTGCTGTTGACCCACATCCTGCGCGGCGCGGACATCGACCGCCGTACGCGCCCGTGAGGACCCGAGAGGCCCACGCCGTGACAGTGACAATCCACCAGCTCCTCCAGGCCGTGGAGAACCTGCGCGGTGTCGCCGTGCGAACTCCCATGCTCACCTCGGAGGCCTTCAACGAGCAGATCGGCCGCCAAGTCTGGCTGAAGGCGGAAAACCAACAACGCACCGGCAGCTTCAAATTCCGCGGCGCCTACAACGCACTGGCGCTCGTGAGCGCCCCGGACCGCAGTCGAGGCGTCATCTGCGCCTCCTCCGGCAACCACGCCGCTGCCCTCGCCCTGGCCGCTCGCCACTTTGGTGTACCGGCCATCGTGGTGGTCCCCAAGGATCTCCCCGCAGCCAAACGGCAGGCGACCGAGGCCCTCGGCGCACGCATCGTGACCTACGACCGTCTCTCCGGCCGCCGTGACGCCCTGGTCCACCAGATCGCCCACCGGCACGGTCTGACGATCGTGCCCTCCGCGAACCACCCCAACGTCATCGCCGGGGCTGGCACCGTCGGCTGGGAGATGCTCCAGGAAGCCCCCGATCTGGCCGCACTACTCGTGCCGGTGGGTGGTGGCGGACTTGCGGCCGGCACCGCGCTAGCGGCGAGCGGGCACGACCCGAGCCTCCAGGTGTTCGGCGTCGAGCCGGCCCTCGCCGATGACACGCATCGTTCCCTGCGAGTCGGTCAGCTCATCTCCATCCCACCGCCGGCCACCATCGCTGACGGGCTCGGTCACTCCGAACCCGCCCGCATCCCCTTCGAGATCAACCAACGTCTCCTCGCCGACGTCGTCACAGTGCCCGAGGAGGCGATATCCGAGGCGATGGCGCACCTCTACCGCCACTTCCGTCTCGTGGTCGAGCCCTCCGGTGCCGTCGCGTTCGCGGGGCTGCTCCAGGCCCTCAAGCGTCTCCCGGACGGCCCGGTCGGCGTGGTCGTTTCCGGCGGCAACGTCGACTGGAACACCTACAGAACCCAACTGGACATCGCCATCACCCGAATGGAGAGCCCCCCACATGCCGCCGCCGTGCTGCACTAACACGTCCACACCCGGAGCCGTCCACCATCCCGTGTGGACGGTCACCCAGTACGCCTCCGCCGACCTGATCGGCCGCATTGCATACGACGGACACGACCCCGGCGATGACCCCAACTGGGAGCGCACCGGCGCCCCGACCCGTACCATGTACGCCCGCTGGTGTCGGCACATGTGCGGCATCGCCTGCCTGCGCATGGTGCTCCTGCACCGTGACGGCCACGCCCCCAGCCTGTTCGAACTCCTCACCGGCGCCGTCCGCTACGGCGCGTACGTCCAGCAGGACAGCACGATCAAGGGCCTGATCTATGCGCCCTTCGTCAAGTACGTGGCGGACACTCACCAACTCCCGGGCGAAGTGCACAGGGAACTCGACCTGGACGGTCTCGTAGATCTCCTGGACGCCAGCCGGATGGTGATGGTCTCCGTCTCCAAGGAAATCCGCCGCCCGGACATCGACCCGGAGCGCCGCGGCGGGCACCTCGTGCTGGCCATCGGCCGCCAAGACGGGGAGATCGTCCTCCGCAACCCGAGCGGCCACACCCCAAAGGCCCTTGCGCCCGCCATGCCCCTGGACCGCTTCGGCGCCTTCTTCGGCGGCCGGGGCATCTCACTCGACCCGCGCAGCACCGTACGGCGCTGGCCTTCCATGACGGCCGTGTCCCGCCCGGTAGCGTCGCACCCAACCACCTGAGCAGGGAGAATCACGTTGCACGCCACGTCTTTGACCACGATCGCAGCCATCGCCGGCGGACGTCTCGCCGACGTCCTGGACCCCGAGGCCCAAGTCACGCAGCCCGCCGTGTTCGACTCCCGCGAAGCCGTCCCCGGATCGCTCTTCCTCGCGCTCAAGGGCCAGCACTCCGACGGCCACGCGTACGCCGAGGCCGCCATCAACAAGGGCGCGGTCGCCGCGCTCGTCACGCACCCTGTCGGCGTCCCCGCAATCGTCGTCGACGACGTCCTCACCGCGTTCGGACGACTCGGCCGCTTCCTCCTGCACGATACGGTCGGCCAGGCCACCGTCGTGGCCATCACCGGCTCGGCCGGCAAGACGAGCACGAAGGACTTCATCGCTCAGGTGCTCCCCGGCAACGTGGTCGCCACACCGCAGTCCTTCAACAACGAAATCGGCCTCCCGCTCACGATCACCATGGCCGACAAGGACACCGATTACCTCGTCCTGGAGATGGGCGCCCGCCACATCGGCGACATCCGCGACCTCACCCGGATCGCCCAGCCCGACATCAGCGTCGTCACCAACGTCGGTACCGCGCACGTCGGCGAGTTCGGCAGCCGCGAGAACATCGCCCAGGCCAAGGGCGAGATCGTCGAAGCGCTCCCCCCAGGCGGTCTCGCCGTCCTCAACGCCGACGACAACTTCGTACGGGAGATGCAGCACCGCACCCGGGGCCGCATCGTCACGTACGGGCTCAACGAACAGGCCACCATCCGCGCCGTCGACGTCGCGACCGACCGGCAGGGCCGCGCCTCCTACACCCTGGTCACCCCCGAGGGCAGCGCCCGCGTCCAGCTTCAGTTCGTCGGCGACGTGCAAGTCCCCAACAGCCTGGCCGCAGCCGCCGTCGCCCGCGAAGCAGGGCTCTACGTCGAGCAGGTCGCCGCGCGCCTGTCCGAAGCCCTTCCGCGCTCCCGCTGGCGGATGGAGACGACCACCAGGGCCGACGGGGTCACGATCGTCAACGACGCCTACAACGCCAACCCCACCTCGATGCGCCACTCCCTGGACGCCCTGGCCTCCATGACCGGCGGCCATGACCAGCGCTCCATCGCCGTCCTCGGCCGGATGAACGAGCTCGGCGACGACGCACGCACCGAGCACGAGGAGATCGGCAAGTACGCCGCCACGCTGGGCTTGGACCGGATCATCCTGGTGGGAGGGGACGAAGCCGGATGGATGCAGCAGGGCGTGAGCAGCGTCGGCGGGAAGGCCATCCACCTGCCCGACCAGGACACCGCGCTGGACCTGCTCCACTCGATCCTCCGTCCCGGCGACGTCGTCCTGGTCAAGGCAAGCCGAGGGGTCCAGTTGCAGCAGCTCGCCGACCGGCTGCTGGAACCGGACCCCTACCCCGCGGACGCTTAGGCGACGGGGGCCATGTCGGCCAGAGTGCGCCGGAGCATCAGCCCGCACTCACTCAGGTCGCCGGTCCCCATCAGCACCACCACGTCGTCGGCCTGCGCCGCCTTCGAGGCGCACACCACGGCGTCCTCCCGCGCCGTCTCCACGGCCAGGACCGAGCCCCCGGCCTGGCCGATGGAGACGGACAGCTCACGCAGCGACGCCTCGCTGAGACGCGCGTCGCCCGTGAGCACCACGGCGTCGCTCCCGGCCAGCGCCTTGCCGACCTCGGCGCCGAACGTGTCGAGCCGGGCCTGGCCGGTGGGGCGGAACAGCATGATCAGCCGACCCGTCCCCGCCAGGCTGCGCGCGGCGCTCAGGTCCGCGGCGACCTCGGTGGGGTGGTGCGCGTAGGAGTCGTAGATCCGCACTCCCGCCATCATGCCCGCCGAGGTCATCCGCCTCTGCACGCTGCCGTAGTAGCCCAACTGCTCCATCGCCAGGTCGAGATCCTGGTCCAGGACGTGCAGGGCGGCGACAGCCGCAGCAGCGTTCATCAGCTGATGCACGCCCGGGATTCGCAGCGACAGATGGAACTGCCGACCCTGCGGCCCGCACAGCAGCGCCGAGCTGCGCCCGTCGGCGCTGGCCATCTCCGACAGGCACCAGTCCGCCGAGGACGACGCACCGAACATCACGACCCGCGGCCCTTCCCCGGTCTTCAGCCGGGACGCCAACTCGATGCAGCCGGCGGAGTCGGCGTTCAGTACGACCGTGCCTTCCGCCCCCATGCCCCGGGCGGACGCCTCGAACGCGTTCAGGTAGTCCGCTGCGCTGGCGTAGTTCTCCGGGTGGTCGTAGTCGATGTTCGTCACCACCGCGACGTTCACCCTGACCCCGAGGAGCGTGCGGTCCGACTCATCGACCTCGGCGATGAACACGCTGCCGTCGCCCGCGCGGCCACCGCTTCCCGGGCCTTCGAGGTCGGCGCCGACCGCGTACGACGGGCTCTCGCCCATGCGGCTGAGCGTTACGGCCAGCATGCCCGCCGTGCTGGACTTGCCGTGCGTTCCGAGCACCCCGACAGCGCGGCGCCCGGACATCAGAGCGTCCAGCGCCGCCGACCGGTGCACCACGGGAACGCCCCGCTCCCGTGCCGCGAGGATCTCGGGGTTGTCCGGTGCGATGGCGTGCGTGAACACCACCGCGGTGGCGTCCGCCGGCAGTTGCTCGGCGGCGTGCCCGGTGTGCACGGTCACGCCCAGCCGAGCCAGCTCCTCCACTCGCTGCGAAGCCGTGACGTCGCTGCCGGAGACGGACAGCCCGCGCTCCGCGCAGACCCGCGCCACGGGCAGCATGCCGGTACCGGCGATCCCGACGAAGTGCGGGCGGGACAGGTCGACGGGCTCACCGGCCGACAGGCTCGGGACGATCGTGGGGATTGCGGTTTCTGCCATGAGTCAGCCTCCTCCGAGGCGGCCCCAGCCGCCTCAACTGGCACGAAACGCCTCCTAATTGGGCGCACGGCAACAGTCCCGCGCAGCCCCTCAGACCGTCTACGACCTGCGATGTTGCGAATGCATCCGCAACACGCTCACACGCGTCACCTCCGCCCCATGCGCCCGGATGGCACGCAATGAGGGCCCCCAACTACGCGCTCGCTCTTGCCCTCTCCGAGGCCGGATGGAACAACAGCGAGACGGCTCGCCGTATCAACACCCGGGCGCGGGAGCGAGGCCATCGAAGCGTCGCCGTTGACCGCTCCCGGGTCGGCCGATGGATTCGCCACGGCGAGAAGCCCCGCGCCCCTGTTCCTGGACTCCTTGCCGACCTTTTGACGGAAGAACTGGGTCGGCCTTACACGCCACAGCTCCTCGGGATCGGCCCGGCACGCTGTCTGCTTATCCCGTTAGATCCAGCTGACCATCGCACTCTGGCGGTCAACGCAGCAGCCGCGAACATGCCAGTCGAGCGCTACGCCCAAACACTGCTTCGTTTGGCCCTTGCGCAGCCCGCTTCCATGCAACTCGGAGATCTTTCCCATCATGGGGTGTAACGCCTGCCGGAGTGACTCCGTCCATGAGACGGCCAGGCGTTGGCGCTCGGCCACGATCTGATGTATCGCCGCCGGGAGGAACCTGACTGTGTCGACCCCAGTTCTCGACGGAACCGAACAGCTCTTCTTCGAGCCGTTCGCCGACCTCTTCTCCCCCCCCATTACCGTCTTCGTAGCCCCGCAACGGGGTTACTGGCCTTCGGAGTTGGCATGACTACCTCCCCTTGTCGAGTGCATGGCCTGGGGGGTGGTGTCACCAGCTCCAAAGGCACTGACAGACCGCTGATTAGGGGCATGACCACCGACTTCTTCGCAGGTCGGGAGGCTCTTCGTAATGTGGATGTGGCGCTCAGTGCCGTGGCAGGGCCGGGTGAGTACGACCGGAGGACACAGCACGTGATCGATACCGGCGACATCGACGTCTACCTCGGCCTGGACGTCGGCAAGGGCGAACACCACGCCACCGCGCTCACTCCGGCCGGGAAGAAGACCTTCGACCGTCGTCGGCCCAACAGCGAGCCCAAGCTCCGCGAGGTCTTCGCCAAGCTGCAGGCCAAGCACGGCACCGTTCTCGTCATCGTCGACCAGGTGGCCTCCATCGGCGCCCTGCCGCTGACCGTCGCCCGTGACCTGGGCTGCCACGTCGCCTATCTGCCCGGCCTGACGATGCGCAGGATCGCCGACCTCTATCCCGGCGAGGCAAAGACCGACGCGAAGGACGCGTTCATCATTGCCGACGCGGCCAGGTCGATGCCCCACACACTGCGATCGGTCGACCTCGACGACGAGACGATCGCCGAGCTGCAGATGCTTGTCGGGTTCGATGACGACCTCGCCGCCGAGGCGACCCGCCTGTCCAACCGGCTGCGGGGCCTGTTCACACAGATCCACCCGCATCTGGAACGGGTCCTCGGCCCGCGCATGCAGCACCCAGCCGTGCTCAGGCTGCTGGACCAGTTCGGCTCGCCGGCCCAGATCCGCAAGGCCGGACGCCGACGGCTCATCACCCTGATCCGGCCGAAAGCACCGCGCATGGCCGAGCGGCTGATCGATGACGTCTTCACCGCGCTCGACGAACAGACCGTCGTCGTCCCGGGCACCGATGCGGCCGCACTGATCGTCCCCAGCCTCGCCTCCTCGCTCCAGGCCGTGCTCGACCAGCGCAAACTGCTGGCCCACCGGATCGAGGAACTGCTGGAGGCCCACCCTCTTTCCAAGGTCCTGATGTCCATGCCCGGCATCGGCATCAGGACCGGCGCCCGCATCCTCATCGACGTCGGCGACGGCACCGCGTTCCCGTCCGCCGCCCACCTCGCCGCCTATGCCGGCCTCGCTCCAGCGACCCGGACCTCCGGGTCCTCCATCCGCGGCGAACAACCCTCTCGGAGAGGAAACAAGCAGCTCAAACGGGCCTTCTTCCTCTCCGCGTTCGCCGCACTGGCCGACCCGGCCTCCCGCAGCTACTACGACAAGAAGATCACCCAGGGCAAGCACCACACCCAGGCCATCCTCTGCCTCGCCCGCCGCCGGGCCGACGTGCTCTTCGCAATGCTCCGCGACGGCGCCTTCTACCAACCACCAACCCCGATCACCCCTTGACCAAAGTCATAGGGGCACCCCCCCCGGAACAGCCCACGCCGCCGACCGCCGCCGAAGAACTGGACCAGGCCCTGGCCCACGCCTGGATCGTCGCGGCCGAGATCAAGGTCGAGGAGCGCGTCGCCAAGCTCGCCGACTTCCGCGGCAGCTTCACCACCGTGGCGGGCACCCGCGTGGACGCCCTTGAGGTGTACTGCCGCAACTGCCGACGGCCGTACGAAGACGTGGCAGAGGACGACTGCGAGGCCCTGATCGACAACCGGCACCTGATCGGCGGCGACCAGACCCAGCGCGCGAAGCGCAAGATCCCTCAACCGCCCTCGAACGCCCGCATCGTGCCCGGCGGGGTCATTCAGCGGCGCGGCATCGGCGCGTACGTCAGCGGCGTCTCCCGGCCAGCCCGGTAGGGGGACACGTGCGCACCTTCTTCCTAGGTCTTCTTCTCGGCGGCCTCTCCGCAGGCGTCACCCACCACTACACCGGGCACCCACAGCTCGCCGCCTCCGTGGGCATCGTGGCCGCAGTCGCCACCTGGCTCGGCATCGCTACCGTGATCTTCTGCTTCGGCTCCGAGTAGGCCCGAGACGCAAGCACGGCGGGTTCTTACAGTCCGCCGCGTGAATCCTCCAACGCAGTCTCCGCCCCCCCAAGCCACCGGGCACCCCGGCGTCGCATCGTTGCGCGACCTGCTCGGCCTACTCCTGATCGGCTCCGGGACGGTCGGACTGCTCGGGGCACTGCACGCAGCCGCACCGCTCGCGACGCTCTTCCTGGCCGGCCTGGTCCTCTGCGTCGGCGGCGGCACAGTCCTCCACATCTCCCCTCCCCTGCACCGCGCCGCCCGGCTCATCGCCGGATACTGCGCTCTCTCCCTCGGCCTGACAGTGCTGGCGGCCCTCGCTTTCGCCCTCAAGCCCTGGTCGTGGCCGCGCCCGAACGAGCCGATTTGGCTATAAGGGTTGATAGTTGGGTGGGACCAACCCGGCCCAGCTGCCCACGATGACCGCCGAATACGACTGGTGGGGCAACACCGCGAAGACCACCGAGAGGGCCGGCACGGCCACCCGCACCATCACCCGCGGCTACGACGAGGCAGGCCGACCCACCACCGTGCAGACGACCGGCCTCGGTGCGGCCGTACCGTCCACCACGACGAGCTACGACCCCGATTCGGGCCGCGCGATCAAGACGGCGTCGTCCACCGGCGGCACCCTGACCCGCGCCTACGACAAGCTCGGCCGGGAGATCTCCTACACCGACGCGGACGGAGGCACCACCACCACCACCACCACGTACGACCGGCGCAACCGCCCCGTAAATGTCGGCAACAGCGTCCCCAGCACGGTCACCTACACCTACGACTCGACCCTTGAGCCACGAGGGCTGGCCACCAAGGTGACCGACTCGATCGCCGGCGCCTTCACCGCCACGTACGACGCGGACGGCGCGGTGGCCTCCGAGAAGCTGCCGGGCGGCTACACGCTCAAGCAGGCCAAGGACGCCACGGGCGCCGTCGTCGAGCGCACGTACACCCGGGACAGCGACGGGGTGACCGTCTACAACGACGCCGCCACCTCCACCATCCACGGCCAGGCCGCCACCCGCTCCGGCTGGTCGCACCAGGAGTTCGGCTACGACGACGCCGGACGCCTCACCCGGGTCGAGGACACCAGCGACAACATCTGCACCCTGCGGACGTACGCCCTGGACAGCCGCTCCAACCGGACCGGCACGACCGAGGCCGCGGCCGCTCCCGGGCTGCTCTGCCCGACCAGCGCGGGCACGGTGAAGAGCCGCACCTGCGACACCGCGGACCGCATCGTCGACTCGGGCTACACCTACGACGCCTTCGGGCGCACGACCGCGCTCCCGGGCTCGACCCTGTCGTACTACGCCAACGACCTGGTGCAACGGCAGACCGCCGGTTCCCAGCGCCAGACGTGGCAACTCGACGCCGCACTGCGGTTCCGCTCCTGGACAGTGGAGACCAACAACGCCGGCACCTGGAGCCAGACGGCAGCCAAGACCAACCACTACGGCAACGACACGGACAGCCCGAGCTGGATCGTGGAGAACGCCGCCCAGGGCACCGTGACCCGCAACGTCACCTCGGCCACGGGCACGTTCAGCGCGACCACCGGCAAGACCGGCGGCACCGTCCTCCAGCTGACCAGCAACCACGGCGACGTCGCCCTCCAGCTGCCGCTGGACTCGGCGGTCGCGCCGACGGTCGTCGACAGCAACGAGAACGGCGCCTCCCGCACGGGCAAGACCGCCCAGCGCTACGGATGGTTCGGCTCCAACCAGCGCTCCGGCGAGACGCTCACCGGAATCGTCCTGATGGGCGCGCGGCTGTACGACCCGAACACCGCGCGGTTCCTCCAGCTGGACCCGGTCTTCGGCGGCAACTGCAACGCCTACGATTTCGTCTGCGCCGACCCGGTCAACGGCACCGACCTCGACGGCCGGTGCGGCGCCTGGGGCAACCCCTTCAAGCCCTGCGACAAGTGGCGCATCCTGATGTGGTCGCGCTCTCCCGGAAGCCATTGGAAGACCATCCGTGAGGGAAGTACCACCAACGTCACCGTGAACGGCAAGAAGTACGGCAAGTTCGGTCTGCGGCACATCAAGGACAAGCACGTCGGAGCAGGGAAGCGCTCCGCGTGGAGATCCAGCTCCACCATGATCAGCGACCTGAAGAAGGCGCTCATATCAGGCAAGTGGCGGAACGCCTGGGGCGGTGTCTATGACGGAAAGTGGGACATCACGTACTCGTACTGGACCGGCTGTGGGTGCCGCAAGAAAAAGAAGTACACGGTCTACGTGTACTACCGCACCACACCGGCATCCGACGGAAAGCCTCTGGGCGTGACCACTGCCTACATCAACCGGACCGGGTGACCTTCGGAGGGAGAATGTCTCAGCAGATGAACGAACCGGACTCGCCCGATGCACTCATCAGGGCAGCCGCCGAGAGCATCTCGGGCCGGCTGGCAGGAGAGGAAGGTCCCGTAGCAGCACTGCGGTCGGTCGTCCACATGATCGACAATGACGAGGCCGAACTGGCCGTGGACGACCTCGCGCGAGTGATCGGGTATTACCGCATCCGCATCTCGCGAACGGAGTACGACCAGATCGCCGCGGCGGCCGCACAGCTCGATGCGCTGGACTCACTCACCGAAGTGAGAGTCGATCGCTTCATCGGCGACTGAGACGCCCGGCTGTCCCCATGACCCGGGCACACCTTGGATGACGGCGGCCTTCGAGACCATGGTCTCGAAGGCCGCCGTCATCTGTGCGGAGAGCATCGAACCAGCCTGTGCCGTGTCCGTCAGAAGGGATCCGCACGGACTCGCCCAGCCCGCCCGGTCGTGCCCGTAGAGCTGGACGCAGCCGCGGCCGCCGCCCTGATTACGCCCACTGCACTCTCCGTCCGAGTCAACTGGCGAGGAGACAGCTCCCCCCTGGAAGCCGTTCGGTACGGTTTCCCCGGGGACAGCAAAAGCGGCGATCGCCAGGTACTCAGTCGCCGCGCCATATCTCTTCCGGCCCCGATCCCTTCAGCATTCTGTGGCCCGTATGGCCGCCGTGACCCTCGCCCACGCGGCGGAAAGGCGCACCAATGGGTCGGCCGTTCCCAGCCGCTGTGGGTGTGGTTACCTACGGCACACTGCCCATTTGACCTCCTGACGCGACGCCTTGGCTTCTTGTTGGGCGACGGTCAGCCGTTGTGCAGCTCCTGGCAGCGCATGGACGCTCCTCCGCTGCCGACCAGCATGTAGACCTTGGATAGGGTGTGGAGGACTCCGACTCGGAGCTCAACCGCGCCGCCACAGAAGACGCCGAGTGCTGCAGCCATACCGCAGGGTGTGTCACCGCTCTGAAAACCTTCCGCCGGTGCACCAAATGCGGCCGTGGGCTGCGTTCCGAATGGGGTGGGAATGGCCAGTCACCGGCTGTCCAAGAGAAGCCGTTACATCGCGTGGGTCGCAACCGGCGTCGTCGTGGTCGCGGGCGCCGGGGTCGCTGCGCAGACCTCCATGGCCGCCACGAGCTGGCCGGCGCAGAAGACGTACACGGGCAGGGCGTTCGACACCTGCACGGCGCCCTCCCTCGCCGCGATGAAGGCCTGGAATAACGGCTTCTACGGTGCGGCCGCGGTCTACATCGGCGGCAAGAACCGCGGCTGCGCCCAGCCCAACCTCACCCAGTCCTGGGTGAAGTCGGTCAGTGCAGCCGGGTGGAAGATCATCCCGCTCTACGTCGGCGCCCAGCCGCCCTGCCAGACCAGCAAGAACCCGGAGAAATTCACCGCCACCACGGCAGCCTCTCTCGGGGCGAGCAACGCCAAGGACGCGATCGCCAAGGCGTCCGCACTCGGCATGAAGCCCGGCAGCGCCGTCTACCTCGACATGGAGCCGTACGACATCACGAACAAAGCGTGCAACGACGCCGTCCTGACGTACGTGCGCTCCTTCACCAAGACCCTGCGAGCCAAGACCTACCGCGCCGGGTACTACGGCTTCAGCAGCTCAAGCGCCAATGCCGTCGCCACCGCCACCAACCGGACCGACCTCCCGGGGAACCTGTGGTATGCGCTGTGGAACAAGCAGAACACCACAACCGCGGACTGGCCCTGGGACCCCAAGCTGTACACCAACCACAGCCGTGCACACCAGTACATGGTCAACAGCAAGGAGACCCGCGGTGGCTACACCATCACCGTCGACCGCAACGCCTGGGACGCCCCGGTGGCCATCATCGGATAAGGGTCGCATCTCCCGCGAAATGGTCTAAAAGAGCAGCGGAGGTACGGGAGTCTTCAGCCGACTGGGCGCGGGGAGGGTCAGCGCATGGTGGTGACCTGGGCGGCCGGGGTGCCGTCCGGGCAGTAGTTCAGCTGGGTCGCGGCCGCCGCCGGGCCGCCGACGACCAGCAGCGGCACGGCGAGCGCGATGACCGCGGTCAGGGAACCGGCCGCGATGCGCAGGCGGCTGAGCGGGCGGTGCGGCTCGATGAGGCGACGTACCCGGCGAGCGGCGGTCGAGCCGCCTGCCGAGAGGGCCACGGCCGGGGCACTCCCGCCGGCGACCGCCAGGAGTGCGGCCGCAGTGGTCAGGCGCCCGGAGCGGGCCGCCGCGACGTCGTCGGCGCGCATCTCCACCAGCCGGCCGATCTCCGCCTCGGCGATGTGGAACAGCGGCACGCGCGGGAAGGCGCGGGCCAGTGCCTGCGCCCAGGCCAGTACGGCGTCGTGCCGCTCGGCCTGGTGGGCACGCTCGTGGGCCAGGACTGCTTCGAGTTGGTCGTCGGCTGCGAGGGCGCGCAGTGCGCCGGTGGTGATCACGGTGCGGCGGTGGCGGCCGGGGAGGCAGTAGGCGGCGGGTTCCTCGTGGTCGAGGATGACCAGTCCGCGGGCCGTGTCCGGCCGACCGACGATGTCGAGCACCTCGCGGTGTGTCTGCCGCTCCCGGCGGATGCGCAGCAGGGCAGCACCTGTGCACCACGCCACCCGGCCCAGCACCGCGAGCGCGAGCACGGCCCCGGCCGCTCCGGCCGATGCCCCGCCGGGGGTGGCGTACTGCGCAGTCAGCGCCATCACGCACGCCTGCAGCAGTTCGGCGAGGTCCGTGCTCACGCGCACGGTGGGCACGCTCAGCGCGAGGCCGGCCAGAACGGCGGCGCTGAGCGCCGAGGCGCCGAGCACCTGCCAGACCACGATGCCCAGCCGCGGAGCCCGCTCGGCCCAGTGGGCGCCGCGCAGCAGCCGCGGCGCCACCGTGCTCAACAGGGCGGCGTACACGAACAGGATGGCGGCGACGATCACTTCGACGCCTCCCTGGCCACGGCCTGATCGAGCAGGCGGTGCAGTTCCTCGGCCTCTCCGTGCGGCATCTGCTGTACGAAGCGGGCGAGCGTCGCCGTGCGGTTCTCGGCCACGGCGAGGGCCTCGCCCATCAGTCCGGCGACGTAGTCCTCGCGGCTCCTGGTGGCGCCGTACCGGAATGCGCGGCCGTCCTTCTCCTTCGACAGCCAGCCCTTGCGGTGCAGGATTTCGGTGACCGTGTGGACGGTGTTGTAGGCAGGCTCGGGGTCCCGACTGAGGCGTTCGAGGACCTCGCGCACGCGCAGCGGTTTGCCCGCCGCCCACACCGCATCCATGATCGCGGCCTCCAGCTCGCCGAACTGCGCCACGTGTCCTCCTCCCGAACCGGAATACTCCCGGACATCCTAAGCGGCCTAGGTGGACGGCCGGGCCGTCCCGATGATCGACGGGGAGGCCGGGTTGGCCCGGCCGTTGATCAGGAAGTAGAAGCGGCGGATGTCCTGGATGGCGAAGCCCGCCTCCTGGATGGCGTGTTCGGTGTCGCGGGTGAGGTGGCAGCCGCCGCCGGCCAGCCGCCACGGCAGGGCCAGTGCCTTCTGAGCCCGACGGAAACCGGGCCGCTCGGAGCGGACGTGCTCGTAGAAGCGCAGCTCACCGCTCGGCTTCAGCACCCGACGGGCCTCCGCCAGGGCACCCGGTACGTCCTTGACGGTGCACAGCACCAGCGAGCACACCGCCACGTCGAAGCCGTCGTCCTCCAGCGGCAGCTCCTCCGCCAGCCCAGCCACCACGTCCACCGGCACAGGCGCCTCCGCCGCCGCCTTCTCGGCCAGCGCCCGCAGCCTCGGCTCCGGCTCCACTGCCACGACCTGGGTCACCTCGGGCGGGTAATGCCGGAAGTTCGAGCCCGTACCGGCCCCGATCTCCACCACCCGGCCACGCACGCCCGTCAGCATCTCCTGGCGGTGCTCGATCGAGCCGTGCGCGTCGGCGAAGGCGGCAATGCGCGGATACAGACGGGCGAACACCGGATGCGACATCGCTTTGGCCATGACGTCCTCCTCGGTGGCGGGCGGAGGCGGGCACCCCCGAGGTTTCTCCTAAGAAGGTTGGGAGTATGCTCGCCCGGGCGGTCTGGCGTGACGTGCCGCCTCAGTTCCACCCTGCCCCGGAGGCCGTCCTTGAGCCAAGGCATACCCGACCTCGTCTCCAGCGGCCCGCTGCTGCTGGCGGCGCCGCTCGCGCTCCTCGCGGGCGGGGTGTCGTTCTTCTCGCCGTGCTGTCTGCCGCTGGTGCCCGGCTATGTCTCGTACGCCACCGGCATGTCGGCGGCCGACGTACAGGACGGGCGGGAGGGCAAGGGCCGGATGGTCGCCGGGACGGCGCTGTTCATTCTCGGCTTCTCCGCCCTGTTCGCGAGCTACGGGGCCGCGCTCGGCTACGTCGGGAACACTCTGCTCGACCACCAGGACCTCATCACCCGGATCCTCGGCGTGCTGACCATCCTGCTGGGCCTGCTCTTCGTCGGCGCCTTCGAACGCATCCCGTTCGCCGGACGCACGTTCCGAATGACCTACCACCCGCGTGCGGGTCTGGCCGGGGCCCCGCTGCTCGGGGTGATGTTCGGGCTGGGCTGGACCCCGTGTATCGGCCCGACCCTCGCCGCCGTGATGAGCCTGTCCTTCACCACCGGCAGCGCCGGGCGCGGCGCTCTGCTCGCCTTCGTCTACAGCGTCGGCCTGGGCCTGCCCTTCCTCGTCGCCGCCCTCGGCTTCCGGCGTGCGCTGCAGGCCTTCGGGTTCGCGCGTCGCAACGCGCGGAACGTCATGCGCTTCGGCGGAGCGATGCTGGTGATCGTCGGCATTCTGCAGGTCAGCGGCGCCTGGGCGTACCTGACCGGGCTGCTGCGTTACTGGGTCGCGGGCTACCAACCGGCGCTGTGAATCACCAAATGGCCAGGCTGGAGGGTCTGCACGGGCTAGCATCCCGTGCCGTGGCCAGGACACGCGTGCGATTGTCCCCAGCCCGGCGGTGGGCCGGGCTGCTGGCCGTGCTGGCCCTGGCCCTGTGCGGTGCCGGGCTCATGCCGGCCGCGATGGCGGCTCCCATGGACCTCATGGGGCCGATGAGCGCGATGGAGACGGCGCCCGCCGCTCCGATGACATCGTCCCCGGGGGGCCGAGTGTCCCCGGCGTCCTTGGTGTCCTCGGTGCGGACCGACAGAGCGGACGCCGAAGAGAGGGCCGGGTCCGTGGGCTCCATGGACACCATGGTCATGAGCTGCCGGCCCTCCGCCACACACAGGCCGTCCGGCGCCCCGCTCGCCTTTGCTGCGCATGCCCCCTCGCCAGCCGGGCAGGGCCTCACCCTGCCGACGGATGTTCAGCGGGCACCGCCGACTCCCGCTTCCCGCACAGGGCCAGATATCCACAGACTCTGCATAAGTCGGAGCTGATCGAGCACGCCCGCCCGGCCGTACGGCTCAGCGGGTTCCGCTGCCCGATCCGCTTCGGCATGCCGCCATGCGCGCGTGCCGTCTTCTGCCACCACGGAGTTCTCCGAGTATGGCCTCGACTCTCACTCTGTTCGTCACCAGCGTCGGTACTGGTCTGATCGCCGGGGGCGCGTCCTGCGCCGCCGTGCAGGGCGGCCTGCTCGCCGGCGCAGTCACCCGCCGCAGCTCCACCGCCACTCCCACACCGGTCCCTGCCGCGGCCAGGGCGCGCGGCGCCTCCCGGGTCGCGGTGAAAGACCGCCGTCCCTCCCCGTCACCGGCCAACGATCCGCCGGCTGAGCCGAAGGCGCTGGTGCCGGTCGGCGCGTTCCTGGCGGGCAAGCTCGTCTCCCACACCGTGCTCGGTGCCCTGCTCGGCGTCTTCGGCGACGCGTTGCAGCCCAGCCCGCGCGCCCGGGCCGTGATGCTCATCGCCGCCGGATTGTTGATGGTGCTGTTCGCCCTGGACCTGTTCGGCGTCAAGGCGGTGGCCCGGCTGGTGCCCAGGCCCCCCGCCTCCTTCGGCCGGCTGCTGCGCCGCAGCGCCAAGACCGAGTCTGTCGCCACGCCGGCGCTGATCGGGCTGGCGACCGTGCTGGTGCCGTGCGGGGTCACGCTGTCGGTCGAGCTGATCGCGGTCACCTCCGGCTCGCCGTTGGCCGGTGCCGCCGTCATGGCGGGATTCGTGCTGGGCACCGCCCCGCTGTTCGCCGCCCTCGGCTACCTGTTCCGCCGCACCAGCCGGGCACTGTCCGGGCAGCTCGCGGCCCTCACCGGCGTGGTCGTGCTCGCCGTCGCCACCTGGACGGTGGCCACCGGCGTCCAGGCCGGCGGCTGGGCCACCTTCAACCCGGGCGGCTCACCCGAAGCGGCCTCCGCCGCCACGCCGCCGGCCTCCGACGAAACCGCGCAGGGCAGCGGCCAGAAGAAGTCGGTCACCAGCGGGCCGGTGAGCATGGACGCCTCCGGCACGCAGATCGTCACCCTCACGGTCACCGACTTCTACGTGCCCACCGAGTTCACCGCGCAGGCGGGCGTGCCCACCACACTGGTGCTACGCGGCAAGGACTCCGGCGGCTGCGCCCGCGCCTTCACCATCCCCGAGCTCGGCGTCCAGGAGATCGTCAAGCGCAACGGCGACACGAAGATCGATCTCGGCACCCGCGATCCCGGTGTGCTGCGCTTCTCCTGCGCCATGGGCATGCAGACCGGCACCATCACCTTCCAGAAAGACGCGTAATGGCACTGTTCAGTCGTAAGCGAAACACCGAAACCGGACCGGTGGTCGTCCTGCAGGTGGAGGGCATGCACTGCAGCAGCTGCGGCCTCTCCATCGACGACGAGCTGGAAGAGGTGCCCGGCATCCGCTCAGCCCACACCGACGTGCGCAGCGGACGCTCCACCATCCGCCTGGAGGAAGAGGCGACCGTGGATACCGACGCCCTTGTCGCCGCGGTGCGGCGCGCCGGCGAGTACACGGCCCAGCCCGTCGGCTGACAGACGAAGGCGGCGCGGACCGGCTGGGAGACCCCGGCCGGCCCACGCTGTCGGGCACTATCCACTGACTGAGAACCTGTGGGTGCTGATCAAGACCGAATGGGTCAGCGGCCGCCTCTTCGCCACCGGGCCGAAGGCGGACCTGGCGCTGTTCGAGTACATCGACGATCATCGCCGGTCGGCATCCCGGCGACGGCCGTCACCGCCGTCGTCGTCGCCACTCCGCCGATATGCCGGCCGCCCCTCACCGGATCGCCCGAGAACTCCTCCGATGCCGGGGCCGCACATATGCTCCAACCGACCCGGAAGGCCCTTGCAGGAGTCCCGGCAACCGCGACGAGTCAGTGCATACTCGCACCAAGGGGATGAACCGGTCGGTGAAGCGGTCACCCACGTGCCGCCCCGAGGCGTGGAGGGACTCACCCATGGCCATGGCGTGGCTGCTCGTCATTGTCGCTGGACTGTTCGAGACCGGCTTCGCGGTGAGCCTCAAGCTGTCCCAGGGCTTCACCCGGTTGTGGCCGACCATCGGGTTCTGTGTTTTCGCATTGGCCAGCTTCGGTCTGCTGACGCTCTCGCTGAAGAAACTGGACGTCGGCCCCGCGTATGCGGTGTGGACCGGCATCGGCGCGTCGGGCACGGCGATCTACGGCATGGCCTTCCTCGGCGACGTGGTCTCCACCCTCAAGATCGTCTCGATCACATTGGTGATCGTCGGGACCATCGGTCTCCAGCTCTCCGGCTCCGCCAGGGAGCGGGCCCGACCGCCGCAGCCGTGACCAACTGGTCAAGGTCGCAGCCAGGCGTGGGCGCAACGATGTCGATGACGTCAGCCTGCGGCGTCCTTGAGGCGGTCGGAGTCGAGGACGGTGATGCGGCCGCGGGCGAGGCGGATCAGACCGTGGTCGGCGTAGTCGCGCAGGACCTTGGTGCAGGTCTCGCGGGAGGTGCCGGCGAGGGCGGCGAGCTGTTCGTGGGTGAGAGCGATCTGCGGGTGCCGTCCGCCGGGCCGCAGTGGGCTTGTCGGCGGCTGGGCGGCGGTGAGGGTGTCGAGGGTAGTGGCGATGCGCTGGGCGACGGTCTTGAAGACGCTGTCGGACAGCCGCTGTTCGAGGTCGGCGAGGCGGCGGCCGAGGATCTCGGTGATGCGGGCGGCGATCCGGGCGTCGGTGAGCAGCAGCCGGTTCACGTCGGTGCGGCTCATCACGCAGACGGTGACGTCGTCGAGGGCCTCGGCGTAGTTGTCGTACATGTGCTGTCCGAGCAGCACCATCTCGCCGAAGATGGTGCCCGGAGTGATGATCGCGGTGGTGAGTGCCCGGCCGTCCGCGGAGACCCGGAAGACGCGCACGCGGCCCTTCTTGAGGATGAACAGCACCTCGCTGGGCTGGGACGGGGAGTACAGGATCTCGCCCGCGTGGTACGTCTTCATCGGCGCGGCCTCCGCGATGCCCGCCATCTCCTTCTCGGACAGGTCGCAGAAGATGTCGACCTCGGCCAGGCACCAGGTCCGCTCCGCTGCATCGGCGTCCGAACCGGCGTCGATCATGGTGTGCGTCTCCTCGCGTCGTCCCGGGGCCCAGGGCGGCGGCGCGGCGCCCCATGCCGGGCTGGCCAGCGCGTCCGCGCTGTCCGCCAGACAGTAGGGCACCGCGTTCCCGTCGTCGCCCATGCGGCGCGGCGCGGCCCCCAAGGGCGGGCTGCCGGGGCCGGGTGTTGACGCGGGCGGTTCGGGGCTCATCCTCCGGCCGTGGTGGTGCGCTTGCCCATCACTTGGGCGATGCAGGAGAAGGTCAGGCCAGCCAGCAGCCCGAAGACCAGGTGGCCACCGAGGCTGGAGCTGGTGACGTCGTTCCACTCGAAGACCGGCATGCCCATGTTGGCGGGCATGATCCACAGGGCGCCGACGGTCCACCACACGGCGCCGTAAACCAGGCCGAGCACGATGGCGGGGGCGAGCTTCTGTGCGTACTGGCCGAGCAGGACGCCGAAGCCGATGCCGGCGAAGAGGGCGATGGAAAGGTGGATCAGCCAGCCGACGAAGGCGTTGGTGGAGCCGAGCAGCCCGGCCACCATGGTGATCATCGCGGTGTCCGCCATCGGGCGAGACACCGACATCCAGATGCCGAACCCGACGCCACCGACCAGTCCGGCCGCCGCGCCCCACACGGCGTGGACCGGGATGACCGCGGTGGCAGGAGATACCCGCAGCGTGGTTGCCATGACAATGTGTCCTCTCCTGGTCGGGATCCTTGCTTCGATCCCGACGCTAGGAGCGATGGCATGTACAAGTATGTGAGGGCGCTTACGTACCCGGCGGTAGGGGTACGTCAGGTCGATTCCACGGGATCAGCAGGACGTGGCCGAGCGTGCCGTGCGCGGCGGCGGGTCGGTCACGGCGCGGTCCCCGGCTCCCCCTCCACCGTGATCCCCCGCCAGAACGCCACATGGTTCTTGATCCGGCGGGCCAGCGGGCTCGGATGCGGGTAGTACCAGGCCGCATCCGGGTTCACCGCGCCGTCCACGGTGACCGTGTAGTACCGGGCGAGCCCCTTCCAGAAGCACAGCGACCACGTCGAACTCGCCGTGAAGTACTGGCGGTGCAGCGATTCGGGCGGGAAGTAGTGGTTGCCCTCGACGATCACCGTACGGTCCGCTTCCGCGATCACCGTGCCGTTCCATACAGCCCGCAACATGGCCCCGCTCCTCCTCGAACCAGGGTGGAGACCCACCTCGCGATGCCACGCTACGCAGGACAGCACCCCGGTTCGGTGACCGCGCTCACGGTTCCCATCCGGGAGGAGATCTACCGTGGCCGGGAGGAGGCCGCCCCGCGCCGCCGAAGGGAGATGACCATGGATCTCATCGTGCTCGCGGTGCCCGACTGCCCGAACGTCGCCGCGATGCTTGAGCGCCTCGAACAGGCACTGCCCGACGACGCCGCCCCGGTGGACGTACACGTGATCAGCAGCGAGGCGGAGGCGGCCCGCTACGGCATGCACGGATCCCCGACCCTGCTGATCAACGGCACCGATCCCTTCGCCTCGCAGGACACCACCGTCAGCGTCTCGTGCCGGATTTACCGCGACGCCGACGGACGCACCATCGGTGCCCCGAGCGTGGAACAACTCACCGACGCCCTGAACCACGCACACCAAACCCAGCAGTGAGCCAGCTGTCGGGCGCCTATTGGGCTCTCGTGCAGCCGCCCTCATGCGCGGCGTGGTGCGGGTTGCCTGGCGCGGAGGGTCAGCCCGAGCCACGTGGCCCAGCCGATCGGCTGCAGCACCCAGTAGCTGGAGATCCGATACAGCAGGGTGGCCGCCATGGGGGTACGCCTGCGGCAGATCGTCACCAACCAGCTCACCAACGCCCTCAAGTTCGTCCCCGCTGGCGGCACCGTCAACGTCACCCTGCGCCGCGACGGCGACTGGGCCGAACTGCGCGTGGCCGACACCGGGCCCGGCATCCCCGCCGAGGACCTGCCCCGCATCTTCGACCGCTTCTTCCGCAGCCGCACCGCCCGCGCCGACGGCTCCGGCATCGGCCTCGCCGTCGCAGCAGAACTCACCGCCGCCCACAGCGGCACCCTCACCGCCGACAGCGCACCCGGCCAGGGCGCCACCTTCACCACCCGGCTGCCCGCCACCAGCTCAGCACGCCCCCGCAAGCCGGGACAGTCCCCGCGATCCACGCCATAAGCACGCCATTGCGCGTCCGTTCCCGCCACCCTCAAACCCTGAAACCCAAGAAGCCCAGGGAAGCGGGGTGGGTCAGCGCAGTGACTGAACGGCGTAGAGAGGGAGTTACCTCTGTGTCGTGACGGTCGTGGCCGAGGCGGCCCGGCCGATGAGCGCGGCCGCGGCCAGCAGGGCTGCTCCGATGGCGTAGACGGCGGTGATGCCGGCCGCGTCGGCCAGCCAGCCGCCCAGAGCGAGGGAGGCGAGGCGGCCGAGCTGCCAGATCAGGTCGAATGCGGCGAATACGCGGCCCCGGGCGGCGGGCGGAGTCTTGGCCTGGAGCAGCGAGTTGAAGGTGACCGCGCCGGTGGAGGTGGCCACCCCGTACCCGGCCAGGCTGCCCAGTGCCACGACCGGGACGCGCACCAGGGCGAGGACCGCGTCCACGACCGCGCGCAGCAGGTAGGGGCCGAAGACGAACGCCGGTCGGTGCGGGTCGGACACGTACCGGGTGAGCAGCAGCGGACCGGCGGCGGCACCGACCCCGATAGAGGCCAAGGCCATGCCATAGCCGGACGGGCCCAGCCCGAGCCGGTCGCGCACCAGCACGACCAGCAAGGCGCTCGTCGCTCCGGCCGACAGCGCGGCCAGTCCTTGCCCAGCGGCCAGGGCCCGCAGCACCCGGTGCCCGGCCAGCACCCCGATACCGTCGCGGGCCTGCCGCCAGAAACCGCCCCGGGTCGCGCCCACCGGGCGGCGTGGCAGGCGCAGGCGGGCCAGCACGGCGGCGGAGGCGGCAAAGCTGGCCGCGTTCATCCAGAACGCGGGGCCGTAGCCGATAGCGGCAACCACCAAACCGGCGGCCGGGGCCAGCACGATCTGGGACAGCACCGCGGCGGTCCAGATCCCGGAGTTGGCAGCGATCAGTTCCTCCTCGTCCACCAGCGCGGGCAGCACCGCCCCGGCGGCCGGGTTGAAGAACGCCGACGCCCCCGACATCGCGAACGCCACCGCGTAGATGCCCGGCACCGAGTGGTCCACCAGCGGCAGCGCCGCGGCCAGCAGCATCCGGGCCAGATCGGCGATCACCATCACCCGCACCGGCGCAAGCCGGTCGACGACCACCCCGGCGACCGGAGCGAGCAGCAGCACCGGCGCGATCTCGGCGGCGACCACCCCGGCCACGCCCAGCCCGGAACCCGTGCGCTCCCACACCAACAGACTCAGCGCGACGGTGGCGAAGGCATCGCCCCAGGCGGAGGCGGTCCGCGCGAACCACAGGCGACGGTAGCCGGGCAGGGCGAACACCTGACGCAGGCCGGTGTTCACCCTGCCCGGCCGGGTCCGGCTCAGCGGACCTTCTCCATCACGTGCCCGCAGCAGCAGGTGGGGTTGCGGTCTCCGCCGTGACCGGGGGCCGCGCCCTTGGTCACCGTGATCTCACAGCCGCACTCCGGGTCCGGGCACCGGTACACCTCGCCCTCGACGAGTGGCATGACCTGCGCCTCCTTCCGTGGCGTCGTCGTACGCTGGAGACGCTAGAACCTTCACCCGGGGTGAAGGTCAAGCCGGGAACGGAGGCGTGCGATGGCCGGGACCATGACCGTGGGACAGGCAGCGCAGGCGGCTGGGGTCACCCGCCGGGCCGTGCGGCTGTACGAGGAGCGTGGCCTGCTGGCCTCCGCCCCGCGCACCGCGGCCGGCTACCGCCTGTACGACCAGGACGACATCGACACCCTGGTCTTCATCCGCCGAGCCCGCGCCCTCGACCTCCCCCTCGACGACATCGCCGCCATCCTCGCCCTGCGCCGCGGCGGCACCGCTCCCTGCACCGCCGTACAGGAGCTCGTCGATGCCCGCATCGCCGAGATCGACCGGACCATCGCCGACCTGCGGGCCCTGCGTGCAAGCCTGGTCGCCACCCGCCGGGACGCGGCGGAGGCGAGTCCCGCGTCGCAGCCGGGCGGAGCGGTCTGCCCGATCATCGAGCGTCAGGCGACGGCAGCCGGTTGAGGGCTGGGTCGCCCTTGCCCTCGTCGTGGGTACGGCCGTGTTGAGTCGCGCGCCTCAAGTGCCGGTCCCGGGCTGTCGCAGACAGACACGAGCCGTCCCGGGCGGGACAGCGCCACCGTTGACCGCTGGTTGTCCGGTGCCCGATCCGAGTCGATAACCCGGAACGGGTTCAGGACTGCCTCGCCGAGACCCGCGAGGGACCAGGGAACGCCACGGCAGCCCCGGCGGATCCCCTGCCGGCCACGGCACGATGGACCAGCTCGGTGCGCAGCCGGGCGCGGCCGCGGTGGATGCGGCTGCGCACCGTCCCGAGCTTCACGCCGAGTGTCGTGGCGATCTCCTCGTACGGCAGGCCCTCGATGTCGCACAGAACGATCGCCGCACGGCACTCCGCGGGCAGTGCGTCGAGAGCGGCCTGCACCTCGGTGTCGAGCTGGGCGTCGTGGTGAGCCCGCGCCGGATCCTGTTCCCTGGCCGGCACCCGCTCGGCGGCGGCGTCGGTCAGGTGCTCGAACCGGATACGGGGCCGCCGCCGGGCCATGTCGAGGAAGAGGTTCACGGTGATCCGGTGCAGCCACCCCTGGAAGGTGCCGGGTCGGTACCGGTCCAGTGACCGGAAGACCCGTATGAAGACCTCTTGAGTCAGGTCCTCGGCATCGTGCTGGTTGCCGGAGAGCCGGTACGCGAGCCGGTAGACCTGGTGGGCGTGGCGGCGGACGATCTCGTCCCAGCTCGGCATGGTCCACACCTCTCCGGCGGGGCCGTTGTGGGCGCCGGGCACGGCATCCGAACGACCGCTGGGGAGTCGGCGCCGCTCGAGGAGGCCGACTGCCGCGTCATCGGTGTTCCCCGGGCTCCCCAGTGCGGGCACGGAGCCACAGGCCGACCGGGCAGACCCGGCAGGCGTCGCGTCGGGAAGGACACCACACGCGCCGCTGTCGCTGAGGTCGCGGTTCATCGGATTCTCCTCGCAACGCATCTCCTGCCTGATGCGGTCCGTGACACCAGGCGGCAGTGGCACAGCCACGGCAGGAACAAAACTATGCGCAAGGGGATGAAGGCCCTGTGAAGCGTCCATGTGCTTGCCGGGAAGGCAGCGGCGGTTTCACCTATTCACCGGTCTGCCCCGGTCGGGGTTCGCATTCCCGCTGTCGGGTCACAGGTCCACCGCCAGGATCGGGCTGCGGGCACGTGAGACGCACGGATAGATCACATCGCGACGCTCACGCTCGCTCACGGCCAGCACGGTGTCGCGGTGGTCGGGAGTCCCCTCCAAGACGCGCAGCTCGCAGCTGCCGCAGAAGCCCTCCTCGCAGGAGGCGGGCGCTTCGGGAACCGCCTCCCGGATCACCTGCAGCAGGCTGCGATCGGCCGGGACGGGCAGGATTCGTCCGGTGCGTCTCAGCTCGACTTTGAACTCGCCGACGTCCGGGTGATGTCGGTCGGCTCGGTAGGCGCCGAAGCGTTCGGTGTGCAGATGCCGGTCGGGGAAGTCCGCGATGGTCTTCTCCAGGGCGGCGAGCAGTGGTTCTGGGCCGCAGGCGTAGACCGGGGCGCCGCGCGGGGTGTCGGCCAGGGCGGCGGCGAGGTCGGGCAGGCCGTCGGTGTCCTCGGGGACCAGCTGGACCAGGCCGCTACCGTAGGCGGCCAGTTCGTCGGCGAACGCCATGGCGGCGCGAGACCGGCCGCCGTAGATCAGGCGCCATTCGCGCCCGGCCGCGGCCACCGCGCGGATCATCGGCAGGATCGGAGTGATGCCGATGCCGCCCGCGATGAACAGGTAGTGGTTCGCCAGGACCAGCGGGAACCTGTTGCGGGGGCCCCGGACGGCGATCCCCTGCCCGGCTCGCAGACTGTGCACCTCCGCCGATCCGCCGCGCCCGTCCGCTACGTCCAGGACACCGACGCGGTAGCTGTCCCGGTCGGCCGGGTCCCCGCACAGCGAGTACGACCGGACCAGACCGGAGGGCAGCACCAAGTCGACGTGGGCGCCCGGTTCCCACGCGGGCAGTGACGCGCCGTCCGCGGCGGCGAGTTCGACGGCCACAACGCCGTCGGCGGCATGCCGCAGCTCGCTGACGACGACGCGCCGCCCTGCGGGCTCCTCGCGGCGCACCGGCGGCGGGGCGGCTTCCCCCGTCGCCGCGGGCTTCGCACTGACAGTGCTGAACGTGCGGCGTCCGACCAGTAGCCGGTAGATGGTCAGGAAGGCGACGACCGAGGCCAGCACGAGTGCGGTCCAGCGCACCGTGCCCTCATCGGTTCCAGCGGTCAGCGCATGCACGGTGCCGAGCACGAACAGAGCGAAGGTGCTCGTGTGGACGTACCGCCACCACTGGTGCGGGATACGCGACCTGAGCAGCGAGGTGGCCTGGACCGCGGCGAACAGGTACAGCGCGATCACACCCCAGGCCACCGCCACCGGCCGGTAGTCGGAGGTGAACGGGAAAATGATCTGGACCAGGCCGATGTCCACCCAGGAGTCGGCGAGCAGGCCGAGCAGGTGGATGCCCAGGAAGACCAGGGAGAGCGCGGACAGAAAGCGGTGCAGATCCAGCAGGCGCCCCGGCACCGCCTTCGGGCCCAGTACCCGGGTGGACAGCAGCAGTCCCCACACCACCGTGGCCGACAACAGCCACCAGGACATCAACCCGCCGACGCGGGCGAGATACCAGGACAGTTGGGAGACCACTTCACAAACCTTTCCCAGGGCCCGGCGCGGTGCGCCGTGCCGTCTTCGGTCACGAGCAGGCCGGCGACCCCGTGGGTCTCCAGCAGGGCCACTCCGGCGGGCAGCCCGACGATCAGCGCCGCCTTCGCGAGCACCTCGGCCCAGTGCGCCTCGCCGGCCACCACGGTCACGCTGTCCACGTCGCTGGTGGCGGGCGCCCCGCTGCCCGGATCGATCAGGTGGTGCAACTCCCGCCCCTGGCTCTGCCATCGGCGGCGCAGCCGGGTGGAGGTGGCGACGGCTCCCTCACCGAGGGCCAGCCACGCCAGGTCCGTCCCGGGGTGGGCCTCGTTCTCGACGGCAACCACCCAGGCATCGGAGCCGGGGGCCGCTCCCGTCGTCCGTACGTCGCCGCCCAGGTTGACGCAGGCCCCGTCGGCACCTGCGGCCATCAGTTCCTGCGCGATGAGGTCGGCCGCGTACCCCTTGCCGATGCCGCCGAGGTCGAGTCGCACGCCGGGCGGTACGCGCACCCGATCGTCGCGGATCTCGATACCTGCGCAGCCTGGCACGGGGTCAGGCCGCGGCCTGTCCGGCTGCTCCTGCGGCAGTGCGTCGAAGCTGTCGGTGTATCCGGCGGCTTCGAGGGCGGGCAGGATCGTCGGGTCGAACAGGCCGCCGGTCGCCTCCCACGCCCGTATCGCCTGCCGTACGAGTGCGACGGTCGGCGGCGACAGGGCGACCCACCGGCCGGGCGAGGCGTTGAGGCGGCACAGCTCGCTGTCGGGACGGAAGCGGGACCAGAGGGACTCCAGCTCTTCCAGACGGCTGCGTGCCCTCTGCACGAGTTCTGGCTCGCGGCCTCCGGCCACCAGGAGATGGCCGGTGGAGCCCATCGCCGCGAAGCGCGCTTCAGCTGCCACTGCTGCGCGTCATCGGGGCGGACGGGGGCGCCAACTGGCCCTCGCCTTGGCCCTGCTGGGCCGGGGGCTGGGCCTGGGTCGGTGTCGGAGCCGTGGGTGTCTGAGCCGCGGGCTTCGTCTTTCCGCAGCCGCTGCCGCTGCTGCGCGTCACTGGGGTGGACGGCGAGACCTGGGACTGCGCCGGGGCAGGAGTTGCGGCTGTCGGAGAAGCGGACGAGGGAGGGACCGGGCTGGAGACAGCTGCTGGTGACGTGGTCGCGGCGGAGGGCTCGGCCGCGACCACCAGGGCCGTGGTCAGCAAGGCCGCACCGGCCAGGCTCGCGCTGGCCACCGTGATCCGTATCGCTGTACGCCGGTCCCGTTCGTCGGGGTTGGAGTGGTCAGCCATCGCCCATCTCCATGTCGGCTCCGTTCCCCTCCAAGCCGTCGTCCTCCTGGCCCCAGCTGTCGTCGCCCATGTCGTCCCCGTCCCGGACTGACGTGTCGCCGGGCCCGGTGCCTGGGATGCCAGAACCGGGGAGTGAGGACGCGGCGGCTGCCGTTACCGAGGCGGTCGAGGGAACCGGGGTGTCCGGTCCGCCGCCGGCCACCGCGGCGGTGGCGACGGCCACGGAGGCGGCCACGACGGCGGCTCCACCAACAGCGGCGAGTGCCATGCGAGACCCCACCTTCCCGATGAACGAACTACTCCTGCGCATAGACGATGTGCTCTCTCCCGACGGGACGACCGGCTTGGTGATCAGTGCGCCACTACATGTCGCCCATGCCCATATCCATGTCCATGCCGTCGTCCTCCTCGTCCATACCGTTCATGCCGCCCATGCCTGAGCCGCTTCCGTTCTGGCCCATGCCCGAGCCGTCCTGCCCGCCCATGCCCATACCGCCGGAGCTCTTGTCCGTGCCCTTGTCCTGGTCCATGCGCATGTTCATGCCGGCCTCCATGCCCATGCGCATGGCCTCCATCCACATGCGCATCTCCATCTCGCTCATGCCGCCGCCGTTGCTCTGCATGCCGTCCATACCGTTACCGGTGCCGGGGGTGCTGGGCGCCGGGCTGGGCGTACCGTCGGCCGGCTGGGACGGTGCGGCGGGGGCCGCCGGAGCCGGGGATGCCGGGACGGTCGAGCTGCTGGATGGCGAGGGGCTCGCCATGCCCGACATGGAGGGGGGCGGGGTGTCCGGCCCACCGCCGGCGACGGCCGCGGTGGCGACGACAGCGGTGACGCCGACCGTCACGACAGCTGCCGCGACGGCGAGGGCGGTGCGGTGCGTGATGGTGCCTGCCATGGAGTTGCTCCTCTTTCTGTCGAATTCCGTGGGCTGCTTGGCGAGGGACAGAGATGAATCTCAGTCCCCTTAGTTGTTTAGGTTGTGAGGTCGGTTTGGTCCCAGGCCCGCTCGGTGGGGCTGCCGGGTATCAGAGGCGGCGGCTCAGGCGCGGTGGGCGGGCTGGAAGCGCCGCAGCCGCAGGCTGTTGCTGACGACGAACACCGAGGAACTGGCCATCGCTGCCCCGGCGATGAGCGGGTTGAGCAGGCCGAGCGCGGCCAGCGGCAGGGCGGCGACGTTGTAGGCGAACGCCCAGAACAGGTTGCCCTTGATGGTCGACAGCGTCCGGCGAGCGAGGCGAATCGCATCGGCGGCACCCCTCAAGTCGCCCTTGACCAGGGTGAGATCGGCTGCCGCGATCGCCGTGTCCGTCCCCGTGCCCATCGCCAGCCCCAGGTCGGCCTGGGCGAGGGCGGCGGCGTCGTTGACCCCGTCGCCGACCATCGCCACGACCTTGCCCTGCTCCTGCAGCCGTTTGACCTCGGCGACCTTGTCCTCGGGGTGCACCTCGGCGATGACCTGCTCGATGCCGACTTCGCCCGCGACGTGCTCGGCTGCCGCGGTGTTGTCACCGGTCAGCAGCACCGGGGTCAGGCCCAGCTCCTTGAACTGGGCGACCGCCTGCGCGCTGGTGGGCTTGACGGTGTCGGCGACCACCAGCGCGGCGCGCACTCGGCCGTCCCAGGCGGCGAACACGACCGTACGGCCGGTGCGTTCGGCCTTCTTCTGCGCCTGGAGCAGGTCCGCGGGGACCTCCAGGTCCTGGTCGTCGGACAGCCAACTCGCCCGTCCGGCCAGTACCTGGTGTCCGTCGACCATGCCCGTCACGCCCCGGCCGGCGTGGTTGGCGAAGTCGGCGACAGGCGCGAGGTCCCCGGCCTCGTCTTCGGCGGCGTCCGCGATCGCCTTGGCGATCGGGTGCTCACTGGCGTGCTCCAGCGCCCCGGCCAGCCGCAGGACCTCGGCCCGCTCCTCGCCGTCGACGGTGACCACGTCGACCAGGCGCATCTTCCCCTCGGTGACGGTGCCGGTCTTGTCCAGCACGATGGTGTCGATCCGGCGGGTGGACTCCAGCACCTCCGGCCCCCGGATCAGCAGGCCGAGCTGGGCGCCGCGCCCTGTGCCGACCATCAGCGCGGTCGGAGTGGCCAGGCCCAGCGAACACGGACAGGCGATGATCAGCACCGCCACCGCCGCGGTGAGCGCCATGGCGGCCGGGTAGCCCAGGATCAACCAGGCGAACAGGGTCTCGACCGCCAGCAGGATCACGATCGGCACGAATATCGCGGAGATGGAGTCGGCAAGACGCTGCACCTCGGCCTTGCCGGTCTGCGCCTCCTCCACCAGCCGGGCGATCTGCGCGAGCTTGGTGTCCGAGCCCACGCGTGTGGCCCGTACGACCAGACGGCCCCCGGCGTTGACGGTGGCGCCGGTGACGGCGTCGTCCGGGCCGACTTCCACCGGCAGCGACTCGCCGGTCAGCAGCGACTCGTCCACTGCCGAGGTGCCCTCGACGACGATGCCGTCGCTGGCGATCTTCTCCCCGGGCCGCACCACGAACTCGTCCCCGACCGCCAACTGCTCGATCGGCACCCGCACTTCACGCCCGCCCCGCAGCACGGCGACGTCCTTGGCCCCCAGGTCCATCAGGGCCCGGATCGCCTCACCGGCCCGGCGCCGTGCACGGGCCTCGAAGTAGCGGCCGGCCAGGATGAACGCGGTCAGCGCGGCGGCCACTTCCAGGTAGATCTCCGGCTGCCCGGCGTGCTCGCCCGAGCGCGGCAGCAGGGAGAAGCCCATGCTCATGCCGGGTTCGCCCGCGCCGCCCCAGAACAGGGCGTAGACGCTCCAGGCCCAGGCCGCCAGCACGCCGAGCGAGACCAGGGTGTCCATGGTCGTCGCCCGGTGCCGCAGGTTCAGCGCGGCGGCGCGGTGGAAGGGCCAGGCGCCCCACAGCGCCACCGGGGAGGCCAGCGCGAAGGCCAGCCACTGCCAGAACCGGAACTGCAGGGGCGGGATCATCGACAGCGCCACGACCGGCAGGGTCAGCACCGCCGAGGCCAGCAGCCGGTCCTGCAGCGCCCGCACATGCCGCTCTTCCTCGCTGACCGCCCCGTCACCGGCCGCATCCTGGCTCCCCGGGGCGGCAGAGGCCGGCGGCGCGGGCAGGCTGGCGCCGTAACCGGTGGCCTTCACCGTGGCGATCAGGTCCTCGGGCGTCAGGTCCTCGGGGTAGCCGACGCGGGCGCTGGCGGTGGCGAAGTTCACCGTCGCGCTGACGCCTGGCATCTTGTTCAGCTTGCGCTCGATGCGGTTCGCGCATGAGGCGCAGGTCATGCCGGTGATGGACAGGTCGACGGTCTGCGCCGGAGCACTCTCGTCGGGGGACTCCGCCGTGGGCAACTGGGTGGTCGTGGTAGTCATGCAAGGCTCGTCATTCATGTGCGGGGACCGGGGGCCGGACGAGGCGTCAGACCCCGACCAACTCGTAGTCGCCCGCCTCCGTCAGGGCCGCCCGGACGTCCTCGGTCGCCAGCGGGCCGTCGCTGGCCACCGTGACACGGCCCGCCTCGACGTCGACCTCGACCTTCTGCACCCCGGAGAGGGTCGTGAGCTCCTCGGTGATGGCATCGGCGCAGTGGCCGCAGGTCATGCCGGTGACCGTGTAGGTGCACTTGCTCATCAAACGCTCCTCGCTCCATGAGAACGACCACCGGGAAGGGCGGCACAACGTCTCAGGCACCTCTGGACGCCCACAGCGTTACACTTCCAGCCCACTGGAACTTCAAGTGAGGAGCCCCATGAAAATCGGCGAAGTGGCCGAGCTCACAGGGACCAGCACCAAGACCATCCGCTTCTACGAGGACTCCGGCCTGGTGCCTCCCCCGGCCCGCACCCCCAGTGGCCACCGCGTCTACGGCCCCGAGACCACCGACCGGCTCCGCTTCATCCGCCGCTGCCAGGCCGCCGGCATGACGCTGCAGGAAGTACGCCAGATCCTCACCGTCCACGACAGCGGCGAAAGCCCTTGCGGCCACGTCAGCCGCGTCCTGACCGAGCGGCTGGACAACGTCCGCGCCCAGATCGCCGAACTCGTCACCCTCGAGGCCCACCTGGAATCCCTCCTGGCGCACGCCGCCCAGGGCCGGCCGACCGATCACGACCGGGCCGGCGTCTGCTGGATCCTCGAAACCGACCCTGCCGAGCCCACCGGGCCCGCCGTCACCGAGTGACGGGTTCCGGCCCTGCCGGTACGACGGCGGCGAAGCCCTGCCCCTCCGCAGGCCGCCAGCCCAACTCCCCCGCGTACAGGCGGCGCAGCACCTCAGGCGGCCGGTGATAGCAGAACACCGACGCCCCGGCCCCGACGATCGACGGGGTGTCGAGGAACAGCGGCAGCTCCGCCAGGAAATACCGCACCGCCCGCTCGACCTGCCCCGCCTCCGGCACCCGCCCCGGCGGGAGCTTCCCGGCCAGCACCCAACCGGTGGCCTCCCGGCACGCGTCCCGGAAGCCCGGATCCTCGGCGTACCGCCGCAGCCCGCCCTCATGCAGCCGCTGGAACGCCGCATTGCGCTCCAACTCGGCCCACCCCAGCACCCGCGCCCCCGCGTCCACCACACCGAGCGACGCAAGCGCCGTGACGATCTTGTTGCGGGTGTACTGCCCCTGCCGCCGCGCCTTCCACGCGGCCTTCTCCGGGGAGTACCCCACCGCCTCGAGCGTGAAGGCACTGGGCGCATCCGGCACGAAGAAGTCCACCCGCTCGAACCCGGCGAGACCCCAGGCCGCCAGTTCCCGGATCCGTGCCGTGGAGAAGTAGCCGTTGAACGGGCTGATCCCGAAACAGACGTGCTCGCCCCGCTCGACCGCCTCGGCGCACCGGGCGCTGAGCGGAGTCACCGTCAGGGCGGCCCCGCCGCCGCCTTGCTCTGTGCTCATGCCCGGACGCTAGGAGGCTCCCCCTGGGGCAAGTGCAAGCAAGACGCGCGCCGCCCACCCGATCGAGGTACGCCGTCATCCCTCACCGGCCGTTCAAGCCGCCCGATGTGGTGAGCGACGCCGGACGGCCGGACGCGTTGGGTCTTCGGGTGGTGCGTCGGCTGCTCCCGGCCAGCGCTGCCCGGGGCCCTGGCGGTTCGGTCGCCGCGGGCGCGGACTCGGCAGCGTGGTCCTGGCGGTGCGGGCGGGTCGGCCGGTGGGCCTGTCCGGCCGCCACGGCGCCATCTCCATGCGTGACAACGTAGTGCCGCACCAGCGGAACGAGGCCAGGTGGTCCTCGGGTGCGCGCCGCGCCTTTGGCGGGCGGGACGATGCAACTGCGTCCCCAACCTACTCGGCGTCCCCCAGCGGCCGTCCTGCCCGCAGATTCCACCGACTGGCGCGCCCGCTGAACTCCAAGGCGGTCAACGGCGGTACGTCGATCCGCCAGAAGGCCTCCGCCGTCACCCCCAACGCCCGCACCGCCGCCGCGCGGACGGCCTCCGGCTCCACGACGGCGATCACCCGCCCCGCCTCACCGGCCACCGCATCCAGCCACCCTCCGACCCTGTCGCACAGCTCCAGCAGCGACTCCCCGCCGTGCGGCGCGCATCCCGGATCCGTCAGCCAGGCCGCGACCGCCTCCGGCTCGGCGGCGGTCACCTCTTCCAAGTTCCTGCCCTGCCACCGGCCCACCGCCCACCCGGCGACGTCGGGCAGCGGCACCGCCTCCAGCCCGAGCCCGGCGGCCGTCTCCCGGCAGCGCACCGAGGGGGAGGCGAACACCCGGTCGGCCGTCGGCAGTGTTCCGGCGGCGGACTGCGCCCGCCGCAGCCCAGCGGCGTCCAACGAGCAACAATCGTCGAACCGCGCTTCCCGTAGCGCCGCGCTGACCGCTGGTGAGATCAACATCACCCGGCTTGTCATGCACCCTCCTCCTACCGCCGAACGAGCTTGCAAACACCGGAACTTGGGCGTACGGGAGCGGATCCGGCGCACGTCGGTGCCACCCGCGCGCTCTTGGCGGGAATGCCGCCCCGCGCTACCTTCACCACGACATTGACGACGGCATGACGGAAGTCCGGTGAGAATCCG
>NZ_MUMF01000021.1 GCF_002155905.1 Streptomyces tricolor | reverse complement strand
GATCGGCGAGTTCGTCGGTGTCCTCGGTGCGGCGCTCCATGCTGTCGAGCAGGGTCAGCTGCTTGTGCAGCAGCACCTGGCTGCGACGGGCGAGGTTGACGAAGACCTCGGAGACGCCGGCCCGCAGCTCGGCCTGCTTGACCGCGGCCTCGACCGCCGCGCGTTGCAGGGTGTTGAGGGCCTGCCCCACCTCTCCGATCTCGGTCTTGTCGTACTCCAGGCGCGGCACCTCGGTCTCGACGTCGACCTGTTCCCCCGCGGACAGCCGGCGCATCACGCTGGGCAGCCGGACGCCGGACGCCTCGTGCGCCTCCAGGCGCAGCTGGCGCAGGTCGCGGACGAGGGCGCGGCCGACCCGGACGGACAGGACGACGGAGAACACCAGCGCGACCAGTCCGAGGACGCCCGCGACGGCCGCCTGTGCGATGACCTCGACGGCGACGGGGTGCACGCGCTCCTGGAAGCGGTCGCCCACCCGGTCGTCCAGGGTGCCGAGTTCGTCCAGGACGGTTGCCGCGGTGGAGTCCCAGCTCTTCGCCGTGACACCGCCGGGAGTACCGGAGCCCGTGGCGATGACGGTGCGTTCGGCCACGCGCAGCGGGGCCGTGGTGGCGTTGTTCCAGAAGTGTTCGTAGCGTTCGCGCTCGGCGGCGGGCAGCAGCGGGAGGCTGATGTCGTACAGGAGGGTGCGCTGGGCGACGAGGTCGGAGATGTCACGGGTCTCGTCGCGGGTGAGCCGGCCGACGACGAGGGAGGAGCCGAGCAGGGCGTCCTCGCGGGAGAGCAGCTCGCGGGCGCGGGTGAGGTTGACCAGGGCGCGGGCCTGCTTGTCGAGTTCGACGTCGTCGATGCCGTCGAGGGCGGCGAGGAGCGCGTAGCAGGGGTCCACAAGGCGGTTGTAGAGCTTGAGCGCCTGGGCGCGGGTGACGGTACCCTCCTCGACGCTGCGGCGCAGCGAGTCGAGCCCGTCGAGGGCGTCCAGGACGGCGGTCAGGTGCTCGCTGTCGTCCGTGTCCATGCCGGCCCGGATGTCGTGGTCCTTGGCGTTCTCGCGGAAGGCGGCGAGCGTCCGGTCGGTGGCGGCGCGGGTGCGGTGCAGGGCCGAAAGGGCCTCGGAGGCGCGTGGATCGGCGAGGTGGACGAGGGTCTGGCGGCGCTCCTGCTGCAGGGCGCGGACGGTATCCTCGGCGGGGTAGGCGATGCCTTCGACGATGTCGGTCACGCGGAACAGCTGGGCGACTTCGCGCCCCGTAAGCACCGTGGCGAAGCCCCAGATGGCGGTCAGGGACACCAGCGGCACGAGAAGCAGCGCCACGATCTTCCGGCGGATCGTCTTCCCGCGAAAGCGCATGGCCTCCCCCAGCTCGACCCCCGCCGGCCGGGGGTGCTCATGTCCATCTACAAACGGCGCGAGCCTACTACCGCACCACAGCTAACTCGAAGACATGTCCGGAGGGCGAACTTCCGCTCCGGCGGCCGGAGATGCCGAGTTGTCCGGGCATGAGGGGAGATTGCCACCGCGATCCGGCACCCGCGCCCGGCCCGGCGGCGGCCCCACGGACAGGTGGTTGGCCGGAATTTTTCGCCGGGTGGGAATCTTCGCGGGGTCTCGTTCGTCCTTCTCTATGGGAATTGGGGGCGGAATGGGCCACAGGAGCCGTATCCCGCACCCCGGCGGCGTAAAACAGCGCAAGCCGGGCAGCCACTGGGGAGTCGGGGTCTTCGGACGCCGGGGCGAGCGGTCTGCTGGCGGTGGGGAGTGACACGGTGATGGGCACGGCGGAGCGGCGCGGAGCGCCCGAGGAGAGCGTGGCGGTGCGCTCGCAGGCGGAGCGGCGCCGGGGTGCGCCGGATCGCGACATTCCGGCGCCTGCGCGCGCCGAGGAGGCCGCCGAAGGTGAACGGCGGCAGGAATACCGGCCGTTGTGGGTCGAGGAGCCCGCGCGCCGGCACCCGCTGCCCGACCCGGTGCGCACGGCGGCGGTGCGGGCGGTCCTGGTCATAGCCGTGACGCTGGTCCAGGCGATGGTGGCGTTCCTGTGCACGCTGGCCGGGTCCTGGCTGGCGTTCCCCATGGTGATCAGCGGTGTGGCGAGCACCGTCGTGGCCACCTGGGCCGTGGTCGACGTATGGGTGACCCGCCAGGTGTGGAACCAGCGGTACGGCGTGGTCTCCGAGCCGAGCAGCACGGCCCGGGCGCTCCGGCGGGAGCGTCGGGCCCGCCGGCGCCAGGAGCGGGCGAGCCTGCGGGAGCAGGAGCGGATACGCCGCAGGGGCGGCGCCGGGCAGCTGTCGCACTCCTGACCCGGCGCGTACCCGCGCTCACGGCGGCACCGGCGCGTCACAGCACCGCCGGCGCCACCCGCCGCCGTTCGTCCGGCCGCCCTTCCGTCCGCTGGAGTGCGCGCCGGGCCCTCAGAAAGGCGCGGGGCCGGTCCACTCCGAGCACGGCGACGGTACGGCCGTCCCGTTCGTAGCGGGCGAGGAACCCGGACGCACCGGGCGCACCGTCGTCGGCGATCTCGCCCTCGGTGACGTGGACGGTGTCGCCCTCGCGGTACCGGCCCGCGAACTGGATCCGGCAGCCGTACTGGTCGGACCAGAAGTACGGCACCGGGCGGGCGGTGGTGAGGGTGCGGCCGGCGAGCAGGTTGGTCACCGCGACGCGGGGCTGCTCGGTGGCGGAGGTCCAGTGCTCGGCCCGGGTACCGCCGGCCCGGGCGACGTCACCGACCGCGACCACCTGGGGCAGGGCGGTCACGCAGCCGTCGTCGCACAGCACGCCGTCGTGCAGAGCGAGTGCCGAGCCCGTGAGCCAGGAGGTGTGGGGGACGGCGCCGATGCCGACGATCACCACGTCGGCGGGCAGGGTGCGGCCGTCGGTGAGGTCGACCCCGGTGACGGTGGCGGTGCCCCGGAGTGCGGCCACGCCGGTTCCGGTGACGAGTTCCACGCCACCGCGGCGGTGCAGCGCGGCGCACACGGCGGCCATCCGGGCGCCGAATTGGGGCACGAGAGGCAGCGGCGCGGCCTCGACCACCGTGACCGCGTGGCCGAGCCGGGCGCAGGAGGAGGCGGTCTCGGCACCGATGAAGCCGCCGCCGATGACGACGACCCGGCGGGGCCCCCGGGTGAGGTCGGCGCGCAGGGCGCGGGCGTCGTCCAGGGTGCGCAGGGTGTGGACGCCGGCGAGGCTGTCGCCGGGCAGCCGGCGGGCGGCGGCGCCGGTGGCGATGACCACGCCGTCGGTGGAGACCGTGCGGCCGTCGCCGAGGAGGACCGTGCGGCCACGGGTGTCGAGCCCGCGGGCGCGGACACCGAGCAGCCACTCGGCGTCGAGTGCGGCGGTCTCCTCGGGGTCGGCGAGGGCCAGCCGGTTCTCGTCGGCGCGGCCGAGGAGGAAGTCCTTGGAGAGAGGAGGGCGGTCATAGGGGTGGTGGGGTTCCGCGCCGACGATCACCAGTCGGCCGTCGAAGCCCTGGGCGCGCAGCTCTCGGGCGGCGTAGAGCCCGGCGAGGGAAGCGCCGACGATGGTCACGGTCCTCATAGGGCACGGCTCCTGGCGTGGGTCGCGGGGCGGTGGGGGCGAGCCGGTGCCGCGCCGGGCGGTCGGCCGCGCCCGGCGGAGACGGGGTGGCGGTGCCGGGCGGTGGTCATGCGGCCGTGCCCTCCTCGGCGCCCAGGTGGACGTGCACCACGCCGTCCTCCACGGTGACGCGGTGGGTGCGCACGGGTCGCCGGGCCGGCAGGCAGGTCGGTTCGCCGGTGCGCAGGTCGAAGGAGGCCGCGTGCAGCGGGCACTCGACCAGGCAGCCCTCCAGCCAGCCCTCGGAGAGGGAGGCGTCCTGGTGGGTGCAAGTGTCGTCGATGGCGTACAACTCGCCGTCCTCGGTGCGGAACACGGCTATCGGCGGTGTGGTCGCGACGCGGACGGACTCGCCCTCGGGGAGGTCTTCGAGGCGGCAGACGGGAATCACGGGCCCCCCTCTCGGTCCGGGACACGCGGTCCGGGACCTGCTCGATGCAGGCGTCAGGGATGCTGCCGGGAGCCCGGACCCACGTCGGTCCGGCCCGGTGAAGCGGCAAGGGAGTGGCGGACCGTCATCGGTCCGGGTGGTCCGGCACCCTTCCGGGATCCGGACGCTTCGGTAACATGATGTTTCGCATGGCGCACGATCCAGCGCTATGCGCAACAGAATCCGGGCGGGACGACCGTCGCGTCAAGGGCTTCCCGCAGATGCGGCCCGAACCGGGCCGACAGGTGGTGAGAGTTGAGCCATGACCCGCACGCACAAGCAGTCCGACCGCAGTGAGGAGACCACCGACAACCCAGGGACCCCGGCGCGGCAGAACGGCCGCGGAGCAGCCAGTGCGGTGCAGTCCGTGGACCGCGCCGTGAGTGTGCTGGAGATCCTCGCCCGGCACGGCGAGGCGGGCGTCACGGAGATCGCCGAGGAGCTGGACGTCCACAAGTCCACGGCGTTCCGGCTGCTCGGCGTCCTGGAGAACCGCGGCCTGGTGGCCCAGGCGAAGGACCGCGGGAAGTACTACCTGGGGGCCGGCGTACTGCGCCTGGCGGGGGCGGCGGCAGTGCGTCTCGACATCTCCCAGGAGGGCGTCCCGGTCTGCCGGGAGGTCGCCGACGAGCTGGGCGAGACGGTCAACATCGCCGTACTCGACGACGACGCGGCGGTCAACATCATGCAGGCCCGCGGCACCGCGTCCGTGACCGCGCAGAACTGGCTGGGCAGACGCACCCCGCTGCACGCCACCTCCAGCGGCAAGGTGCTCCTCGCGCACATGCCGCCGACCCTGCGCGAGGGCCTGCTGGCGCGACCGCTGCCGCGGTTCACGGACCGCACGATCACCGGCGCGTCGATGCTGCGCGCGGAACTGGAGGCCGTGGTCGGGCAGGGCTACGGCGTCACGGTCGAGGAGCTGGAGCTGGGACTCGCGGCCGTCGCGGCACCCGTGCGGGCGCACGACGGCAAGGTGATCGCGGCGATCAGCGTCTCGGGCCCGGTGTACCGGCTCAACGCGGACCGGCTGCCGGAGGTGGCCAAGCGTACGGTCGCGGCGGGCGCCGAGCTGTCCCGGCGGATGGGGTACGGCTTCTGACCGACGGCCCCGGCGGGCGGACGGGCCGGCTCCCGCCGCAGCGTCCCCCGCACCGGACCGGCCCCTGCGCCGCCGTTCCTGCGTCCGGCCCCTGCGGCACCGCTCCCCGCACCGGACGATCGAGCACCCGCGCGGCCCGAACCACGGCGCGGGACCGGGGAGTTACCCGGTCCCGCGCCGTCGTGTGTCCGACAGGTTTCGCCCCCCAGGTTCCTTTTGCCAAGGGTTAACGCGCACCCCTTGACGGCTCCGTGACGCCGTTCTCAATATGTTCCCCATCGCGCAACCCATCGTGCAATGCGCAACAGCAGAGGAGCGTGTCGTGCCACACGAGGTCCGTGCCGTAGTCGCAGTGAAGAAGGGCGCACCCGTGGAGGTGCGGACGATCGTCGTCCCCGATCCGGGCCCCGGTGAGGTGCTCGTCGACGTGCAGGCCTGCGGGGTGTGCCACACGGATCTGCACTACCGGGAGGGCGCGATCACCGACGACTTCCCGTTCCTGCTGGGCCACGAGGCGGCCGGCACGATCGCGGCGGTCGGACCGGGGGTCACCGAGCTGCGGCCCGGCGACTACGTCGTACTGGCCTGGCGGGCCCCGTGCGGCAGCTGCCGTTCCTGCCGTCGCGGCCGACCCTGGTACTGCTTCGACTCCCGCAACGCGGCACAGCCCATGACGCTGCCGGACGGCACCCCGCTCACCAACGCCCTCGGCATCGGGGCGTTCGCCGAGAAGACGCTGGTCGCGGCCGGCCAGGCGGTGAAGATCGACCCGGCCGCGCGGCCCGAGGCGGCCGGTCTCATCGGCTGCGGGGTGATGGCCGGTTACGGCGCGGCGGTGAACACCGGCAACGTCGGCCGCGGCGACTCGGTCGCCGTCATCGGCTGCGGCGGCGTCGGCAACGCGGCCATCGCGGGTGCCTGCCTGAACGGCGCCATGAAGGTGATCGCCGTCGACATCGACGACAAGAAGCTGGACCAGGCCGAGAAGTTCGGCGCCACGCACACCGTCAACTCCCGGGGCACCGACCCGGTGGAGGCGGTCCGGGAGCTGACCGACGGGCACGGCGTGGACATCGCGATCGACGCGGTCGGCCGCCCCGAGACCTTCTTGCAGGCCTTCTACATGCGTGACCACGCCGGTGTGCTGGTCCAGGTCGGGGTCCCCGCACCCGAGATGAAGGTCGAGCTCCCGCTGCTCGACGTCTTCTCGCGCGGCGGCGCCGTCAAGTCCTCCTGGTACGGCGACTGTCTGCCGAGCCGGGACTTCCCGTTCCTCATCGACCAGTACCTCTACGGCCTGCTCGACCTCAACGCGTTCGTGTCCGAGACGATCGCCCTGGACCAGGTGGAGGAGGCGTTCGGCAAGATGCACCGCGGTGAGGTGCTGCGCTCGGTGGTGGTCCTGTGAGCGTGCGCGGGGCCGTGCGCGTCGAGCGGGTGGTCACCTCCGGCACGTTCAGCCTGGACGGCGAGACGTTCGGCGTCGACAACAACGTCTGGCTGATCGGCGACGACGAGGAGGTACTGGTGGTCGACGCCGCGCACGACGCCGCGGCGATCCACCGTGCCGTCGCCGGCCGCCGGGTCACCGCCGTCGTCTGCACCCACGCCCACGACGACCACATCGACGCGGCGCCCGCCCTCTCCGCCCTGACCGATGCGCCCGTCCTTCTGCACCCCGACGACAACGAGCTGTGGTCGCTCACCCACCCGGACCGCGCGCCGGACGGCGAGCTGGCCGACGGCCGGACCCTGACGGTGGCCGGCATCGCCCTCCGCGTGCTGCACACACCGGGCCACACCTGGGGCAGCTGCTCCCTCCACGCCCCCTCCCTGAGCACCGTCTTCACCGGCGACACCCTCTTCCACGGCGGCCCCGGCGCCACCGGCCGCTCCTACTCCGACCGCCCGGCCATCGAGGCCTCCCTCCGCGCGCGGCTGCTGACCCTGCCGGGCACCACCGTCGTGCACACCGGCCACGGCCAGGACACGACGATCGCCGCCGAGCGGCCGAACGTCCCCGCCGCTTGAGCAGCCCGCGGCCTCCCCCGCGCGCAGACGCTCCTTCCCCGACGCTCCCGCCCGCCGAAACTCCCTTGCTCGGCGAAACCCGACGAGACTCCCCGCACCTGCCATCCCCGCCACCACAAGGAGGGGCATGTCCAGCACACCCGAACAACGGTCCCAGGGACCCCGTGTCGTCGTCATCGGCGCCGGCATCGTCGGCTGCTCGCTCGCCGACGAGCTGACCGCCCGCGGCTGGACGGACGTCACCGTCCTCGAACAGGGCCCGCTGCCCGCGCCCGGCGGCTCCACCTCGCACGCTCCGGGGCTCGTCTTCCAGACCAGTCCGTCCAGGACCCTCGCGGAGTTCGCCCGCTACACCGTCGAGAAGTTCCGCTCCCTCCAGGTCGACGGCGTCTCCTGCTTCCAGCAGGTCGGCGGCCTGGAACTCGCGACCACCCCCGAACGCCTGGCGGACCTGCACCGCAGGGCCGGCTACGCGGCCTCCTGGGGTATCCGCGGCGAGGTCGTGAACACGGCCCGGTGCAAGGAACTCTGGCCCCTGCTGGACGAGTCGGTGGTCCTCGGCGGTTTCCACACCCCGGACGACGGCCTGGCCCGGGCCCTTCTCGCGGCGCGCGCCCAGATGGACCGCGCCACCGCGCGCGGCGCCCGCTTCCTCGACCGGCACACGGTCACCGGCATCGACCAGCAGGACGGCCGGGTCACCGCGGTCGTCACCGACCGGGGCGTCTTCCCGGCCGACCACGTGGTCAGCGCGGCCGGGTTCTGGGGCCCCGTGATCGGCCGCATGGCCGGCATCGACGTACCCCTGCAACCCCTCGCGCACCAGTACGCGAAGACCGGGCCGCTGCCCGAGCTGAGCGGTGCCACGGCCGAGGCCACGCGGCCCATCCTGCGCTTCCAGGACCGCGACCTGTACTTCCGCGAGCACACGGACCGCATCGGGATCGGCTCGTACGCGCACCGGCCGATACCGGTGGACCCGTTCGCGGTTCTCGCGTACGACGAGGCACGCGCCCGGGACATGGAGATGCCGTCCTCGTATCCCTTCACCACCGAGGACTGGGCGCCGAGCTGGGAGGACTGCCGGCGGCTGCTCCCCGCGCTGCGCGCCTGCGAGATCGAGACCGGGTTCAACGGGGTCTTCTCCTTCACGCCGGACGGTATGCCGGTGCTCGGGGAGGCCCGGCGGCTGCGGGGCTTCTGGCTGGCCGAGGCGGTCTGGGTGACCCACTCGGCCGGGGTGGCGAAGGCGGTGGCCGAGTGGATGGTGCACGGGCGGCCGTCCCTCGACGTGCACGAGTGCGATGTCACGCGATTCGAGGAAGCGCAGCGTTCACCGGCGTACGTCCGTGAACGCGGTTCACAGCAGTTCGTGGAGGTGTACGACGTCCTCCACCCGCTCCAGCCGATGGAACAGCCCCGGCCTCTTCGCGTCAGCCCCTTCCACGCCCGCCAGCAGCAGCTCGGCGCCTTCTTCCTGGAGGGCACCGGCTGGGAGCGCCCGCACTGGTACGAGGCGAACGCCCCGCTCGTGGACGCCCTCGGCGAGCTGCCCGAGCGCGACGCCTGGTCGGCCCGCTACTGGTCCCCCGTCGCCGCAGCCGAGGCCCGGGCCACCCGCGAGAAGGTCGCCCTGTACGACATGACCCCGCTGCGCCGCCTGGAGGTGACCGGCCCCGGCGCCCTCGCCTTCCTCGACCGCATGACCAGCAACAACCTCCGCAAGAAACCCGGTGCGGTCACCTACACCCTGCTCCTGGACGAGACCGGAGGCATCCGCTCCGATCTCACCGTCGCCCGGCTCGCCCCCGACCGCTTCCAGGTCGGCGCCAACTCCCCCGCCGACCTCGACTGGCTGCTCCGCCACGCGCCGGACGGGGTCCAGATCCGCGACATCACCTCCGGCACCTGCTGCGTCGGTGTCTGGGGCCCGCTCGCCCGCGCCCTCGTACAGCCCCTGACCGGTGACGACTTCTCCCACGAAGGCTTCGGCCACTTCCGGGCGAAGCAGACGTACGTCGGACATGTGCCGGTGACGGCGATGCGGCTGAGCTACGTCGGCGAGCTGGGCTGGGAGCTGTACACCACGGCCGACCTCGGGCTGCGGCTCTGGGACACGCTGTGGGAGGCCGGGCAGGAGCTGGGCGTGGTCGCCGCGGGCCGCTCCGCCTTCAACTCCCTGCGCCTGGAGAAGGGTTACCGGGCCTGGGGCACCGACATGACCGACGAGCACACTCCCTTCGAGGCGGGCCTCGGCTTCGCGGTGCGCATGGACAAGGAGGACTTCGTCGGCAAGGCGGCGCTCCGGCGGGCCCAGGAGCCCGCGCGCCGGCTCACCCCGCTGCTGCTGGACGACCCCGCCGCCGTGGTCCTCGGCAAGGAGCCGGTGTACGCCGACGGCGCCCCGGCCGGTTACGTGACCAGCGCGTCGTACGGCTACACGCTGGGCCGCTGCGTCGCGTACGCCTGGCTGCCGGCCGGCCTCGCCACCGGTACCGGTGTGCACATCGAGTACTTCGGCGAGAAGGTCGCGGCGACCGTCGCCGACGAGCCGCTGTTCGACCCGGAGATGACCCGTATCCGCCGCTAGGAGGCGCTCGTGTCACCGTCTTACGACGTCATCGTCATCGGACTCGGCGGCATGGGCAGCGCCGCCGCCCACCACCTGTCCGCGCGCGGCGCCCGCGTCCTCGGACTGGAGAAGTTCGGCCCGGTCCACAACCGCGGCTCCAGCCACGGCGGTTCACGCGTCACCCGGCAGTCGTACTTCGAGGACCCGGCGTACGTACCGCTGCTGCTGCGCGCCTATGAGCTGTACGAGGACCTGGAACGGGCCACCGGACGGGACATCGCGATCCTGTCGGGCGGCGTGATGGTCGGCCCGCCGCAGTCGCGGACCGTCTCGGGCGCGCTGCGTTCGGCGACCGAGTGGGACCTGCCGCACGAGATGCTGGACGCGAAGGAGATCCGCCGCCGCTTCCCCACCCTCAACCCGTACGACGACGAGGTCGCCCTGTACGAGGCGAAGGCGGGCCTGGTCCGGCCCGAGAACATGGTCGCCGCACACCTTCAGCTGGCCACCCGGCAGGGCGCCGACCTGCACTTCGAGGAGCCGGTGCTGCGCTGGGAGCCGTACCGGGACGGGGTGCGCGTCCACACGGCGGAGAACACGTACACGGCCGGCCAGTTGGTGGTCTGCCCCGGCGCCTGGGCACCGCGGCTGCTCACCGACCTGGGGGTGCCGTTCACCATCGAGCGGCAGGTCATGTACTGGTTCCAGCCCCGGGGCGGCACCGAGCCCTTCCGGCCCGAGAACCATCCGATCTACGTCTGGGAGGACGCGGCCGGCGTCCAGGTCTACGGCTTCCCGGCCATCGACGGCCCGGAACTCGGCGCCAAGGTCGCCTTCTTCCGCAAAGGGCAGGTGACGACTCCGGAGACCATCGACCGGACCGTGCACGAGGACGAGGTCCGGGCCATGGCGGACCACATGTCCCGCTGTGTCCCGGACCTGCCGGGCACCTTCCTCAAGGCCGCCACCTGCATGTACTCCAACACCCCGGACGAGCACTTCGTGATCGCCCGGCACCCCGCGCACCCGGAGTCGGTGACCGTGGCCTGCGGTTTCTCCGGGCACGGGTTCAAGTTCGTGCCGGTCGTCGGCGAGATCCTGGCCGACCTGGCGCTGACCGGGTCCACCGCGCATCCGATCGGCCTGTTCGACCCCGCCCGCCCCCACGCCCGACCTCGTTCGAGCGGGGGGACCCACGCCACCGCCGCGCCCGCCTGAGGAGCCCGCCCGTGACGACGACCCCGATCTCCCGGAGCCCGATCTCCCCGAGCCTCATCGCGACCCTTCCGGGCCATTACTACACCGACCCGGAGGTGTTCCGGCGGGAGCAGGAACGCATCTTCGAGTCGCTGTGGTTCTGCGCGGTGCGCAGCGCCGATCTGGACCGGCCCGGCGCCTTCCGCACGGTCCAGGTGGGCCGCGAGAGCGTCATCATCACCCGGACCCGCGCCGGCGAGCTGCGCGCCTTCCTCAATGTGTGCCGGCACCGGGGAGCGCGGCTGTGCACCGAGCAGTCCGGCACGGTGCGGCGCAACCTCCAGTGCCCGTACCACGCATGGACGTACGACCTCGACGGCACATTGATCGCCGCGCCCAACTTGATCAAGATGCCGGACGTCGACCGGGTCGCGTACGGATTGATCAAGGTCGCCTTGCGCGAGTGGCTCGGCTACGCCTGGGTGTGCCTGGCCGACGAACCGCCCTCCTTCGAGGACACGGTCATGTACGCGGCGGTGGAACGGCTCGGCGACGCCGCGGCCATCGAGCACTACGGCACCGAGCGGCTGGCCCTCGGCAAGCGCGTCACCTATGACGTGCGGGCCAACTGGAAGCTGATCGTCGAGAACTTCATGGAGTGCTATCACTGCGCGACGATCCACCCCGAGCTCACCGAGGTGCTCCCGGAGTTCGCCGACGGCTACGCGGCCCAGTACTACGTCGGCCACGGTGCGGAGTTCGGTGCGGAGGTCAAGGGCTTCACGGTGGACGGCAGCGCCGGCTTCGGCAAGCTGCCCGAGGTGACCGCCGACCAGGACCGCCGCTATTACGCCATCACGGTCAAGCCGACCGTGTTCGTCAACCTCGTCCCCGACCACGTCATCCTGCACCGCATGTTCCCGCTGGCCGAGGACCGCACGGTGGTGGAGTGCGACTGGCTGTACGCACCGGAGGTGGTGGCCTCGGGCGCGGACGTGTCGAAGTCCGTGGAGCTGTTCCACCGCGTCAACGCGCAGGACTTCGAGGCGTGCGAGCGCACCCAGCCGGCGATGTCCTCGCGCGCGTACCGCCGGGGCGGGGTGCTGGTGCCGAACGAGCACCACATCGGGATCTTCCACGAGTGGCTGCTGGACCGGCTGGGGGATGCTCATGCCTGACCTGTACATCGACGGTACGTGGCGGTCCGCCCTGGACGAGCGCACCCGGGAGATCCGCTGCCCCGCCGACGGCTCCCTCGTCGGGGTCGTGGACGAGGCCGGCGGCAAGGACACGGTGGAGGCCGTCGCGGCGGCCCGGCGCGCCTTCGACACCGGCCCCTGGCCGCGCACCCCGGCCGCCGAGCGCGCCGACCTGCTCCTGCGGGTCGCCGGCCTCCTCGCCCGGGACAAGGACGCCATGGCCCGCGCCGAGTCCCTGGACACGGGCAAGCGGCTGGTGGAGAGCGCGTACGACATGGACGATGTCGTCAACTGTTTCCGCTACTTCGGGCGGCTGGTGGCGAGCGAGACCGGCCGGGTCATCGACACCGGGCGGGCGGACGTCGACAGCCGGGTGGTGTACGAGCCGGTGGGCGTCTGCGCCCTGATCACGCCCTGGAACTACCCGCTCCTCCAGACCGCGTGGAAGGTCGCCCCCGCGCTCGCGGCCGGAAACACCTTCGTCCTCAAGCCCAGCGAGCTGACCCCGCACACCGCGATCCACCTGGTCCGGCTGCTGGCGGAGGCGGGGCTGCCGCCGGGCACGGCCAATCTGGTGCTGGGCGCCGGTCCGGAGGCGGGCGCCCCGCTCGCCGACCATCCGGACGTCGACCTGGTCTCCTTCACCGGCGGCCTGCAGACGGGCCGCCGGCTGATGGCGGCGGCGGCCGGCACGGTGAAGAAGGTCGCGCTGGAACTCGGCGGCAAGAATCCCAACATCGTCTTCGCGGACGCCGACTTCGAGGCGGCGGTCGACATGGCGCTGACCGCCGTCTTCCTGCACTCCGGGCAGGTCTGCTCGGCGGGTGCCCGGCTCCTGGTCGAGGACGCGCTGCACGACCGGTTCGTGGCCGAGGTCGTACGGCGGGCCCGGCGGATCCGGCTGGGCGGGCCGTTCGACGAACGGGCGCGGACCGGGCCGCTGATCTCGGCGGCGCACCGGGCCAAGGTCGAGGCGTACGTGGCACGGGGCATCGCGGAGGGCGCGGTGCTGCGCTGCGGCGGCGCCCGGCCCTCCGGCCCCGGCTACGACGAGGGCTTCTACTACCTGCCGACCGTTCTGGACGAGTGCGCGAGCGGCATGTCCGTGGTCCGGGAGGAGTCCTTCGGGCCGGTGCTGACGGTCGAGCGCTTCAGCACCGAGGCGGAAGCCGTCCGGCTCGCCAACGACACGGTCTACGGCCTCGCGGGCGCCGTGTGGACCGGCGACGAGGCCAGGGCCGCGCGGGTGGCGGCGGGGCTGCGGCTCGGCACGGTCTGGATCAACGACTACCACCCGTACGTGCCGCAGGCCGAGTGGGGTGGTTACAAGCAGTCCGGGTTCGGACGCGAACTCGGACCGGCGGGGCTCGCCGAGTACCGCGAGACGAAGCACGTCTGGCGCAACACCGCGCCGGCACCGCAGGGCTGGTTCGACTGACAGCCAGAGGAGTCCGCTCATGACGACCACCGAGCAATCGCCAGGCCCCCACCACCACGACGACACCGAACTCGCCGAGTTCGGCTACCGGCCCGAACTCAGGCGCACCCTGGGCAACTTCCACACCTTCGCCGCCGGGATCAGCTACATCTCGATCCTGACCGGCACCTTCCAGCTCTTCTACTTCGGCTACGGCAGCGGCGGTCCGGCCTATTGGTGGTCGTGGCCGATGGTGTTCGGCGGCCAGTTCATGGTGGCGCTGTGCTTCGCCGAACTGGCCGCCCGCTATCCGGTGGCCGGCTCGGTCTACAACTGGTCGAAGAAGATCGGCAATCCGCATCTCGGCTGGCTCGCCGGGTGGCTCATGCTGATCGCGTCCATCGTGTCCATCTCGGCGGTCGCGCTGGCCTATCAGCTGACGCTGCCGCAGATCTCGTCGGTGTTCCAGTTCGTGGGGGACGGCACGGGCAAGTACGACGTGGCGACCAATGCCGTTGTCCTCGCGGCCGTGTTGATCCTGTTCACCACATTGATCAATGCGTTCGGCGTCAAGCTGATGGCCATGATCAACACGGCGGGCGTCTTCATCGAGTTGATCGCGACCGTTGTATTGATCATCCTCTTCGCCGTCCACATCACCCGCGGCCCTGACGTCGTCATGGAGACGAACCACACGGGATCGGGGTACTCCACGGGGTACCTCGGTGCCTTCCTGGTGGCCTCGCTGGCGTCCGCGTACGTCATGTACGGCTTCGACACCGCCTCCTCTCTCGGCGAGGAATGCCTGGACCCGTCCCGGAACGCCCCGCGCGCGATCATCCGCGCGATCGTCGCCTCGTTCGTCCTCGGCGGCCTGGTGCTGCTGCTCGCGCTCATGAGCGTCTCCAGCCTCAAGGGCGACAAGCTGTCCACCGACGGCCTGCAGTACGTCGTGCTCGACGTGCTCGGCCCGACGGCCGGCAAGGCGATGCTGTGGTGCGTGCTGATCGCGGTCACGGTGTGCGCGCTGGCCGTGCACACGGCGGCGATCCGGCTGGCGTTCGCCATGGCCCGGGACAACAACCTCCCCGCGTCCTCGCTGCTGGCCCGGGTCAGCCCCCGCTTCCAGACCCCGGTCCTGCCGGCCGTGATCATCGGCGTGCTGGCGCTGGCGATCCTCGTGGTCAACATCCGCCAGCCGCAGATCTTCACGGTCGTCACGAGCATCGGCATCATCATGATCTACCTCGCCTACCTGGGCGTCACCGCGCCGATGCTGGTGGCCCGGCTGCGCGGCACGTGGCAGCCCGCGGGCGAGGGCAGGTTCTCGCTGGGCCGCTGGGGGCTGCTCGTCAACCTCGTCGCGGTGGTGTGGGGCGCGGCCATGACGGTCAACCTCATCTGGCCGCGCGCCTCGGTCTACAACGCCGCGGCGCCGTACCACTGGTACCTGCGCTGGGGCGCGGTCCTCTTCGTCGCGGTCATCGCCGGCGGTGGCTTCGCCTACTACTGGTTCGTCCAGCGGCACCGCACCGGCGTGCTCGCCGAGCACCGCCTGGACGCCGCGTCCGCCGCCCCGACCGCTCCCCTCGCCGCCCCCGCGGCCGAGTGATTCCGCCCGATTCCGGCTGGCCAGGAGGTCACATGAGCATCGATGAGTTCGACTACGTCGTGGTCGGTGGCGGCACCGCGGGCAATGTCGTGGCCGCCCGGCTCTCCGAGGATCCCTCGGTGACGGTGTGCGTGCTGGAGGCGGGCCCCAGCGACGTCGGCGACGACGACGTCCTCAAACTGGAGCGCTGGATGGGGCTGCTGGAGTCGGGATACGACTGGGACTACCCGGTCGAGCCGCAGACCAGCGGCAACAGCTTTATGCGGCACGCGCGCGCGAAGGTGCTGGGCGGCTGTTCGTCGCACAATTCCTGCATCGCCTTCTGGGCGCCCGCGGAGGACCTGGACGACTGGGCGGCCCAGGGCTGTACGGGCTGGAGCGCGGCCGACCTGTTCCCGCTCTACCGGCGGCTGGAGAACAACGACGCGCCCGGCGACCACCACGGCCGCACCGGCCCGGTGAAGCTGCGCACGCTGAAGGGCGGGGATCCGTGCGGGGCCGCCCTGCTGGAGGCGTGTGCCCAGGCCGGCATACCCACGGTCCCGTTCAACACCGGGAGGACGGTGGTGCGCGGGGCCAACTGGTTCCAGATCAACTCCGACGAGAACAACATCCGCCAGTCCTCGTCCGTGGCCTATCTCCACCCGGTCCTCGGCAGACGGCCGAACCTGGACGTCCGGACCGGGGTGCGGGCCAAGAAGCTGGTGCTGGAGGGGCGGCGGTGCGTGGGGGCGCAGTACCTGGACCCCGACCTGGTGCACACGCGCACGGTACGGGCCCGCCGCGAGGTGATCGTCTCCTGCGGCTCGATCGACTCCCCGAAGCTGCTGATGCTCTCCGGCATCGGCCCGGCCGGGCATCTGCGCGAGGTCGGCGTCGAGGTCGTGGTGGACGCCCCGGGCGTCGGCGAGAACCTCCAGGACCACCCCGAGGGCGTGATCATGTGGGAGGCGAAGCAGCCGATGACCACCACGTCCAGCCAGTGGTGGGAGGCGGGCATCTTCTACGACACCGAGCCCGGCCTGGACCGGCCCGACCTGATGTTCCACTACGGGTCGGTGCCGTTCGACATGAACACCGCCCGCTGGGGCTACCCGACCTCGGAGAACGCGTTCTGCCTGACCCCCAACGTGACGAAGGCGAAGTCACGCGGCACGGTACGGCTGCGGACGCGGGACTACCGGGACAAGCCGAAGGTGGATCCGCGGTACTTCACGCACGAGCACGACGTACGCGTCATGACGTACGGGCTGAGGCTCGCGCGGAGGATCGCCGCACAGCCGGCGCTGAGCGGCTGGGCGGGCGCCGAGCTGGCGCCGGGGCCGGACGTCCGGACGGACGAGGAGTTGCTGGAGTACATCCGCAGGACGCACAACACCGTCTACCACCCGTCCTGCACCGTGAGGATGGGCGCCGACGACGACCCCTCGGCCCCGCTCGACGCGCGGCTGCGGGTCAAGGGGGTCGAGGGACTGAGGGTCGCCGACGGGTCGGTGATGCCGGACCTGATCGCGGTCAATCCATGCATCACGACGATGATGATCGGAGAAAAGTGTGCCGATCTGATCAAGCAGGACAGCTGACCACTACGCCGGCTTCTTGAACATCCGGGTCGCCGTGATCTCGCTGTGCACCGCCTCTCCGGCCTGGGGCGGCTGGGGCAGACCGGGCCTGAGGTGCTCCTCCACGCTGATGTACTTCAGGCCCGCCCGCAGGTCGGCGTCGTTGCGCAGGCGGATGACCAGCGGGAACTCGGCGAGCGCGGTCGTGTCGAACAGACCGGTGGTGTACAGCAGCTGCACGCCCAGCGCGTCGGAGACGGCTCGCTGCAGCTCCAGCAGATAGGTCGCGTTGGCGCGGCCGATCGGGTTGTCCAGGAAGAGCGTGCCGGCGTGCCGGTGCTTGTCCCGCCCCCGGTCGTTCGAACGCAGCGCGGCCATCGTGCAGTACAGGGCGATGGCCGCGGTGAGCAGCTGACCGCCCGAGAACACGTCGCCCATCTGGCCGACGGGGACGCGCTCGGCGCGCAGTACGGCGTCGGGCTTGAGGATCTCGACGGCCACGCCCTTCGGCTGCAGGGCCGCCGCGACTCCCCGCAGCAGCAGGGACATGCCGTCCCGGCGCAGGTCGGAGTTCTTCTTGACGGCCGCGCGCGTGGCCTCGTCGATGACCTCGCCCAGCCGCTCGGTGAGCGTGGCCTGGTCGGGCTCCTCGAAGCGGATGCGCAGGAACTCCTGCCCGGACCACTCGCCGAGCCCCTCCGGCAGCCGGGAGAGCCGCTGGGCGGAGCGCAGCGTCGCCAGGGCCGACTCCACCAGGCCGCGCAGCCGGTCCACGATGGAGTCGCGGTTGCGCTCCAGCTGGGCCAGTTCGTCCGTCAGGACGCGCAGCCGGGGCGCGAACGCGTCCGCCCACTTCTGGGCGTGCTCGGGCAGCGCGGAGGCGGGCAGTTCCCGGATCTGCTGCCGGGCCGGGGTGCGCACCTGCTCGTAGCGCGTGGAGTTGGCGTGCCGGACGAGGACGTCGCTCGCCTCGCGCACGGCCGCCTCGGCGGCGGACAGGTCGGCGGCGCAGCCCCGCAGCGAGCGGCGGGCCTCGGCGGCGGAGTGCCGGGCCTCCTCCAGGGTGCCCGGGTACGGCTCCGGCTCCTCCTGCTCCTCCTCGGGGGTGTGCTCGCGCAGCAGGTCGCGGAGCATCGCGGCGATCTCGTCGAAGCCGCCGGCCGCGTCCTCGGCGGCGCGGTGGGCGTCCAGCAGCTCCGCGTGCGCCTCGCGGGCCTCGGCCAGCGCCTCGGTGCGGGCGGCGAGTTCGGCCGTGGCGGTGCGCAGCAGCGCCTGGGCGTGCTCGGCGTCGCGCGGGACGAGTTCCTCGGGCAGTTCGGTGTGCGCCTCGCCGTCCTCGGGCGCGTGCCGTTCCGCCTCGCCGCGCAGCCGGCCGAGCTGCTCGCTCGCGGTCGACATACGCGTCTCCAGGAGCTGCACCAGCTCCTCCGCGCGCGCGGCGGCGGCCTGCCGGGAGGGCCCGTCGGAGCCGTCCGGCGACTGGAGCAGCTGTTCGGCGCGGGTGCGGACCTTGTTGCTGAGCCGGTCCAGTTCGGCGCGGGCGGCGCTCTCGTCGCTCTCCGCGCGGGCCTGCTCGGCGCGCAGGTCGGCGCCGACACCGACCTTCTCGTACACCTGGGAGGCGGCCCGGTAGGCCTCGCGGAGGGCGGGCAGGGACGCCTTCGGGGCGTCCGCGTCCTCGACGGGCACGTCGTCGGGGGCGCCGGCGATCTCGGAGCGCTCGGCGCGCAGGGCGCGCGCGGTGCGGCGGGCGTCGTCGGCGGCGCGCTGGGCGGCCCGGCGGTCCTCATCGGCGGCGCGGGCCCGCTCCAGGCACGCCTGCGCACGGGCCTCGGACTCGGCGGCATCGTCGGCGAGTTCGCGCAGTTTCGCCTGCCAGCCGGCGCGCTCGCGGAGCCGGAAGGCGAGACCGGCGAGGGCGTCGGCGGCGCGCCGGGCCTTCTGCGCGGCCTCCTGCCGTTCGTCGCGGATCCGGGCGGCCTCGGCGGCCGTCTCGTCGGCCTCCGCGCGCGCGGTGCGGGCCTCGGCGAGTTCGGCCTCGGCCTCCTCGGCGAAGGCGCGGGCCTCCTCGGCGGCCCGGGCCAGCTCGGTGAGGCGTCCGGCGGGGCAGCCGGTGCGCCAGGAGGCGAGCCGCGCGGCCAGTTCCCGGTCCTTGCCGAGGCGGGCGGCGAGGGCGCGGATCTCCTCGTCGCGTTCGGTGGCCCGTGCGCGCAGTGCCTGGCGTTCCTCGTCGGCGGCGTGTTCGTCGTGCATGGCCGGGTTCGGGGGCACGAGGAAGACGTCGCTCGGCGTGGCGTCACCGGCGGGGGCGGGGGCGAGCAGGGCCGCCGCGGTGCCGACGGCGACCGTGGAACGCGGCAGCAGGGCGGCGTCGCTGAGCGCCTCGCGGGCACGCGCGTGCGTGTCCGGGTCGGTGATGATCACGCCGTCGACCAGTTCGGGACGGGCGGCGAGCACGCGCGCGTGGTCGGCGGGATCGACGGCCTGCGCGAGGTAGCGCCAGCCGGGCAGCGCCGGGATGCCGTGTTCGCCGAGGAACTCGACGGTGGCCAGCACGTCCGGGCCGGGCGGCAGCAGCCCGCCGTCACCGAGGGCACCGAGGATGCGGGCGTCGTCGGCGGCGGCCGTACGCAGGTCGAAGAGGTGCCGTTCGGCGGTCGAGACGGCGTCGTCGAGGAGTTCGCGCAACTCGTCGGCGAAGCGGTCGAGTTCCTCGGGGGTGAGGGTGCCCTCGCCGACGGTCCGGGGGGCCGGGACGGCGTCGTCCGCCCCGCTGCGGGGGCCGGGCACGCTCGCGCGTGCCGCCGCCGGCGCGCCCGGCAGGCTCAGCAGCTCCGCGAGCCGCTCCTCGGCGGCCAGCGACTCGGCGAGGCGCCGCTCGGCCTCGTAGGACCGCTCGGCCGCGGTCGCCGCGTCCGCCGCGCGGGCCGCGGTCAGCTCCGCGCGGGACTCCGCCGAGGCCGCTTCGCGGGCCTGCTCGGTGGCCTTGCGGGCGGCCTCGCGCGCCGCGTCCCAGGCGGCCACGGCGGTCTTCTCGGCGTCGCTGGCGGCGAGCGCGGCCCGCGCCGGGTCGGCGTCCGGCGCGCTGTCGTCCAGCCAGCCGGCGCGGACGGCCTCGGCGGTCTCCTGCTCGACCTCGGCGAGCCGCTGGCGCAGGTGCCCGGCCTCGCTGCGGGCGCGCTGCGCCTCGGTCGCGGCGGCGGTGGAGTCGCGGTAGGCGGAGTCGCTGACCTCCTGGAGCGCGGCGGACCGCTCCTCCTCCTCGTTGGCGAGGGTCTCGGCGCTCTCGGCGGCGGCGTGCAGGGCGCGTACGAGGTCCACGGCGGCCTTGGCGCGGGCGGCGAGCGCGGGGGCCGCGTCCCGTTCGGCCTCCTGGATGGCGGCGGACACGCGCGCGACGCGGTCGGCGGCGGCGCGGTGGCGCAGCACGGCCTCGGCGGCCTGCCAGGCGGAGTGCAGGGTGCGGGCGTCGGCCAGCTCGCGCTTCTGCGCGGCGGCGGACTTCTCGGCGGCGGCCAGCGCCAGCGAGGCGTGCCGGTAGGCGAGTTCGGCGGCGACGAGGGAACTGCGCTCGCGGGCGCCCTCCGAGTGCGTGACGGCGTACGCGGCGGCCGTCACCCGCTGCGCGAGGTCGGCGGCCCGGATCCGCTCCTGCACGGCCCGCGCGGACAGCCGCCGGGCCAGCGTGCGGGTGCGGCGCTCGGCGCCCGCGTGGACGTCACGCGCGCGTGCCCGCGCCTCGGCCGCCTCCACGATCCGGCCGAGCAGGTCGACCGAGCCGGCGGTGAAGTCCCGTTCGGCGATCAGCTCGGCGCGCCGGCCGAGCTTGTTGCCGAAGCCGCTGACCAGGTCGGCGAGGCCGTCGGTGTCGCGGGTGTCGGTGACCGCGCGCAGCAGCAGGTCGGTGAAGTCGGAGTCCTTCTTGACCGCGAAGAGGCCGGCCGCCTCGCCCTCGTCGGCGTTCATCTCCCGCTGGTAGCGGAAGAGTTCGGGGTCGAGGCCGAGGTCGCCGAGGTGCTCGGTCCAGCGCTCGTGGATCTCCTCCCAGTGCACCTCCAGGTGCGGGTAGGCCTTGCCGGCCTCCATGAGGGCGTCGCGGAAGCCCTTCATGGTGCGGCGGCGGCCCTGCGCGCCGGAGGTGCCCTCGGCGGGCGGTCGTACGGCGGTGGCCTCGGCGACGGGCAGGTTGTCCAGGCTGAGGCCGGGACCGGGGCGGAAGGAGTACCAGGCCTCGGCGAACTTGCGCGGGTCGTTGGAGACCTGCCGGCCGCGCCACTCGCTGACCTTGCCGACGACCACGCACTCGCCGGTCTGCACGTGCTGCCACTCCAGGGCCACATGGCCGCAGTCGTCGGCGAGCAGGAACTTGCGCAGCACGCCGGAGCTGGCACCGCCGAGGGTGTTGCGGTGGCCGGGCAGCATCACCGAGAAGATCAGCTTGAGCAGGACGGACTTGCCGCCGCCGTTCTCCAGGAACAGCACGCCCGCGGGCGCGGGCCGGCGCGGCGGACCGGACGGCTCCTCCTCGAAGAACTCCGCCTGCGTGGGCGCCGGGTCGGGCACGGGCTGGCCGACACCCCGCAGGTCAAGCACGGTGTCGGCGTAGCGCGCACCGGCCGGACCGATGGAGTAGAGGCGGACCCTGGACAGCTCGTACATGGCGGACTCTCGTAAGTCTGATGAAAGGTGCGGTGGTTCGGGGACGTCTGGGGCTGCGGGAGCTTCCGGGCGTCAGGAGTGGAACGGCAGCCCGGCGTCGGCCACCAGGTCCAGGTCCTCGGTGTCCTCGGCGGGCAGCAGCGTGGCCGTGCCGTCGGTGACCGGGACGACGCCCAGCTCCAGCAGTTCGGTCAGGGCGGCGTTCCCGGCCATGTCGCGGACCTGGAGCTGGTAGCGGGCGGTGGTGCGGTAGGTGCCGCCGTTGTCGTCGCCGGTGCGCTGCAGGAAGCCCGAGTCGGTGAGGAAGGCCAGGGCCTTCGCCACGATGCCGGTGGTGGAGGCGGCCGGCCGGCGGGCGTCCTTGGTGGCGCCGGTGGCGCTGCGTCTGGCCCAGATCCGCCAGGCGGCCTCCAGGCCGGGCGCGTCGGTCGCCGGGTCGGTGTTCTCGCCCTGCTCCTCGGCGCGCTCCTCCAGGCGGCGGCAGGCCTGCCGTACGAAGGCGTCGACGCCGTTGACGGTGACCCGGCCGATGTAGGAGTCGTCGGCCAGGTCCTCCGGGCGCGGGAACGCCAGCGCGGCGACCGCGAGATGGGCGAGTCCGTGCAGGAAGCGGTCGCCGGAGTCGGCGGCGGTGCGACGCGCGTAGTCACCCATGCGGACGGCGAAGACCGAGTCCTCGGCGGCGGTCACGGCCATGCCCGCGCGCGGGGACACCTCCAGCACGACGAGCCCCAGACCGGCGGCGACGGCGTCCGCGAGCCGGGCGAACGCCGGGTCGTCGCGGTAGCGGCGCAGCAGTTCCGTGTACTCCTGGTCGCGCGCGGGCGCCAGCTTCGGCTGGAGTCCGAAGGCGACGAGCCGCGCCGCGTCGGCGGCGTCGGCGGGGGTGACGGTAGAGCCCGCCGGCGGGGCGGCAGGCTCGGGTTCACTCCGGTCGACGTGCTCGGTCACGGGTTGGGCTCCTTGTCGTGCTGTGGTCCACTCATGCTGCTTCCGTCCGGTCCGCGGCCATCCCGGCCGCGTCCAGCAGGGCCGTTCCCACGATGAGGTCCGCCCCGCCGAACTCGGGATCGTCCAGCTCGGTCCCGTCGTCCACGGCGAACAGCAGCTTCTGCTCGCCCTGCCGGTAGGCGGTGCCGACGGCCGGGCTGGCCGCGTGCACCGCCAGCAGCGCCACCAGGTAGGCCAGGTCCGGATCACCGGTCCGGCGGGCCTCGGCGAGCAGTCCGGAGAGCCGGCGCGGGGCGTCGGCCGGCAGGTCCAGCAGCTCCGTCGCGGCGGCCAGCTGCTCCTCGCTGAACCGGCTGTCGTCCGGTGTGGCGATCAGGTCGGGTTCGGGCATCTCCGCGCCCAGGTGCTCGCGCTCCACGGGCGGGGTCAGCAGTATGTCGACGAGGTCCGCGACCCGGACGGACACGGGTGTGCGCAGTCCGGTGCCGCGCGCGAAGAACGCGTCCGTCACCCGGATCGCCTGCTCCAGGGGAAGCGGCAGCACGGGGGCGACGAGATGGCCGTAGAGGTCTATCCCGGACGTCGTCGCCGGCGTGGCGAAGGCCTGCCGGTCCTGTTCGGCGCGGAACAGCGGGCCCGCCTCCAGCAGGCGGGACTGCAGCTGGGTGTGGCGCCGGATGCAGTCCTTGACGATGTCGACCAGCTCGGCGGCGCGCCGCTTGTGCTCCGGCTCCTCGGTCTCGTCGCGCGCCTTGCGGATGTTGGTGAGGATGGCGTTCTCGTGGCGGTAGCGCTCGGCCACGTGGTCCAGCGCCTCGGCGATCATGTCGGGGACGGCGTTGAGCCAGTCGACCGCGCGGACGTTGCGCCGGGTGGCCTCCAGGGCGCGGCGGAGGGTCTCGGAGTACTGCACCGTGCGGTAGCGGGCCTGCTCGGCGGCGAGCTGGGCGTCGGCGAGCCGGCCGCGGTTGATCAGCACCTCCAGCTTGACCTCGGCGGCGATCTGGGCGCTGGTGACGTCGGTGTCGAGGGCGCCGACCAGGACGTTGACCGCCTCGTCGGTCGTCCGCAGGTACACCGTGCCGCCGGGGCCGGGGACCTCCTCGATCAGCTTGAAGTCGTAGTCGCGGCGGACGTACGTGCCGTCCGGTGCGAAGGTGCCGTAGACCGCGCGGAAGCCGCGGTCCACGCTGCCGACGTTGATCAGGTTCTCCAGGACCCAGCGGGCCACGCGCTCGTGCTCGGCGGCGGGCCGGTGCGGGGCCTGGGCGGCGATGCGCGGGATCAGCCGGGCCACGATCTGCTCGTGGTCGGCGCCGGTGTCGAAGTCCATGTTCAGCGTGACCAGGTCGATGGCGGCCAGCGCCACCTCGGCCATCCCGTACACCGAGTACTCGCCGGCCAGGTTGGCCTTGCGCGCGTCCAGATCGTGCAGCGGCGCGGTGCACGCGAGCGCGCGCAGCCGACGCGCCAGCCCCTCGTCGGCGGCCGGACCCGGAGCCGGGCGCGGCCCCGCGCTGAGCTGGGGCGGAACACTGTCCGTCGATGCAGGCGAAGTCACGGTGCACAGACTAGGTCCTGGGTCTGACATCGGCCCAAACGAGAGGCTCGGCCGGTCCGGCCGGCACGGCCGCGGGGCGTCGTCCGGGCGCAAACCGTCCGGGGCCGGCCGGCCGTTCCCCGCGCCGCTAAGGGGCGCTCTCCTCGCCCACCCGGCGCCGGTACACCTCCACCACGCGCTCCAGCGAGTCCGCGAGATACGTCTCCAGCATCCGTTCCGCGCCGCGCCGGTCCCCCGCCTGCAGCGCCTGCAGGATCTGGGCGTTGCGGGCGAGGTAGGGCTCGTGCAGGCGGCGCGGGTCGTCCACGACGTGGAAGGCCAGGCGCAGCTCTGCGAAGACGCTGCGCATCAGTTCGTCGGTGCGTTCGCTGCCGGCGAGGGCGACCAGTTCCCGGTGGAAGTGGATGTTGGCCGTGCCCAGCCCTTTCCAGTCGTTCTCGGCCGCCGCCGTCCGCCCTTCCTCGACCGCCGCGATCAGCCCGCCCAGCCGGTAGGGCGGCCCGCCCAGCCCCCGGACGACGGCGCACTCGACGAGCGAGCGCGTGCGGTAGATGTCCTCCACGTCCTCGACGGTCAGGACGCGTACGAACACGCCGCGGTTGAGTTCGTGGATCAGCAGGCGCTCGTGGGTGAGCAGCCGGAACGCCTCGCGCAGGGTGTTGCGGGAGACGCCGAGCGCCCCGCCGATGCTGTCCTCGGACAGCCGGGTGCCGGGCGGGAAGTAGCCCTCGGAGATGCGGCTCCTGAGGATGTCCGAAACGCGCTCCGCGGTGCTCGTACGGCCCAGGAGGACCCGGTCGCCGGCCAGTCCCGTCAGCTGCTCTGCCATGCCGGAATTCAATCGCAGCCACCAGAACGAAACAACATGGGTATTGAAGGATCGTTGAACGATCCTCTACGGTGCTCCGCACGGCTCACTTTCCAGCACCCTCCGTCCCTCATCTGCGAGGTGCCCATGAGCACGACCCCACCACCCCGGTCCGCGCCCTCCACCGACGTACGCCCCGCGCGGGACGAACCCACCGCCGAGGACGGCCCGTTCGGCTGGTTGCGCGCCCTCGGGCCGCGCGGCCGGCGCGCGTTCGCCGGTGCTTTCGGCGGATATGCCCTGGATTCCTACGACTACTTCACCCTGCCGCTGAGCATGGTGGCGCTCTCGGCGTACTTCGGCCTCAACAGCGGCCAGACCGGCCTGTTCACCACGGTCACGCTGGTGGTCTCGGCGGTCGGCGGCGCCGCCGCGGGCGTGATCGCGGACCGGGTGGGCCGGGTCCGGGCCCTGATGATCACGGTGATCACGTACGCCGTCTTCACCGTCGCCTGCGGCTTCGCGCCCACCTACGAGACGCTGCTGGTCTTCCGCGCGCTCCAGGGCCTCGGCTTCGGCGGCGAGTGGGCGGTCGGCGCGATCCTGGTCGCCGAGTACACGAGCGCGCGCCACCGGGGCCGTACGCTCGGCGCGATCCAGAGTTCCTGGGCGGTCGGCTGGGGACTGGCGGCGATCGTCTACACGCTGGTCTTCTCCTTCGCCGACGACGACCTGGCCTGGCGGATCATGTTCTGGACCGGCGCGCTGCCGGCCCTGCTCGTGGTCTGGCTGCGCCGCCAGGTGCACGACGCTCCGGCGGCGACTGCGGCCCGCGAACAGGACCCGCGCCGGGGCTCCTTCGCGGCGATCTTCCGGCCGGGCCGGGACGGCGCCCCGGGCCTGCTGCGCACCACGCTCTTCGCGAGCCTGCTGTCCACCGGCGTGCAGGGCGGCTACTACACGCTGGCGACCTGGGTGCCGACATACCTGAAGTCCGACCGCGGCCTGTCGGTCGTCGGCACCGGCGGCTATCTGACCTTCCTGATCTCCGGCGCCTTCCTCGGCTACCTGACCGGCGGCCACCTGACCGACCGGCTCGGTCGGCGGAACAACATCTGGCTGTTCGCGCTGCTGTCGGCGCTGTGCATCCTGGCGTACGCGAACATCCCGCACGGCGCCAACACCCTGCTGCTGGTGCTCGGTTTCCCGCTCGGCTTCTGCATGTCGGCCATCTTCAGCGGCTTCGGCTCCTACCTGAGCGAGCTGTATCCGACGGCGGTGCGCGGCACCGGCCAGGGCTTCACGTACAACACGGGCCGCGCGGTGGGCGCGGTCTTCCCGACCCTCGTGGGCTTCCTCGCGGACAGCTGGGGCGTCGGCGGGGCGCTGGTCTTCGGCGCGATCGGCTACGGCCTCGCGGCGCTGGCGCTGCTCGGCCTGCCGGAGACGCGCGGGAAGGAGCTGGCGTGACCGGGGTGGAGCGTACCGAGGACCGTCCTGTCATCACCGTCGACGCGCACGCGCACGCGTGGAGCCCCCAAACGGCGCGGGCCCGCTTCCGCGCGGGGCTGACCGGGCCCACCGCGGGAGTCGCGGCGGGCCACACGCAGGCCAACCTGATCGCGGTGCCCGCCGACTGGGCCTACGACATGCTGCTGTTCTGCCAGCGCAATCCCAAGCCCTGCCCCGTGCTCGACGTCACGGACGCCGGCGCTTCGACGACCGTCCTCGCCGAGGGTGCCGATCTGCGCACCGACCTGCCGCGCTACCGGGTGTGGCAGGACGGCGAGCTGGTGGACGAGCCCACGGACGCGCGCGCGTACTGGCGGGACGACCTGGTGTCGTTCCTGCTCGGGTGCAGCTTCACCTTCGAGTGGGCGCTGGCCCGGGCGGGCGTGCCGATCCGGCACGTGGAGCAGGGCCGGAACGTGCCGATGTACGTGACCGGCCGGGAGTGCCGGGCGGCGGGCCGGCTGCGCGGGCCGATGGTGGTGTCCATGCGGCCGGTGCCGCCCGAGCATCTGCGGGCGGCGATCCGGGAGAGCAGCCTGCTGCCGGCCGTCCACGGCGGTCCGGTGCACTGCGGGGATCCCGCGGCCCTCGGCATCGAGGACCTCGGCCGGCCCGACTTCGGCGATCCGGTGACCGTCGCCGACGGCGAGATCCCCGTGTTCTGGGCCTGCGGGGTGACCCCGCAGGCGGCCGTGACGGCCTCCCGGCCGCCGTTCGCGATCACGCACGCGCCGGGCCAGATGTTCCTGACCGACGCCCGCGACGAGCAGTACCGGCTGGTCGGCGTCGACTGAGACCGGCCGTACGCGCCCCCCGCCCCCGAACATCCGCAGCGAACCGGAGACACGAGAACACCATGACCGCGATCGATCTGAACGCCGACCTCGGCGAGGGCTTCGGCCGCTGGCGGCTGACCGATGACGAGCAGCTGCTGTCCGTCGTCACCAGCGCCAACGTGGCCTGCGGCTTCCACGCCGGGGACGCGGCCACCATGCGCCGGGTGTGCGACCTGGCGGCCGAGCGCGGGGTGACGATCGGCGCGCAGGTCTCCTACCGGGACCTCGCGGGCTTCGGGCGGCGCGCGATGGACGTGCCGCCCGCCGAGCTGGCGGCCGAAGTGGCCTACCAGATCGGCGCGTTGGAGGTGTTCGCGCGGGCGGCGGGGGCGCGCGTGGCGTACGTCAAACCGCACGGCGCGCTCTACAACCGGGTCGTGCACGACGAGGAGCAGGCCCGCGCGGTCATCGACGGCGTGCGGCTGGCGGACGCCTCGCTGCCGGTGCTGGGTCTGCCCGGCTCGCGGCTGCTGGCGCTGGCCGCCGAGGCGGGGCTGCCGGCCGTCACGGAGGCCTTCGCGGACCGCGCGTACACCGACGAGGGCACGCTGGTGCCGCGCGGCCGGGACGGCGCCGTGGTGACCGACCCGGACGCCGTCGTGGAACGCTCGGTGAGCCTCGCGCGCTCGGGCGCCGTGATCGCGCAGTCCGGCGCGCGGATCCAGGTGCGGGCCCGGTCGCTGTGCCTGCACGGCGACACGCCGGGCGCGGTGGGCCTGGCGCGGCGGGTGCGCGAGCGGCTGGTGGCCGCGGGGGTGCGGGTGGAGGCGTTCGCGTGAGGGCGCTGCCCGTCGGCGACGACGCGCTGCTCGTGGAGGTGTCGTCCGGAAAGGAGGCACAGGCCCTGCACGCGGAGCTGGTGCGGCGCCGCGCGGAGGGCGCGCTCACCGTGCGCGAGATCGTCCCGGCGGCCCGTACGGTCCTGCTCGACGGACTGGCCGACCCGGCCCGCTGGGCGGCGGAGCTGACCACCGCGCGGATACCGGAGGTGCCCGCCCACGCGCGCGGGCCGATCGAACTGCCGGTGCGCTACGACGGCCCGGACCTCGCGGCGGTCGCCGAGCGCTGGGGGGTGTCCGAGGGGGAGGCGGCCCGTATCCACGCCGGCACCGAGTTCACGGTGGCCTTCTGCGGTTTCGCGCCCGGCTTCGGCTATCTCACCGGGCTCCCGGACCGCTTCCACGTCCCGCGCCGCGCCACCCCGCGCACCTCCGTGCCCGCCGGTGCGGTGGCCCTGGCCGGGCCCTACACCGGCGTGTACCCGCGCTCCTCACCGGGCGGCTGGCAGCTCATCGGTACGACGGACGCGGTGCTGTGGGACCACACGCGCGTACCGGCCGCGCTGCTGGCCCCGGGAGCACGCGTACGGTTCGTACCGGTGGAGGACGCATGACCGGGGAGCGGACGGCGGCACGCGCACGCGTGGACGCCGTGACGGCGCGGACCCCGGCCGGGGAGGGCGGATGACCGATCGTGCGCTCGTCGTGGTGCGCGCCGGGGCGCTGACCACCGTGCAGGACCGCGGGCGGCCGGGGTACGCGCATCTCGGCGTGCCCCGTTCCGGCGCGCTCGACGCGCCCGCCGCGGCACTGGTGAACCGGCTCGTCGGCAACCCGCCGGACGCCGCCGTCCTGGAGACCACGCTCAACGGCTGCGCCGTGCGCCCGCGTTCGACGGTGACCGTGGCGGTCTGCGGCGCGCCGTGCCCGGTGGCGGTGGGCGGCCGTCCGGCCGCGTGGGGCGCCCCCGTCCTGGTGCGGGCGGGTGAGCTGCTGGAGGTGGGCGCGGCCACGGCGGGCGTACGCAGCTACCTCGCGGTCGGCGGCGGCGTCGCCGTGGAGCCCGTGCTCGGCAGCCGCGCCACCGACCTGCTGTCCGGCCTGGGCCCGGCCCCGCTGGCGGACGGCATGGTGCTGCCGCTGGGCGCCCCGTACGGCCCTCCCGCGCGCGTGGACGGCACGCCGCAGCCGCGTCCGCCGGCCGAAATCGTGCTCCGGGTGATTCCGGGCCCGCGCGCCGACTGGTTCACCGCGCGGGCGCTCCGGGATCTCGCCACGCGCGCGTACCGGGTCTCCGCGGCGAGCAACCGCATCGGCCTGCGTACCGAGGGGCCCGCGCTGGAGCGGGCGCGGCCCGGTGAACTCCCCAGCGAGGGCATGGTCCTCGGCGCGGTGCAGGTCCCGCCGGACGGGCGCCCGGTGGTCTTCCTCGCGGACCATCCGACCACCGGCGGCTACCCGGTGATCGCGGTGGTCCGCGCCGCCGACCTGCCGGCCGCCGCGCAGGCGCTGCCGGGCACCCCGGTCCGGTTCGTACCGGTGCGCCGCCGCTGAGCGTCGGCGGCCGTGCCGTCCGCGACAGCCCCGGAACCCGCGACGGCGCCCGCTGCCTGGACCGCCGTGCCGCCCTGGGCGCGGTGCGGCTCGGCCGCGACGACCGGGACGGCCGAGACGGCCTCGGCTGGGCCTCCCGCCGCCTCGCCGGCCGCGACGGGGCCCGCCGCGCCCCCTTCGACGGGCCCCGCCTCAAGACCCCCCACGTTCAGGGCCGGCCCCGTGAAGGCGTCTGCCGTAAGGGCGTCTGCCGCCTCGGCCACGCCGCCGCCGGCCGCCGGCAGGGACGCGAGCGCCGCCGAGACCGCGGCCGACGCGCGCAGGTCCAGGCGGGCGCCGGTGCCCCGGGCCCGGTGGTGCAGTTCGTCGGCGGCGAGGCGCAGCAGCTGCGGCAGCAGATCGGTGCAGCGCCGGAGTACCCAGCCGGTCCCGGCCGTGGCCAGCCACCGCAGGCTCGCCGTGCGGGTCGGCGCGGGGGACTCCGGCTCGGCCGAGGGCGGTTGCCCGGTCGCGCGGCCGGTCTCGGCGAGCAGGGCGTGACAGCGGACGGCGAGCTGCCGGTGTCCGCGCTCCCCCGGGTGCAGCCGGTCCGCGCTCCACAGGGTCCGGTCGCTGATCCAGCCGTCGTCCGCCGCGTGCAGGTGGACGGCGCCGTACCGGTCGGACAGGGCGTGCACGACCGCGTTGACGGCCCGTTGCCGGCGGGCCAGCGGGCGGGCCAGGGCGTCGGGGAGCCGGAGCATCGCACCGGGGTCGGGCAGACAGGCGGTGAGCAGTGTGGCGCCCTGCCGGGCGAAGGACGCGTAGACCTGGTCGAGGTGCGCCGCCACGGCGTGGATGTCGAAAGTGCGGCGCAGCGTGTCGTTGACGCCGATGACGACGGACACCAGGTCGGGGCGCAGCGCCAGGGCGGCCGGCGTCTGCCGCTCCAGCACGTCCCGGGTCTGCGCCCCGCTGACCGCGAGGTTGGTGAAGCGCACGTGCTCGCTGTCCTCGGCGAGGGAGGCCGCAAGCAGCGCGGCCCAGCCCCGCCACCCGGCACCGGCCGGGTCGCCCACGCCCTCGGTCAGCGAGTCCCCGAGGGCGACGAACCGGACGGGTCTCACGCCACACCCTCCGGCACGGCGGGCCGGGCGTCGTCCCCCGGCCCGCCGTGCCGGAG
>NZ_MUMF01000208.1 GCF_002155905.1 Streptomyces tricolor | reverse complement strand
CACCTCACCTCACCTCACCTGCGGCGGCGGCGACGCGATGGACCGCGTCGTCAACGGTCTGTCGAAGGTGGCCCCGAAGGCCTAAATGCCCGGCGGTACGCGGTGGGGGAGACCCCGACGCTGCGGGCGAAGTGCCGGCGCAGGTTCGCCGCCGAGCCGAGCCCGCACTGCTCGCCGATCCGCTCGACGGGCAGGTCACTGCGTTCCAGGAGCGTCTGGGCGCGGGCGATCCGCTGCTGCAGCAGCCACTGCAGCGGGGTCGTCCCGCAGAACTCCTGGAGCTTGCGGTGGAAGGTGCGGGGTGACATCCGCGCCCGGCGTGCCAGTTCCTCGACGGTCAGCGGCTCGTCCAGCCGCTCGGTGGCCCACTGGAGCACCGGGCCCAGGCTGTCGTCGTCGGTGGGTGGCAGCGGCGCCTCGATGAACTGGGCCTGACCGCCGGCGCGGTGGGCCGGCACGACGAGCCGCCGGGCGAGCTGACCGGCGACGTCGGCGCCGAGGTCCCGGCGGACCAGGTGCAGACACAGGTCCAGCGCCGCCGTCGCCCCGGCGCTGGTGAGCACGGAGCCCTCGTCGGTGTAGAGCACGGAGTCGTCGACGACGACTTCCGGGTGGCGGGCGGCGAGCTGGGCGGTGTGCTGCCAGTGCGCGGTGGCTCGCCGGCCGTTGAGCAGGCCGGCGGCGGCGAGCGCGAACGCGCCGGTGCAGAGCGACACCATCCGGGCCCCGGAGTCGGCGGCGGCACGCAACGCCTCGACGAGTTCGGCGGACACCTCCTCCCCGTCCTCCACGACCGCGTCGGGGACGGAGGGCACGATCACGGTGTCCGCGCCGACCAGGCCGTCGAGTTCGTGGTCAGCGCGTACCGAGAAGACCCCTGCCTCGCCGCTCTCTCCGCACATCCGCAGCTCGTACCAGGGGTCGGCGAGATCGGGCTGCGGAATGCCGAAGACGGCAGAGGCGAGGGAGATTTCGTACAGCTCCCACAGCGAGGTGCCGACCCGGGGATCCGGTACGACGGCGATGGCGACGACTCCTGGACGCATACCGCAACCCTATGGCAGGAATGGTGCGGGCAACGTCAGTCCTGCCACTGTCGGCCGGTTTCCGCCGCTGAGAGCGTGAAGCCATGAACGACCACGTGAACGACAAGCCCTCCGTCACCGTCCTCGGCCTCGGCCAGATGGGCGCGGCCCTCGCCGGCGCCCTGCTCGCGGCCGGCCACCCCACCACCGTCTGGAACCGCACCCCCGCCAGGGCCGAACCGCTCGCCGCCCGCGGGGCGGTGCACGCCGCCTCCGTCGCCGAGGCCGTGGAAGCGAGCGAGCTGGTCCTGGTGTGTGTCCTGGACTATGCCGCCGTGCGCGAGCTGCTCGCCCCGGTCGCCGGCCGGCTGCGCGGCCGCGTGCTGGTCAACCTCACGACGGGTTCGCCGGAACAGGCCCGCGCGGAGGCGGAGTGGGCCGCGGAGCACGGCGTCGGCTACCTGGACGGCGGGATCATGACGACACCGCCCGGCGTCGGGGACCCGGCCAACATGGTCCTCTACAGCGGGGACCCGGAGCTGCTCGCCGCGCACCACGACACCCTGGCCGTGCTCGGCGACCCGGTCGGCCTCGGCGCGGACCCGGGGCTGGCCTCCCTCTACGACGCGGGACTGCTCGGCCTGATGTGGTCGGTGTTCGGCGGCTGGCTGCACGCGACGGCGCTGGCCGGTGCGGACGGGGTGGCGGCCCGCGACTTCACGGCGGTCGCGAACCGCTGGCTGAGGACGGTCGCGTGGTTCATGACCGGGTACGCGGAGCAGATCGACGCGGGCGTCTACCCCGGGGACGACGCCACCATCGACGTCCAGATCGCGGCGATCGGCCATCTCCTGCACGCCAGCGCGGACCGGGGCGTCGACACCCGCCTGCCCGAGCTGCACCTGGAGCTGATGCGGGCCGCCGCGGCGGCGGGCCACGGCGGGGACAGCTACGCCCGGATCATCGAGGAGTTCCGGAAGAAGTAGAACGAAGGGACGAAGGGCCGTCGCTCCCCGAGGGGTGACCGCCCTTCGCCGTGAAAGGGCGGGATCAGAGGATCCGGACGGCGCCGGAGGGCTGGGCTCGGACCACAAAGCGCTCGGTGACGCCGGTGGACGGGTCTGCACCGATGACCTTGCCACCGCCGACGTAGATGCCACGCGGCACGAGCCGCTGCGGCTGCCCCAGAGCCGAGCAACTCGGTGATCACCTCCATCGCCCGGGCCGGGGAGACGGTCGTCCTCACCGACGCCGAATGCGCCTTCCCGTGCCGGCACAGCCGCTCCGAGGAGCACCCCGATCGGTACGTGCGAGCTGGAGGATGCCGGCGGGCTGTCCGCTCCGATCAAGTGCCCGGAGACCACCCGCGCCCTCGGCGTCGCAGCCGTCTCGCGGGCCGGCAAGGGCATGGTCCTAGACCCGAAGGGCCATGACACCTGGTCGGTTCGCGGATTTCCTGGGGGCATAGCTGCTCCGACACGGCACCATTCCCGCCCCGGACGGCCAGCTGTCCTTCACCGGGCGACAGGGAGCGGGTGGGATCGTCCTGAAGTTGGCGCTCGCCTTCCATCACGCTGTCCTCGGCGAGCAGGACAAGGCCCGCGTCGTCATCGACCGGATTCGCGAACTGGTCCGAACCGGCGACTATGCCCACCACGCCGACATCCCCCACTTCCTGGCCGGGCAGCCGCTCGCTGGCGTGCAGATCGTCGGTCATACCCCCCGAGCGTTCCCGGACCCGACCCGGTGACGCCCGGTCCGGCCGGTCAGCCGAAGGCCGTCGGCTGGGCGAGGTCGACCTCGCCGACTGCTACCAGGCCCCGGCGCAGCTGTTCCGTCTCGGCGGGGCGCTCGGCCTCGGCCAGCGCTGCAGCGGCCTGGAGCAGGGCCCCGGCGTGCCGACGGACGTCGGCGTCGTACGAGGGGCCGGGGCGGGCGGGCGAGCAAGTGTGCGGCTGGAAGCAGGGCGTCGGGTGCTACACCTCCTGGGTGAGACACCCGCGGTTCGCGCGCGACGAGCCGTCTCGGGCAGCGGATGATGGCTTGAATCCCGGGACGAGCAGGCGAGGTCACGCGGCTGGGACAGGTTAGGTGAACGCATGGGACGCCACATGGGCAGGGCTACCTACAAGGGCACATCGACGAAAGCCATCCTTCACCACTACGACTATCTGGGGGACTTCTACCGGCTGTTCCTGGGACCGGAGCTGGTCTACTCGCACGCCATGTGGGAGGACGGGGACACCCTGGAGACGGCCCAGATGCGCAAGCTCGACCACCACGTACAAGCGGCGGGAGCGGTCGGGGCCGAGCGGCTGCTGGACGTCGGGTGCGGGTACGGGGCCCTGTTGCACCGGGCCGTGCAGCGGCACGGGGTCCGGCACGCGGTGGGCCTCACCATAAGCCCGGCCCAGGCGGCCTGGGCCGCGAAACAGCAGTGGCCGGGCTGCGAGGTACGTACGGAGAACTGGTTCGACCACCGCCCGGACGGGCCCTACGACGCGATCATCGCCATCGAGGCCGTGGAGCACTTTGCCGGGGAGACGCTGTGGCGGGCCCGCCGGGTGTCCCGCTACCGGGAGTTCTTCCGGCGCTGCCACGGCTGGCTGCGCCCGGCCGGTCGGCTGTCCGTACAGGCCAATGCCTGGACCCGGTACGGGTGGCTGGGCTCGATGATGCTGCCGGCGGAACGGTTCGCGCCCGGCGGGGCGGGCCCACACCGGCTCGGGCTGCGGGACCTGGCCGGGGCGTGGGCCAACGCGCGCGACGGGCTGCGGGCCTCCCGGACCGTCTTCCCGGAGTGCTTCGTACCGACCCGGTCCGAGCTCACCGAAGCGGCGCAGGGGTTGTTCCGGGTGATCGCCGAGCGCGACGATCCGCAGGACGGGGTGCGGACGACGGAGAGCTGGCTGGCCGGGGCGGAGGCGAACCGGGAGCGCGGCGCGGAACTGATCGGGCGGCGCGCGGTCGAGGACATCCTCAACCAGCAGCGAACCACCCTGCGGTTCCTGCGGGAGGGGCGGGCCACGATCCTACGATTGGTGTTCGAGAAGGTGTAGGAGCCCTGAGGCAGCACCCCCAGCGGCATGAAACGGCCGCCCGCTCCCCCAGCCCTCCACCGCACGCTGGCTCGACACCGCCGACGCCGTACGCAATCGCTGGCACGCCCTCGCCACCACGCGCCGGCACCACCTGACCACCGGCCCGTCGTAAACCTATCCGGCAACAGGTACGGCAGACTCCCCACTGCCGTGACGCCCCCGCCCGTGACTCGCTGACCTGCACCCACACGACTGCGGCCCACGAACAAGTGGTGCCCGCGCAACGCGCGAGGGAGAACGTGATGAGTCTCGTCTGGCTGGCCTCGCTTGGTGTGCTCGCCGTCGTGGTGGCTGTGCTCACGCCGTACGTGTTCCGCACCGAATCGACGTGGCAGGCCGCCGCCTGGCTGGTCATGCTGGTCGGCACGGTCGCCTTCATCGCCGTGCTCGTCCGCGCTGAGCGGCTGATCGGCCGCTTGGGCCGGCAGGCGGACAGCGACGCCTCCGAGGACTGATCCACGCGCCGCAGTCATTTGCCCCTCGCCGGTTCAACTACCCGAAGGTCGGCCGGAGGCGCGGCCGGGGCTCGGGCTGATCTCCCCGCTGCCGATCGGCACGGTGCTGTCCGGCCGGGCTAGGCCGTTTCCTTCAGATCATCCGATCGTTGGTTGATGTGTGACGTTGACTGACTCCCACTGGGCCCGCATCGAGCCGTTGCTGCCGGATCGGACTCCGAAACGGGGCGGGCGGTGGCGGGAGCACCGGCAGGTGATCGATGCGATCGCGTTCAAGTACCGTACCGGGACACCGTGGATGGACCTGCCCGAGCACTTCGGCTCCTGGAAGGGCGTCCACAACCGACTGCGGAAGTGGGCGGCCGACGGCACTTGGGAGAAGGTCTTCACCGCCCTGCTTGCCCAGGCCGACGCCGAAGGCGACCTCGACTGGGTCGTCGCGGTCGACTCCACCATCGTGCGCGCACACCAGCACGCCGCCGGGGCCCGTCAAAAGGGGCCCCGGCCGGCGAGCCGGCAGACCATGCCCTCGGTCGACCCCGCGGTGGTTGACCACGAAGATCCACCTCGTCGCGGACGGCGGTTGCCGACCGCTGGCGTTCGTCATCACGCCGGGCCAGGCAGGTGACGCACCCGCCTTCGAGCAGGTCATGGCCCGGTTACGGGTGCCCAGACGGATCGGCCGCCCCAGGGTCACGCCGGACGTGGTCCTGGCCGACAAGGCGTATTCGTCCCGGGCGATCCGTCTCCGTCTTCGACAGCGGAGGATCCGGGCGGTGATCCCGCAGCCGGCGGACCAGGCCGCGAACCGCAAGCGGCGCGGTCGGCTCGGCGGCCGTCCCCCGGCCTTCGACCGTGAGACCTACAAGCAGCGCAACACCGTCGAGCGGTGCATCAACAAGCTCAAGCAATGGCGCGGCCTGGCCACCCGCTACGACAAGACCGCCACCATCTACCTGGCGGGACTGCACCTCGCCGCCATCTTCATCTGGTCGGCTAGGTGATCCGAAGGAAACGGCCTAGTAGTGCTTCGTTAGGTTCTCGGTCTGGTTCCGCGTCTGGTGAGGGGGCGGCCGCAGGTGGTGCAGGTGCCGGTCCAGCACCTCAGAAGGTCCTGGAGAGCGTCGAGGACCTGGTAGAGGGTCAGGCCGGCATCTGGGCTTTTGGGTCGAGCCGTCGCAGGGTGAGGAATGCCTGGGCGGCGGTGACGAGGGTGACGTGGTGGTGCCAGCCGCGCCAGGTGCGGCCCTCGAAGTGGTCCAGGCTCAGGCCGTGCTTGAGTTCGCGGTAGTCGTGCTCGATGCGCCAGCGCATCTTCGTCCACCGCACCAGGTCGGCGACCGGGGTGGTGGCGGGCAGGTTGGTCATCCAGTAGCCGGCCGGCTCAGCCGCTTCAGCGGGCTGTTCGACCAGCAGCGTCCGCAGCGGCAGCACACCGTTCCACCGGCTGCGTCCTCCAGCCTGTTCCTGGGCGGTGCGGGTGGCTTCCTTGCCCGAGGGCCGCACTTTGAGCACGGCGAAGTGCGAGGTCATCGCTCCCTTGCTGCCCTGGCGCCAGGTGACCGGCTCGAAGCGGGTGCCGGCGTCGACGAGCGCGGTCAGCGGCATCACACCAACGACTGACCTGGCCATCAGCCACCGCAAGCACCGTTGCAGTACTAGCGCGTGCTCCGGCCGATCCGTCGCAGCCTCCGTCAGAGCGAGGCATCCGCTGCCCTCAGCGGTTGATCACCCGCAGAATTCCGCACTTGCCGAATACTGACCCTCTACCAGTTGGACGGCGGCGTGGAGGCGGCGGAGTACCGGGTGTGGGTCCGCGCGCCGGACCATGTGCGGCCGGTCAACGGCGTCGACTACGACCAAGTCGCCATCGAGCGGCTGGAGCCGTCGCCGAAGTCGGCGGTCCGCGAGGTGCTCGGGGAGCGCCGGCCTGCGGGGTGGGTGTTGGCGAAGGTGCGTGAGGGGCGAGTCCGGCCCGGGGTGTGCTGCACGCGCCGGACTGCGAAGGGGCTCCGCAGGGCGCTCCGCTGCTCGATGTGGAGCACGCGTTGAACGTCGCGGAGAACCCGGGGACGCGGCTGTGCACGCTGTGCGAGTGTGCTCAGGAGCTGACGCCGATGCTGAGCGGGTTCGACCACATCACCGGCTCCTGACCTGCCGTGGTCGGGTCTGTGGTCGGGGCGACCGGTGCCGTGGTCGGGCTCATGGTCGGGCCTGTGGTCAGGGTGTGTCGCCGGAGTAGTAGAAGCGGCAGCTCACACCCGGGCCGGGCGTGCGGGGTTCGCCGGGGTGCGGGTCGTACAGGGCGCGGCCGCTGGGCCACCGCGACAGCTCGGTGGACAGGGCGACACCGTCGTCGACTTCCTCGGTCCGCCACCCGTGGATGTCCAGCAGCAGGCCGTCCAGCGGTCCGCCGACCAGTTCGGCGTAGGTCCGGTGTGGGAGGGGGCCGGGGTTGGGTTCGTCGTGTTCCGCGCCGTAGACCCGGCCGTTCAGCAGCTGCTCATCACCGTTCATCCGACCAAGCGTTGCACCCGCCAGCGACAACGCGGGCTTGCCCAGCACCGTCTTGAGCTTGCCCGCGTGGCCGGTCGCCGTGGCTTACCGGGGTCAGGTGCGGAAGCGGGAGAGCCAGCCGCCGGCCTTCTGCGCGGCGGCCTGTTCCTCTGCCTCCTGACGCAGGCGCTCCTGCTCCTGGCGCTCGCGTTCGTCGGCTTCGGCCTGCGCTTGTGCTGCGACGGCCCGGTCCTGGCAGCCCTCGCACAGGTGCGGGTGCGACTGGCGCGTGCTCCAGTCCCGGGTGTAGTCGATCGCCTCCCACCTGGCGTCGGTGAACTTCTGCCCGCAGCCCGCGCAGGCTGGCCGCCGCGCCTCCCGCTGCGCGGCTTCCCGCTCCTCGCGGCGTCGCTGGTCTTCCCTGGCGGCCTGGCGGCGGCGGGCGAGGTAGGCGTCCCGGCGGGCGTTGCCGATCGCGTCCAGCAGCGGCTGGCGGTGGTCGCGGCCGAAGCGCCAGAAAGCGGGCCCGGCCGGGCCGTGCTCGCCCAGCTCCTCCAACGTGGTCGCCACGATCGGGATGCAGCGGTCGTAGGAGTGGTAGCCGCCCTCGGGGTGCCACCGCCCCTGCCAGTGGTGGCGGGTGAGATCAGCGACCCTGGCCATCTGCCTCTTGGCAGAGCGCCGGCCAGCCTGGTGGAAGACGAGCAGGACCGGCGGGTGCACCCGCTCGTACTCATCACAGGCGGGTGCGGACCAGCGGGTGCGCCACAGCGGCTTCTCGATGCCGTCGGTGTCCTTCTCCTGCCGCTGGAAGAACCGCGCGTACTTGTCGAACTTCCTCGCGATCAGGACGGCTTCCTAGCAGCGGCACCCCGGCCTCCGGAGCGGTCAGGACGACGTCAGCGCGAGCGCTGCCGATCGCGGGGTTCTTCCAGGTGCCCTTCACCGGGAGCGCGACCTCGGTGGCATAGGAGGCGGGGGTGCCGATTCCGTCGGGCGCGGCGACGGCGGCCCGCGCGGCCGCGACCGCTTCAGTCGGCTCCCCCACGACCCGGGCCAGGTTCGGCTTCGGGCGGATCAGCGCGATGACCGTCTCGTTCACCGTCATCGGGTGCGAGGCGCCGGAGCGACCCGCGCTCTTGGGCATGCCGCCCATCTCCTCTATCTCGCGGTCCAGGTCGATCGCGGCGGCAGCCGGGCCGTCCTTCGTGAGCAGCCGGGTCTCCTCACCGCCCCGCGTGCGGCAGCCGTCGAGGGCCAGGCCGTGCGCCGCAGGTCGTTCACCGCGGCGCGGTGGGAGGCGGTCCGGGCTTCCTTCTGCTTGGCCGCCGTCGGCTTGGTGGTGTGCCGGTAGGTCAGGTGCGGCAAGGAAAGCCGCTGGATCTGGGCGGCGGTGGCGACCTTGAGCACGCCGAGGACGCGCAGCACATCCGCGCGCAGGTCGTTGCTCGATCCCGCCTCGTTCTCCTTGCGCTTGCCCGCCATCAGGCTCGCCCTCCCGCCGGCTGAGCAGCGCTGTACGCCTCCGGGACCCGCTCGTCGGCCCGCACCGTCCCCAGTCGACTCCTGTGGGCATGCCGATGTGCCCGTACGCGGCCGACAGGTCAGCGATCTTGTCTTCCAGCTCGGTGAGTCCCTGATTTGCCCCACTCGTGCGCAACCCCGTGAGGTGCGCTGGGTGAGGGGTGAACACTGGGGCAACTGCCGGTTCAGCTGCGTGGGGCCCCTCGTCGCGGGCTCATACCCGTGTACTTACCGTTTGCCGTAGCGCCACAGTCCGTGGCGATGGGAAGGGCCCGCCCGTCGAGTTCTTGGCGGTTCGCGGCGGGCGGGCCCAGGGTTCTGGATTCGGGAGGTCCCGGTGGACCCTGACAGCCATTGTTGTGCTGCTCGTGGGCGGTATTGCAACCTACGCCGCCTATAAGGATGAGAAAGAGGGTGCCGCGCTCCTCGTGGGAGTCGCCGTCATCGGCTTGCTGTACCTGCTCCTGGGGCCGGTGCCGGGTTCCACGGTGCTGGATCAGCAGACGTCTCCGGGCCCTACCGTGCGGGCTTCCCCGGCTCCGGCTTCGACCGGTATTGCGGCGCCATGACCGGTGAGCGGGCACTCATCGTCGAACGTGAGACCCATGGCTGCGGGTGTGCACGAGCTCGCAGAGCCCGTGCACACCGGGCCCCCGACCATCACCCACTGGGAGTTCGCCAGCAACGAGGACCCCGAGCGGACGCTCTCCCGGACTGCTTCCTCCGCAGTGATTCTGGATGAAGGATCGCTTCCCCGGCGCCGACCGGTGGAACTCCCTGCACGAACGCCTGGTCGAGGCCTGGCGGGCCCAGACGACCCTGCTCCCGCCCGGCAACACGGACACCTGACCCGGTGATCGGCTCCGCCCCGGGTGGCCACGTCCCCTATGACCACCCCACCGGCTCCCACGAGCACCCCGCTCGCGGAAGCCGGTGCAGCTCCCTCGGACGAGTTCCGATTCCTCGCACGCCGCAGGTTGGGGGGTTACATCCGCCGGTGAGACGTCCTGCCGAGAATCGAGAGCTTGGTCAGCGAGCCGGCGCTCATGCGCGCCGCTCAGGTTCCGTTTCCCGTTGGGAGCAACCAGGTGGGTGATTGCGTTCGCTCTATGCCGCGTGGTGGCCCCTGGTTTGGCTGGGTAAGCCCAGATGTGCGTTCCCGCTCCCCCGGCAACCTAGGGAGGCCTACGTGTCTGAGGAGAATGAGCGTCGGAATTCTGACGATGAGAGCCTTCGTCATTCCTATTTCGTGGACCGCGACCGTCTGCATGCCGACCTCCAAGGCGTGTCCGCGGAGCTGGACCGAATTCCGGGCATCGACGGGGGTCTTCTTGCGGAACTCCAGGAAAGCCTCAGCGATGCGAGGGAAGGCCTGCTCAGGGTGCTGGAGATGATCCCTGACGCCCCGTCTGAACGTCGGGAGCACCTGGCTGCTCAGGCCGCCAGCGCCATCAGCATGATGGAAGCGGACATTGCAGCGGTCGTGCTCGCGGTCGAAGACGGAGAAGGCGACAGCGGCGAGGATTCTGGCGAGCAGGCTGGGGGAGGAGCTGCCCGTAGGTTTCTCCGGTTCATCAGACCGAAGTTCGTGGCAGGCTCCCGACGCTTGTTCAACATGCTGTCTAAGTACCTGACCCTGAAGGAGTGGTCTCTCCAGGGAGAGATCAACGGCGGGATTCCGCTGCTCGCTGTGGGCAAAGCGTCTCTGATGCTGGCTTTCGGCCCCTAAGTGGTGGTCCTCGGCCTGGTGCCCGCCTCCACGAGTGCCGACAGCATGGGGAAAGCGGGAGAGCACCGTGCAGGCAGGCCTTGCACAACCACTGAAAGATCAGCATGGGCCATTACGGCCGGATGCCACCTACTGAGGAGCGAAGTCCGCCCATAGCGTCGATGGCTGCACCGCCCGTCCCCGGGGCGCCACTTTGCACGGGAGGACGCCTTGAACCGGAAAGGCCCGTTACGGCGTCGCTGGCTGTCACGGCAGGAGCCATCCTGACCGCCGCAGGTTCTCAGACCGCCCACGCTGCCGGCGACCCCGCGCCGGGACCGATCGAGCAGACGGTGCACGCCTCGGCGGACAGCACGGCACAACCGGCCGACACCGTCACACGTTCCGCGCAGAGAAGCCGAACTACAGCCGTATTTCGCACGCCAGGTTGCCACTCAGTGCAGTCGAGTGCTGCTAATGCGTAATCAAAGACTTGATCGCTTGACTGGAAAATACTGTCCGACATGTCGCCGACGGCATGTTCTGGCCGGTGGCGACCCGGCGTCTGCCTCGGGCACGTCTTCCTGGGAAGCGAGAATGGCCGCTGTGTGCTTGCCGTAATCCCCTGGCCATCGAGTGGACCGGCGGCGGCATTTACCGTGTCCGCCCACCGGGCAGTTGCGTTGCCGTCGCGGTGGCATGCTCTGGCTCCCCTTCCCGCGCGACCGTCCAGCGCAACTCAGCGGCTGGACTTCACCTACGTGGGCTGCGGTGCGCCGATGAAAGTCCTGGTGTGCGGCCGTGACCGTATCGCACGTGACCAGATCACCAATCACCGCAACGCAGTTCTTCTCGGCGTGGCTGCCCCTTAGTGGTCTTCCCGCGAGATGGGTCCCAGGCGGTCACCGCGGCAGGCGGCTGCCGCTCCGCTTCGGGCAGGGCACGGACGTGACCTGTCCGCTTCCGAGAATCGTGGCCGGGGCCGCGCAAGTGTGCGCCCGCGTCCCGCCCGCCAGGTCGCATTGATCGAAGCCGCCTTGTGTGGCCCGCGGTTCTCAAAACCAATGACAATCAGGGAGGAATACAGTTTTTCTCGCAAATAGGTGTGAATCCCCTCTGGGCAGTCACTCGGGTGAAGCGCCCCATGAGAGCCATGGGGCCGGCTCGCTGAGGAGAGTGCTGATGAGTGAGTCCGTACCTGACGGGGGCGGCAAGCTGCAGCAGGCCGGGCAGGCAGTCAAGACCGAGACGTCGGCGACGGCCGATCAGGCCAGACAGGCCGCGGGCCAGGTGGCATCCACGGCCGTCCAGCAGGCGAAGGAGGTCGTGGACGAGGCGCGGCAGCAGGCCGGCTCAGTCGTCCAGGAACTGCGCAGCCGTGCCATGGACGAAGCCGAAGGACAGACCCGGCGGGCCGCGGGAGTGTTGCGGCAGTGGGCACAGGACCTGACCGAGCTCGCGGAGAACGCTCCGGGTGACTCGCCCGCCCGCAGCGTGGCGACCCAGATGGCCGACCGCGGACACCGGGCGGCCGACTACGTGGACAAGCAAGGAGTCGAAGGCATCGTCGGCGACCTTCAGAGCTTCGCCCGTCGGCGCCCCGGGTTGTTCCTGGGCGGGGCGTTGCTGGCCGGACTGGCCGTGGGGCGTCTGGGGAAGGTGGCGGGCAAGGCCGCGCAGTCCGGCGACGGCGGGCAGGAGCAGTCCGCGGGAGCGGTGCAGCCGCAGTACTCGGTCGAGCCTGACATGCCGACGCCACCGCCGGGTGCCGGTCAGTGGACACCGCCGCAGCCGTTGTCACCACCGGCCGCGCCGTACACACCGCCGCCCGTGCCGCCCGCAAGTCCGGCTGCCGGGGAGATGCCGACGCCTCCGCATCCTGGGGTCTGAGATGTCCTCGGTCCAATCCAACCGGGGCGACTCCTACGGTGGGAACGATTCCGTGGGTGCGCTGCTGTCTCAGGTGACCTCGGACGTCCAGACCCTCTTCCGTCAGGAGGTCGAGCTGGCGAAGACCGAGGTCAGGCAGGAAGCGACCAAGGCCGGTAAGGCGGCCGGCATGTACGGCGGGGCCGGGTTCGCCGGCTACATGACCCTGCTGTTTCTGTCCCTGGCCGCCGTCCTGGGCCTGGCCAACGTGATGGACGGCGGCTGGGCCGCGCTGATCGTCACCGCCGTATGGGCCGTGGTGGCAGCCGTGCTCTATGCGCGGGGCCGTGCCCGGATGCGCACCGTGTCCCCCACGCCCGAGAAGACCGTCGAAACGATGAAGGAGAACGCGCAATGGGCACGTCACCCGACCAGATGAGAGCGGACATCGACGCCACCCGCGACCGCCTGTCCACCGATGTCAACCGGCTCGTCCACCGGGCCAGCCCTCGTCAGATGGTCCGTCGCCGCACGGACCGGGTGCGCGGTAAGGTCACAGGCCTGCGGGAGTGGGTCATGGGCTCCGCCTCAGATACCGCACACAGCCTCGCCGGCACCGCGCGGTCAGCGGCCGGTTCCCTGCAGGAAAGCGCCGGACAGGCCACCGGCACCGCCCGCGACACGGCCCAGCAGGCCGGTGAAGCGGTCAGGCAGGCGCCCGAACAGGCCATCCGACAGACACAAGGGCATCCGCTGGCAGCCGGCCTGATCGCCTTCGGTGCCGGGGTGCTGGCCTCCTCCCTGCTGCCAGCCTCGCAGAGCGAACAGCAGGCCGCCTCCGGCCTTATGGAACAGGGGCGAGAAGCCCTGGAACCCGTGAAACAGGCCGCACTCGAGTCCGCGCAGAACCTGAAGGAAGGCGCCCAGGAGGCAGCACAGAGCGCGGCCGAGGAAGTGAAGGACACCGCAGGCCAGGCCGCCCGCGCCACACAGAACGAAGCCCGCGATCAGGCCGGCACGGTCGCCGGCCAGGCCCGCGACTCCGCTGAGCACATCACCGACCAGAGCCGGCAACAGTGAGTACTCATGTCCCCGGCCCATGCGACTACAGCTCCACCAGCCGCTTCTGTTCATGAAGAGGTCAGCTGCAGGCCCACCCGTGCGGTGAGCACGGTGACGCCCACCGTGGGCCAGGCGACGTAGTCCCCGACATGGCCGGAGTACAGGCGGCGCAGGCGCCCAGCGCTGGCGCGCCCGGACGCAGCGGGACGTGGATGCAGCAGGGCAAGGGCCACACCGGAGCTGTCCAGTCGGTGTCGGAGGGCCATACGGTGCGGTCGGTTCAGGCGAGCGAACTCCAGTTGTGGCGTCCGATGGACCTACAGGGGGAACACGTAGCGCATGCGCACAGCCGGGCGGGAGCGGTCCGCAGCCCGCTGGGATCGACTGGAACGCGGATGAGGTCCTGGACGACGTCCGCGACTACGTGGTGGAACATCGGATGAGGCTGGCGGTGGCGGCCGGGGGGCTCAAAAGAGGGCGGTCATCCGTATCGCCGCAGGTCATAGTGGTGATGGCTCGTTCAGGCGGCTTCTGCGGAGGGCTGCGTCTTCTTCGTCCAGTTGGTGTTTGGCCCTGCCAGTGCGCCGGCCGGTAATACCGGCGCCCGCGCGCGGCAGAGGTCCAGTGCCAGCACTGCGCCGTGCACGTCACCGAGCAGCACCCGGACTGGTCCGGCGTGTGGACGAAGCCGGCGGATACGGCCGCCCGATCAGCGCCGTGGCCGGCTCCGGCTGCTCCGACGACCTGTCGTACGACCTGGTCGACTGCGTCTACCCACATGCCTCGTCGGCGCCGACGAGGGTCCGGCCGCCGCCATCAAGGCCACCAAGGAGATCGGCTACTTCTTCCAGCGGCTGACCCTGACGCTGGCGTTCGCGGGCGGCACGAGCTGGGAGAAGACCCGTCGCCTGCCCGAGCTCGGCCTCGGCGTGGCCGGCTTCGAAGGCAGCGACGGCGGCAGCGCTGTCGCCGTGGGACCAGCGGATGTCGCCGAGGACTCGGTGGTAGCGGCCCTTCCAGCCCGAATTGGGGGATGGCGGGCAGGGCGGCGGGGAAGTGGCCCGGCGAGGCGGGCCAGGTTGTCCTGGGGCCGGTGCTCAGCAGTCACCCCAGATGTTGGAGCTGCCCCGGTGGGCGTGGACCGAGTCCGCTGGGGAGGACGTGCCGACCTTGATGACCTTGACGGAGCCCGTGTAGTACTGGCTCTGCCAGACGCAGGCGTACAGGCCCGAGGTGCCGTTGTTGTACCAGGACGCGTCATGGTTGTTGATCGCCCAGGACGCCCAGCCGGAGTTGTTGCCGGAGAACGCTAGGTGGTCTGGTCCCACACGCAGAGGTAGCCGCGCGGGCAGTCCGCGGTACCCGCGGGTGCAGCGGAGGCGCTGGCGGCGGGGACCGGGCGGAACAGAGCCTGGGCACTCCGGTGCCGCGGTCGGATGCTGCGCCGGACCGTCAGGCGGGAAGGCGACCCGTTGGCTAGCAGCTCAGTTGCTGGTGAGCATGCCTTCGCGCAGGCGTGCCAGAAGGCGGGAGATGAGGCGGGAGACGTGCATTTGCGAGACCCCGAGGCGTTCGCCGATCTCCTTCTGGGTGAGTTCCTCGACGAACCGCCAGTGGATGATCTGCCGGTCGCGTTCGTCGAGCTCGGCGATCATCGGGGCCAGGGCGTGGAAGTCCTCGACCAGGCCGAGGGCGGTGTCGTCGGTGCCGATGAAGTCCGCCAGCGCCGACTCGCCGTCCTCGCTGCCGTTGATGGCCGCATCCAGGGAGGCCGACTTGTAGCCGTTCGATGCCAGCCGCGCCTCGATGACCTCGTCCTCCGGCAGGCTCATCAGCTCGGACAGTTCCTTCGTCGTGGGGGTGCGGCCCAGACGGCTGCGCAGTTCCTCGGTAGCGCGGGCTAGTTGGACGCGGGCCTCCTGCAGGCGCCGGGGCACGTGCACGGCCCAGGAGGTGTCGCGGAAGAACCGTTTCATCTCACCGACGATGTACGGCACGGCGAAGGAGGTGAACTCCACCTCGCGCGACAGCTCGAACCGGTCGATCGCCTTGATCAGGCCGATCATGCCGACCTGGACGATGTCCTCCATCTCCTCCGGACTCCGGCTGCGGAACCGGCCGGCCGCGAAGCGGACCAGGGACATGTTCATCTCGATCAGCGTGTTGCGCGCGTAACTGTACTCGGGCGTGCCCTCCTCCAGCTGTGCGAGCTGGTCGAAGAACAGCCTGGACAACTCCCGCGCGTCCCGGGGCGCCACCTTCTGTGGTTCGGCTATCTCCGGCACCACAGTGACGCGCTCAGCGGCCTGCACGGTCGTCGTCATGGTCTTCCCTCCCGGTCCGTATCGCCCCTGCCCGCCCTGTGGCTCTTGGGGCGACGCCAGCCCGCCTACCCCGACATCCGCACCGTATGCCCTCCCTGATTCACCGGGTGCCGGAAGCGCCTTCGCTGGGGTGGTGGACGGACCGTCGCCGGCCCGGTCCGCGTCCCTTCGGGGCGTCCTGCGGGGCCGCGCTAGGCTGACGTCCCGGAAAGCCTTCCTGCGGCCCGTGCTGGCCGGGGGCCGGCAGGCGGCTGACGGATGGTGAAGGAGACCGAGCGTGGATGCCCCGCATGCGGTGGGCGGAGCCGGCCCGGCGACGCCCGGGAGGGCCGGGTTGGAGGTGAGCCCGTTGCCCGGTCGTTCCGGGATCCGCGCCCGCGGCGAGATCAGTGCGCTCACCCGCCCGTCCTGGGAACAGGCCCTGTCCGACCTGGCCCGCCGGCACGCGGGCGTCTCCTATGTGGAGCTGTCGGATGTGGCCTTCGTCGATGTGGCCGGGGTGACCGCGCTGGCGGTCACCGCCATGAGTCTGTCCGACGGACGGGTCGTGGTCGAACATCCGCCTCCTCAGCTGCCTCGGGTGCTGGAGATGTTCTGGCCGGGGCTGAGCCGGATCGAGGTGGCGCCGTGATGAGCACGCTGACCGCCCGGGAGGCGTTCGTGCACCCCGCCCTCTTCTACCGCACCGAGGAGGAGTACACGCGGCAGACGGTCGCCTTCCTGAAGGAGGGCCTGGCCAAGGGCGAGCCGATGGCCGTCGCGGTGCCCGGCCCCAATCTGGAGCTGATCCGGGGCGGGCTGGGCGCGGACGCCGAGGGCATCGTGTTCCTGGACATGACCGAGGCCGGCCGCAACCCGGGAAGGATCATCCCGAAGGTGCTGCGCGGCTTCGCCGACGCCCACCCACAGGTGCGGGTGCGGATCATCGGTGAGCCGATCTGGGCCGGGCGCAGTGCGGTGGAGTACCCGGCGTGTGCGCAGCACGAGGCCCTGATCAACGTCGCGTTCGAGGGCAGGGCGGTGACGATCCTGTGCCCGTACGACGAGACGCGGCTGGATCCGCAGGTGATAGCCGATGCGCGGATCACCCACCCGACCGTGATCGACGGCCAGGGCCGTGAGGAGACCAGCGACGTCTACGACTGGGAAGCCGTCGTCTCCCGCTACAACCAGGTGCTGCCGCCCGCCGCTGCGGACGCCTCGGTCTTCTCCTACGGATCTGAGGATCTTCCGGGGGTCCGCCGGTTCGCCGTCACCCACGCCGCGCGCCTGGGGCTGGCCGGTGAGCGGCTGCTGGATGCGGAACTCGCGGTCGCGGAGCTGACGACCAACAGCGTGGTGCACGGCGGTGGCCGGGGCGTGCTGACGGTCTGGGCCGAGCACGGACAGGTCGTGATCGAGGTCCGCGACGCGGGTCGGCTGACCGACCCCCTGGCCGGCCGCCGCCCGCCCGAGCGCGGACAGATCGGCGGACGCGGGCTGATGCTGGTCCACTACGTGTCCGACCTGGTGCGCGTGCACACCGGCGACGACGGCACGAGCGTGCGCGTGTACCTCAGTGTGTGAAGATCGTGTCGGCGGCCATCATGTGGCCGCCGACCCCGCTTCTTCCGGCAAACAGCAACGGTTTAGGCTGCGACCGGTGCCGACCGCCCGGGCCGGCCGGCAAGGAGTGTGGGAGCGATGCCGCAGCCCAACCATGCGGCCCGGTGGGGAAACGACCCCCGGCAGGCTGCGCCCGGCGCGGCGGAGGAAGCCGCCCGGATGGACGCGGTCCGCCGCTACGACATCCTGGACACCCCGCCAAACGGGGCGTACGACCGCGTCGCGGCGATGGCCGCCCGCCTGTTCAAGGTCCCGGTGGCGACCGTGACGATCGTGGACGAGGACCGGATTTGGTTCAAGGCCACCCACGGCCTGGACGGCGTCAGCGAGATCAGCCGGGAGCCGGGCCTGTGCGGCTCGGCGGTCCTGGCCGATGACACCCTGGTCATCCGCGACACCCTCGCTGATCCCGTCGCCTGCCGCAACGGCCTGGTCACCGGTCCGATGGGCGTCAGGTTCTACGCCGCGGCACCGATCGTCACCCACGACGGGCACCGGCTGGGCACCGTCAACATCCTCGATGTCAAGCCGCGCTCGGTCACCGAGGATGACACCCGGACACTCGCCGACCTCGCCGCAATCGTCCTGGACGAACTGGAACTGCGGCTCGCGGCACTGAACTCCTTGCGTGCCGAGCAGGAACGGCGCAGGGAACAGGAAGAGGCACGGGCCCGCGCCGAAGCGGACAAGGCATCGGTCGAGGCGTTCGCCGCCACCCTTCAGCGCACCCTGCTACCCCCCGCCCTGCCGGCCATCTCCGGAATGGAACTGTCCTGCCACTACGCCACCGCTTCTCCCCGGCATGTCGGCGGCGACTTCTACGACGTCTTCCCCCTGGACGGCGGCCGGTGGGCGTTCTTCCTCGGCGACGTGTGCGGCAAGGGCCCCGAAGCCGCCGCCGTGACCTCCTTGACCCGCTACACCCTGCGCGCCGCCGCCCTGATCGACCCGGACCCCGACACCGTCCTGCACGCGCTCAACTCCGCGCTGCTGCTCGACCCCGCGGTCGGCACCCGATACTGCACCGCCATCTTCGGCATCCTCACCCCCGCCACCCAAGGGTGCTTCACCGTCACCGTCGCCACCGGCGGCCACCCCCCGCTCTACCACGTACGCAACCACGCCGCCCGCCGGCTCGCCGACCCGGTCCACCCCAAAGGCGGCATGCTCATCGGCGCCCTCCCCGAGGCACGCTTCGCCTGCCACACCTTCACCCTCGCCCCCGGCGAGGCCCTGCTGCTCTACACCGACGGCCTGACCGAAGCCCGCGCCCAGGACGGCACCATGATCGGCGAAGACGGCCTGGCCCGCTTCCTGACCGGCCGCACCCGCCCGGCCAGCGCCACCGCCCTCATCGAGGACACCGTCGAACTCATCGATACCCTGCCCCAGGGCGCCGACGACGACGTCGCCCTGC
>NZ_MUMF01000207.1 GCF_002155905.1 Streptomyces tricolor | reverse complement strand
CGGCGCCGGCCGCCCCGTCCCCGGCCGACGGCCTCGCCCGCACCCCGCCGATGGGCTTCAACAACTGGAACTCCACCCACTGCCGCGCCGAGTTCGACGAGTCCATGGTCAAGGGCATCGCGGACCTCTTCGTGCAGAAGGGTCTGAAGGACGCGGGCTACCAGTACGTCAACCTGGACGACTGCTGGGCCCTGCCGGAGCGCGACGCGAACGGCAGGCTGGTGCCCGACCCCGTCCGCTTCCCCCACGGGATCAAGGCGGTCGCGGACTACGTGCACGCCAAGGGGCTCAAGCTCGGCATCTACACCAGCGCCGGCACCAAGACCTGCAACAGCGCGGGCTTTCCGGGCGCCCTGGGCCACGAGTACGGCGACGCGCGGCAGTTCGCCGAGTGGGGCGTGGACTACCTGAAGTACGACAACTGCAACAACCAGGGAGTCGACGCCAAGGAGCGCTACCGGACCATGCGGGACGCGCTGAAGGCCACCGGCCGGCCCATCGTGTACAGCATCTGCGAATGGGGCGAGAACAAACCCTGGGAGTGGGCCGCGGACGTCGGCCACCTGTGGCGGACCACCGGTGACATCAGCGACAGCTGGAGTTCGATGCTGTCGATCCTGAAGCAGAACCTCCCGCTCGCGCCGTACGCCGGCCCGGGCCGCTGGAACGATCCCGACATGCTCGAGGTCGGCAACGGCGGCATGACGGACACCGAGTACCGCTCGCACTTCTCGCTCTGGTCGGTCATGGCCGCGCCGCTGCTCATCGGCACCGACCTGCGCAAGGCCTCCCGGGCGACCTACGAGATCCTGGGCAACAAGGAGGTCATCGCGGTCGACCAGGACCCGCTCGGCAAACAGGGCGTGGTCGTCTCCTCCGGGGGCGGGCGCTGGGTCGTCGCCAAGGAGATGAAGGACGGCAGCCGGGCGGTGGCCCTGTTCAACGAGTCCGGCACCGCGCAGCGCATCGCCACCAGCGCGGACGCCGTCGGCCTGCCCGACGCCGCCGGCTACACCCTGCGCGACCTGTGGCAGCACCGCAGCTACCACAGCGCCGGCACCATCGCCGCCACCGTTCCGGCACACGGCACGGTGCTGGTGCGCGTCTCGGCCGACCCGCGCTGGGCCGCCCACCCGCCCGCCGTCGAACTCGGCCTGGACGGCAGCCCGTTGCTGGAGGCGGCCACCCCCGCCACGCTGACCAGCACCGTCACCGACCTCGGCCGCACGCCCGCGCGGCGGGTGTCCGTGACGCTGACCGGCCCCGCCGGCTGGACCGTACGGGCCACCTCCGCGGCCTCGGCGCCCAGCCTCCCCGCCGGCGGCACGCTGCGCACCGGCTGGCGGGTGACCGCCCCGGCCGGCACCTCCACCGGCTCGTACGGCCTCACCCTGCGCACGCGTTACCGCTCACCGTCGGGCACACCGGTCACCAGCACCCTCCCGCTGAGCGCGTCCGTCGTCGTGCCGCCGCCCGCGGGGACCTCGTACCTCGGCGATCTGCCGTGGCTGTCGGCGACCAGCGGCTGGGGTCCGGTGGAGCGCGACACCAGCAACGGGGAGAGCGCCGCCGGCGACGGCGGTCCGCTCACCATCGGCGGGACGGTCTACGCCAAGGGGCTCGGCGTCCACGCGCTCAGCGACATCTCCTTCTACACCGGCAAGGCCTGCGAGAAGGTCACGGCGGACGTCGGCGTGGACGACGAGAAGGGCTCGAAGGGCACGGTCGCCTTCGAGATCTGGGCGGACGGCACCAAGGCCGCCGCCACCGGTGTCCTGACCAACGCCCTGCCCGCCCAGCCGCTCACCGCCGACGTCAGCGGCGCCGAGGTGGTCCGGCTCGTCGTCACCGACGGCGCGGACGGTGTCGACTCGGACCACGCGGACTGGGCCGAGGCACGGCTGGTGTGCTGAGCGGCTCGCGTACTGAGCGGCCCGGGCCGGGGCCGCGCGCTGGACACGCCTACGGCTGCGGCTCCGGCTCCAGCCGTGGCTTCGGCTTCGCGAAGCAGCACGGCTGCACGGCTGCACGGCTGCACGGCTGCACGGTGGTGAGGCTCCCGGCTCCCGGAGGAAGCCCTGCACAGTCCACTGGGTGAGCGTCGACGCAGCCACCGGCCAGCAGCCCGCCGGGCCCCGGACATGCGCGTCCGCGGCCCGGCGGGCAGGCCCCCCTACTCCTGGGACGCGCGCCGGCACGCGTCCAGGGCGAGCTGGGCGGGGACGTATTCCCGCCGCAACTCGAAGTAGCAGGCCCGCACGCTCTCCGGGCTGCCGTCGGCCGCGGTGCGACAGGCGTGCTCGACCACGGCGGGATCCGCGCCGGGATGCTGCTCCAGGACCTGGTAGAAGCATGCCTGCGGGGTCGCGTTGGCGGCCGGGGCCGCGGCCACGACACCGCCGAGGGCGAGGGCGAGGCCGCCGACGGCGGCGGCGAGACGCTTGAGCATCGCTGCTCCTTCCGGATGACGGCGCCGAGTTGACTACTCAGCGCGACTGATCGTCACGAGATGTACCCGGAGGTTTCGCCCGTGACGCGGAAGGCGCAGGTTGTGCAGGGGGCCCGACGGGGCTCATGGGGCGCATGTCACCAACCGCCCGGCCACGGACGCCGGTTCGCACTCCCCCGAGCCTCAGGAGCCGCGGTCGGAGGTCTTGGAACCCCGGAGCGCCGACGCCGCCAGGCGCCCCGACCGGGCCCCGCAGCTGCCGCCGGGATCAGGAGTTGTGCCTGACCGTCCGCCGGATCCAGCCCGCGTACGCGGGCGCGCTGGTGTAGAGCCCCGGCCCGGCCGAGCACGGGACACCGGGGGTGCCCGGGCCCGAGGTCACTCCGATGAGCTCCCACCGCCCGTGCCGGCCCTTCTGCAACTGCGGCCCGCCGGAGTCCCCGAAGCACGCCATGGCCGCGGGCACGCGGCTGATCGTGCACAGCCGGGTCCGGTCGGCGTATCCGGGGGCGCATTCGGTCTCGGCGCCCCGGCGCGTCCGGAGCTCCCGCAGCCGTTCCGGGAACGTCAGTTCGGAGTCGGAGGTGGTGCCGAATCCCAGAATCCGGGTGGGGGTGCCGGGACGTCCGGCCCGTTGTGCGATCCGGACGGGCTTCTCGGAGACGGGGCGGTCCAGGCGGACCAGGGCGATGTCGTCCCTGTTGGCGGCCTTCCCGTCACCGTTCACGTAGCCGGGGTGGACGAAGGTCCGCTCCATGGCCCGGACGGTCCCCCCGGACTTCCGGTCCGTGCTGCCGATCCGGACGAGGCCGTCCAGCCGAAGCCCGTCGCCCCGCACGCAGTGGGCCGCCGTCAGCACCCACTGCGGATCGATCAGCGAGGCTCCGCAGTTGCCGTCGTACAGCCCCTGCTCGGGCGCCGATACCGGGATCACCGCCATGAACGGGTAGTGCTCCGTCGGCTCGGTCCCGTTGACGATGGCTCCGGCGCTGCCGGCCATCAGCGTGGCGCACGTTGCCACCGCGAGTGCGCCGGCCGTGGCCGTGCGGGCCGCCCGGCGGCGGACCGACTTCATGGTGAACATCCAGTGTTCCCTTCCTTCGTACAGCTGGATGGTTCAACCCTGTTTGTTTCGATGCCGGCCGGGCCATACGGCCGGCACCCGGACACGGCGGGGTCGTTCCCCCGCCGGTTGTGGGGGGAGGACCCCCGGACCAGGACGGTGGCAGGCCTCAGCGCGGTCCGCGCCGCAGCGCAGGAAGATCACTGCATCGGCTCGGGAAGCCGCCGCATTCGAGGAGCGATCACCATGCACGGACACAGCAAGCCGATCGGCCGGCGAGGACTGCTCGCGCTCACGGCGGCGCTCGCCGCCACGGCGGTGGCCGCACCGGTGGCTTCCGCGGCCCCGTCCTCACCCTCCGTACCCGGCGCGTCCCCCGCGTCCCCCGCGGGCGTCGTACGCTCTCTGGAGCGGGCCGCGCACCCGCTGCGCTCCACGGATCCCGGCGGTTCGACGGCGGACCTGCGGGCGCTGGGCGCCATGGTCGGAGGCGCGAACGTGGTGGGGCTCGGCGAGGCCACGCACGGTTCGCACGAGTTCTTCGCCATGAAGCACCGCGTCTTCCAGTACCTCGTCGAGGAACGCGGCTTCACCACCTTCGCCCTGGAGATGAGCTGGTCGGCCGGGCTCAGGATCGACGAGTACCTCCAGGGCGGCCCCGGCGATCCGCGGCGGATCGCACGGGAGACGCTGGCCGGATCCCCCTGGGAGCGGGAGGAGTTCGTCCGTCTGATCGGCTGGATGCGCGACCACAACCACCGCCACCCCGACCGCCGGGTCCACTTCATGGGCGACGACCTCGGGGCACCGGAACTGGGCGACCACGTCTTCGAACGGGTCCTGTCGTCCCTCGCCACGGCCAGGCCGGAGGCACTGCCCCGGCTCACGGAGTTGTACGCGGGGCTGCGCCCCTTCGACGACATCTTCGCCCACCTGCGCAAGCCTCTCGCGGAACGCAAGGAGAACGCCGCGCAGGCCCAGGAGGCCCTCGACCTGGTCGCCGGGCACCAGGAGGCCGGTGGCGCGGACTACGCGTGGACCGTGCAGCACGCCCGGAACATCGCGCAGACCTTCGCCTTCGCCACCGTCGACCTGGCGGATCCGGCCTCGGTCACGGCCGCGGAGGTGCTGCGCGACCAGGCCATGGCCGACAACGTGCTGTGGTGGCAGCGCCAGACCGGCCACCGGATGCTGCTGTCAGCCCACAACGGCCACGTCGGCTACCTGTCCGCCCATCCCGACATGTACCCGCGCACCCAGGGCACCGTGCTGCGCGACTGCCTGGGCCGCGACTACGCGGCGATCGGCTTCACCTTCGCCGGCGGCTCCTTCCTCACCAAGGACACCTCCCTCGACGGCGACTGGAAGCCGGTCACCGTTCCGGCGGCGCGCCCCGGCATGCACGAGCACACCCTGGACCGGGTCGGGTGCCGGGACTTCTACGTAGACCTGCGGGCGGCACCCGCCGAGGCCCGGACCTGGCTCAACCGGCCGCGGCCGGTCTACGACGCCGGTTCGACCTTCACCCCCGACCCCCCGCCCACTCTCGCGATCGGCCGGGCCTACGACGTTCTCGTCCACCTCAACCGGGTCCGGGCGGCCGACAGGCTCTGAACCCCACCCCGCTCGTCGTGCCGAGCGGCGACCGCCCGGGACTGCCGCGGGCGGTTGATCACCCGCTCGCCTCCCCGCCGCCGTTCCCCGCTCGGCATCACGCAGATCACCCCGGCCCCATGCCCCCAGGAACGACTCGGGCCCGGAGCGGTCACATGACCGGCCGGACATGTCCTGGGAGCGAGGGTCATCGGCGGTCGCCCGCCGCGTCCGCTTCCGCCTGCGCGCGGATCGTGTGAAGACGCCGCCCGGGGCCTGTCGTGCGGACCATGCCGGCAGTCGCGGAGCGACAGGCCCTAGCGGCCCGCCGCCGTCACGTCCGGGGTGCGGGTCAGTGCCGCCGCGGCGGCGCCGACCAGGCCCGCGTCCGTGCCCGTCTGCGCGGGTACGACGGTGAGCCGCTGCACGAAGGACAGGGTCGCGTAGTCGGTGAGGGCCTTGCGCAGCGGGGTGAACAGGATGTCGCCCGCCTTGCCGACGCCACCGCCGATCACCGCTATGTCGATCTCGACCAGGGTCGCGGTGGCCGCGATTCCGGCGGCCAGTGCCTGCGCCGCCCGCTCGAAGGAGGCCACGGCGACCGGATCGCCGGCGCGGGCGGCGGCGGCCACCGCGGCGGCCGAGGTGTCGCCGTCGGGGCCGGGGCGCCAGCCCTGCTCCAGGGCCCGGCGGGCGATGTTGGGGCCGCTGGCGATGCGCTCCACACAGCCGCGCGCACCGCACGGACAGGGATCGCCGTCCAGGTCGACGCTGATGTGGCCGATGTGCCCGGCGTTGCCGGTCGGCCCGGGATGCAGCCGTCCGCCCAGCACCAGGCCGCCGCCGACCCCGGTCGAGACCACCATGCACAACGCGTTGTCGTGGCCGCGCGCCGCGCCCTGCCAGTGTTCGGCCGCCGTGATCGCGACACCGTCGCCGATCAGCTCCACCGGCAGCCCCCCGGTGAGCGCACGGACCCGGTCGACCAGCGGGAACTCGCGCCAGCCCGGCACGTTCACCGGACTGACCGTGCCGGCCGAGGCGTCCACCGGGCCGGCGCTGCCGATACCGACCGAGGTCGCGCGTCCCCACAGCGGCGACCCGGTGAGGTCGCCGAGCACCTCCGCCACGGCCCGCATGACCGTTTCGCCGTCCTGCTGGGCGGGCGTGGCGCGCTGGGCTCTGGCCAGGATCCGTCCGGCACGGTCCACCAGCGCGCCGGCGATCTTGGTGCCGCCGATGTCCAGGGCCGCCACGAGGTCGGTGTGCATCAGAGTCAGAACTCCCCGTCGAAGCTTGAAAACCAAAGAAAGCCAGGCCGGTCAAGCGGTGGGGGCGCAGGCCGGGGACAGCGGTGGACAGTCTCTCTCGCATCTGACAACGTTGTCCAGGCTCTATGCTCGACGCCACATCCTCATACAACCCCATGGATCACGCACGCCCGCCACGGGCGAGGCGGACGACGGACCGTGGGCGACACGGACGAGAGACAGGACAGCGCATCGTGCCCGAGACCACCCGCCGAGCAGACCGCCTTCCCGGCACCCGGTACGGCAACCGCCCCACCATGAAGGATGTGGCGGCACGCGCCGGGGTGGGGCTCAAGACGGTCTCCCGGGTGGTCAACGGCGAGCCCGGGGTCACCCCGGACACCGAGCGGCGGGTGCAGGAGGCGATCGAGGCGCTCGGCTTCCGCCGCAACGACAGCGCCCGGGTGCTGCGCAAGGGCCGGACGGCGAGCATCGGTCTGGTCCTGGAGGATCTCGCGGACCCTTTCTACGGCCCGCTCAGCCGAGCCGTGGAAGAGGTGGCCCGCGCCCACGGCGCCCTGCTGATCAACGGCTCCAGCGCCGAGGACCCCGAGCGCGAGCAGGAGCTGGCGCTGGCCCTGTGCGCACGCCGGGTGGACGGTTTGGTGGTGATCCCGGCCGGGGACGACCACCGCTATCTGGAGCCGGAGATCAGGGCCGGTGTGGCGACCGTGTTCGTGGACCGCCCGGCCGGCCGGATCGACGCCGACGTGGTGCTGTCCGACAACTACGGCGGTGCCCGCGACGGCGTCGCCCATCTCATCGCGCACGGCCACCGCCGGATCGGCTTCATCGGCGACATGCCCCGCATCCACACCGCGGCCGAGCGGCTGCGCGGCTACCGGGCGGCGATGGAAGACGCGGGCATAGCCGTCGAGGAGCGCTGGATGTCCCTCGGCGCGACGGATCCGGAGCGGGTGCGCCGGGCCGCGGAGGAGATGCTGTCCGGACCCGACCCGGTCACCGCGATCTTCGCGGGCAACAACCGGGTGACGGTCACCGTGATCCGGGTGCTGGCCGAGCAGTCGCGCCAGGTCGCGTTCGTCGGCTTCGACGACATCGAGCTGGCCGATCTGCTCCAGCCGGGCGTCACGGTCGTCGCCCAGGACGCGGCGGCCCTGGGCCGTACCGCCGCCGAGCGCCTCTTCCGCCAGCTGGACGGCACCCTCGTCGCACCTGAGCGGATCGAGCTGCCGACCCGTCTGATCACCCGCGGCTCGGGGGAACTGCCGCCGGCGGACTGATCCTGGCCCATTCACTCGCCCCCGCCCAACTGGAGGGCGAGGGCGGCCATGATCACCATGACGGCCTCTCGGGCGGCTCCGGTGTCATCTCCTGGCCGAGGAAGCGGGACAGGCCCGCAGGCGGGCCCGCCGGCACGTGGTGGTTCTCGCGCGGGAGGAGGCACGGCTTCTGCGGCGTACGGCTTCGAGCCTTCGTGCCTGTCCGACCCCGCCGCCACGAGCCCGTACGCCAAGCACCACAGCCGGGCCCTGCTCCGCCTCGCCAGACGCCGAGCCGGCGTGCCCTCCTCACTCCGCCGGCCAGTCACAACGACCGGATCGAGGACGGCCTGCTCGTCCTCGATCGCAGTCCCCGTGCCCCAGCCGATAGGGAGCCCCTGGCTCCCCGGCCGCAGAAGACCACCACCCCGTCTCCTCTGTCACCGTCACCTCGGTCTGCCGGGCAGGTACCGGCCGTGAGACGGGGCGGGGCTGCGCGCTCGGGTGGTGCTACGGGGCGGAGGCCGTCAGGTCGCCGCGTCGGGGGGCCGCGAAGGCCTCCAGGTCGGTGCGGGTGAGGCCGGTGAGGCGGGCGACCTCGGCGATGTCCAGGGCGCCGCAGTCCAGGCCGCGCAGCAGGTAGCCGCTGAGGGCCTTGGCGGTGGCGGGCTCGTCCATGACGTCGCCGCCGGCCCGGTTGGCGTACCGGGCGAGGCGGGCCGCCGCCTGTTCGAAGCCCTCGCGGTAGAAGGCGAACACGGCCGCGTAGCGGGTGGGGATGTGGCCGGGGTGCATGTCCCAGCCCTGGTAGTAGGCGCGGGCGAGGGCGCGGCGGGTGAGGCCGTAGTGGAGGCGCCAGGCGTCGTGGACCTTGGCGGTCGGGCCGACGGGCAGGACGTTGGTGGAGCCGTCGGAGACGCGGACGCCGGTGCCGGCCGCCGCCACCTGCATGACCGCCTTGGCGTGGTCGGCGGCCGGGTGGTCGCTGGCCTGGTAGGCGGCGGAGACGCCGAGGCAGGCGCTGTAGTCGAAGGTGCCGTAGTGCAGTCCGGTGGCGCGGCCCTCGGCGGCCTGGATCATGCGGGCGACGGTGGCGGTGCCGTCGGTGGCGAGGATGGCCTGGCTGGTCTCGATCTGGATCTCGAAGCCCAGCCGGCCGGCGTCCAGGCCGTGCGCCTTCTCGAAGGCCTCCAGCAGCCGGACGAAGGCGCCGACCTGCTCGGGGTAGGTCACCTTGGGCAGGGTGAGGACGAGGCCCTCGGGCAGCCCGCCGGCCTCCATCAGGCCGGTGAGGAAGACGTCGAGGGTGCGGATGCCCCGGTCGCGTACGGCGGCCTCCATGCACTTCATGCGGATGCCCATGTACGGCGCCGCCGTGCCGTCGCGGTACGCCTCGGCGATCAGGCGGGCGGCGCGGGCGGCCGTCGCGTCCTCCTCGGCGTCGGGGCGGGGGCCGTAACCGTCCTCGAAGTCGACGCGCAGGTCTTCGATCGGCTCCCGCTCCAGCTTGGCGCGGACGCGCGAGTAGACCGGCTCGGCGAGGTCGTCCGCCAGTCCGAGGACGGCCGCGAAGGAGGCGGCGTCCGGGGCGTGTTCGTCGAGGGCCGCGAGGGCCCGGTCGCCCCAGGAGCGGATGGTGTCGGCGGCGAAGGCGTCGCCGGGGACGTACACGGTGTGGACGGGCTGCCGGGTGCCGGGGTCCCCGGGATAGCGGCGCTCCAGCTCCGCGTCGACCGGTGCGAGGGAGGCGCTGATCTCCTCGCTGACGGCGCCCGCGAGACTTGTCGCCACCTGCTCCTGCTGACCCATCCCACACCCTCCAAGCTTTCCGCTGTACGGAATCAACAATCCGTATAGCGAAGTTATCCGGCAACCTTCCCGCTGGTCAACACCGCATTCCGTGCACTCCACCCCGCCATCTCGGCATGTTCACGTCCATATGACACCGTGCAGGCCGCACACTCCTGTCGCGCAGCGCACGCAGCACCTACCGCACAGCGCGTCAGCAACGACTCGCCCGTAAGCCGTCGCAGAAGGAGCACCCGTGCCGATCCACCGCCGCGTCCCGCGCCGTTTGGGCCTGAAGACCGCGTTAGCCGCCACGATCTCCCTGCCCCTGTCCAGTACAGCACTCTCCGCCGACCCCGCCTCGGCGGGCGAACGGCACGGCGGACCGCTGCGCGTCATGTCGTTCAACCTCCGCTACGCGAGCACCGCCGAGCCCCACAGCTGGGCCGTCCGCAGGCCCGTGACCCGCGCTCTGCTGCACCGGGAGCGCCTCCATGTCATCGGCACGCAGGAGGGCCTCTACCAGCAGCTGCGCGACATCGAGGCCGACCTCGGAGCGCGCTACGACTGGATCGGCACCGGACGCGCCGGCGGCAGCCGCGACGAGTTCATGGCGGTGTTCTACGACACCCGCCGGCTCGTCCCCGAGGAGTACGACCACTTCTGGCTCTCCGACACGCCGGACGTGATCGGCTCCAACACCTGGGGCGGCGGCTCCATCCGGATGGTGACCTGGGTCCGGTTCCGGGACCGGGCCGACGGCGACCGCGAGTTCTACCTCCTGAACACCCACCTCGACAACGCCAGCAGGAACGCACGCGCGCGTGCCGCCGCCCTGATCGGCGAGCGCATCGGCAAACTCGACGGCTCGCTGCCGCTCGTGGTCACCGGGGACTTCAACGTCGCCGCCCACAAGGACCCCGTCTACGACACGATGCTCGGCGCGGGCCTGGTCGACACCTGGGACACGGCGGCCGAGCGCAGCAGGCTGTACGGGACCTTCCACGGCTACCGGCCGCTCACGCCGGACGGCGACCGCATCGACTGGATCCTCGCCACGCCCGGTGTCACGACGCACCGGGCCTCGATCAACACCTTCTCGCTGGACGGCCAGTTCCCCAGCGACCACCTGCCCGTGCAGGCGTCCCTGACCCTGGGACGAGCGACGCCGTGACACGGCGAGGCCCCCGTGACCGGCGCGCGGTCACGGGGGCCTCGTACGGCGACGGGGAGGCTCAGCCCTTGCGGGTCTTGATCTCCTCGGTCAGCTGCGGCACGACGTCGAACAGGTCGCCGACCACACCGAAGTCGACCAGCTCGAAGATCGGGGCCTCGGCGTCCTTGTTGACGGCCACGATCGTCTTCGAGGTCTGCATACCGGCGCGGTGCTGGATGGCGCCGGAGATGCCGTTGGCGATGTACAGCTGCGGCGAGACCGACTTGCCGGTCTGGCCGACCTGGTTGGTGTGCGGGTACCAGCCGGCGTCGACGGCGGCGCGCGAGGCACCGACGGCCGCGCCGAGCTGGTCGGCGAGGGCCTCGATGATCGCGAAGTTCTCGGCGCCGTTCACACCGCGGCCACCGGAGACCACGATCGCGGCCTCGGTCAGCTCCGGGCGGCCCGTCGACTCACGCGGCGTACGGCCGGTGATCTTCGTGCCGGTCGCCTGGGCCGAGAAGGTCACGGACAGGGCCTCGACCGCGCCCGCGGCCGGGGCGGCCTCCACGGCGGCCGAGTTCGGCTTGACCGTGATGACCGGGGTGCCCTTGATGACCCGCGACTTGGTGGTGAAGGACGCGGCGAACACCGACTGGGTGGCCACCGGGCCCTCGTCGCCGGCCTCAAGGTCGACGGCGTCGGTGATGATGCCGGAGCCGATGCGCAGCGCGAGGCGGGCGGCGATCTCCTTGCCCTCGGCGGAGGACGGGACCAGCACGGCGGCCGGGGAGACGGCCTCGTAGGCCGCCTGCAGGGCGTCCACCTTCGGCACGACCAGGTACTCGGCGTACTCGGACGCGTCGTGGGTGAGGACCTTCACCGCGCCGTGCTCGGCGAGCGTGGCGGCGGTGTCGGCGGCGCCGTTGCCGAGGGCCACGGCGACGGGCTCGCCGATGCGGCGGGCCAGGGTCAGCAGCTCCAAGGTGGGCTTGCGGACGGCACCGTCCACGTGGTCGACGTAGACGAGGACTTCAGCCATGGGATTGCTCTCCTGCGAAACGAAGTTGAGGGGCGGTCAGCGGGGGCGAGCCTCAGATGAACTTCTGGCTCGCGAGGAACTCAGCGAGCTGCTTGCCGCCCTCGCCCTCGTCCTTGACGATGGTGCCGGCCGTGCGGGCCGGACGCTCGGTCGCGGCCTCGACCTTGGTGAACGCGCCGTCCAGGCCGACCTCCTCGGCCTCGATGTCCAGGTCGGACAGGTCCCAGGACTCCACCGGCTTCTTCTTGGCCGCCATGATGCCCTTGAAGGACGGGTAGCGGGCCTCACCGGACTGGTCGGTCACGGAGACGACCGCCGGGAGGGAGGCCTCCAGCTGCTCCGAGGCGGTGTCGCCGTCGCGGCGGCCCTTGACCACGCCGTCCTCGACGGAGACCTCGGACAGCAGGGTGACCTGCGGGACGCCCAGGCGCTCGGCGACCAGCGCCGGGACGACGCCCATGGTGCCGTCGGTGGAGGCCATGCCGGAGATGACCAGGTCGTAGCCGGCCTTCTCGATGGCCTTGGCCAGCACCAGGGAGGTGCCGATGGCGTCGGTGCCGTGCAGGTCGTCGTCCTCGACGTGGATGGCCTTGTCGGCACCCATCGAGAGGGCCTTGCGGAGCGCGTCCTTGGCGTCCTCCGGGCCGACCGTCAGGACGGTGACCTCGGCGTCGTCCGCGTTCTCCGCGATCTGCAGCGCCTGCTCGACCGCGTACTCGTCCAGCTCGGAGAGCAGACCGTCCACGTCGTCGCGGTCGACGGTCAGGTCATCGGCGAAGTGCCGGTCGCCAGTGGCGTCGGGCACGTACTTCACAGTGACAACGATCCTCAAGCTCACGCCGGCTCTCCTACTGCATCGTCATTTCGGGCTGCCTCTTGCAGGCAGCATAGGCGCCTCAAGCGGCCGATCCCGGTCGGGGCGTCCGCGCGCTCCGAACGAAATATTACTCGTCAGTACACCCAGTTCATGCCCGCTAAGCAAGCGCTTTGAACTGTGACCTTCGCAACGCAGCGTAACCGGAACTCGACGGCTTCGCAGGCGGGGGTCACGTGATCAATCCCGCAGGCCGCTGAAGCGTCCCTGGTGGTAGAGGAGCGGGCGGCCGGCGCCCGAGGGATCGCCGAGGACCACCTCGGCGAGCACGATCCGGTGGTCGCCGGCCGGGACCCGCCCGACGATCCGGCACACCAGCCAGGCGAGTACGTCGTCCAGCACCGGCACGCCTTCCGGACCCTCCCGCCAGGCGGTGGGCGCACCGAAGCGGTCGGCGCCGCTGCGGGCGAAGGTGGCGGCCAGCTCGCTCTGGTGCTCGCCGAGTATGTGCACGCCGACGTGGTCCGCCTCGGCGATCGCGGGCCAGCTGGAGGCGCCGGTGCCGATGCCGAAGGAGACCAGCGGCGGCTCGGCGGAGACGGAGGTCAGGGAGGTGGCGGTGAAGCCGACCGGGCCGGCGGTCCCGCGCGCGGTGATCACCGCCACACCGGCGGCGTGCCGGCGGAAGGTGGAGCGCAGCAGATCGGGGGAGGCGAGCTGGGGAGTGCCGAGGTCGGGCGTGGCCGTCATGGAGTTGTCCTTCTGCGAGGGAGGAGAAACGGGTCCGTGGCTGCTCAGCAGCCCGGACAGCGCGCGCTCGCGGTGCGGGCGAGGTCGACGTGGACCCGTCCGTAGAGAAGGAGTTCGATCGGCATACGGTCAGGCTGACGATAGGTGGTGCGTGCAGTCAAGCGGGTTCCGGGATCTGGAAGATGTCTCACGATTCCCTGAAACTCGCTCACACGGCCTCCCCCAGGGCGGCGATGACGTCGGCCTTGCGGGGCTGTCCGGTGGCGCGCCGCACCACCCGCCCGTCGGCGTCCAGGACCAGGACGGTGGGCGTCTTGAGGATCTCCAGGGCGCGGACGAGGTCCAGGCGGGCTTCGGCGTCGATCTCGACGTGGGTCACGCCGGGGACCATCCCGGCGACCTCGCCGAGGATGCGCCGGGTGGCCCGGCAGGGCGCGCAGAAGGCGCTGGAGAACTGCACCAGCGTGGCGCGCTCCCCCAGTCGCTCTCCCAGTTCGCCGCCGAGTCCGGCCGCCCCGGGCCGCCTGTCTTCCTCGCGCTCGCGCACCCGCGTTCTCCCGTTCCGCCGTTCGCTGTCGTCCGCCCGCCCTCAGCACAAGCGTTCACGGGACGGCAATGATTCCCGCGCGAGGGAGCGATTCCCCACCGGGGGCCGGCCGGGGGGTGCGAAATGTTCCCGCTTCCGGAGAGGGCGGCGACTCGGGTGAAGTAAAGCGGGCATAAAGATCCGAAGCGGGTTGTAGGCCGACGTGACGAGGATCTCGCCGCGGCGGGGCACCAGGACTGGCTACCCGTCCGTTCTTCGGGCACGATCTGCGAGACGCCGTAAACCTACGGCTGCGTAACTTTCCCGCCGGGAGCCCCTTTCCCGAGCAGAGTAGAAAGGGTCCGCCCCGCCCATGGCAGAGCTGGTCTACCGTCCCGTCATCGGTTTCGCCAAGACGTTGTTCAAGGTCTGGGATCTGAAGATCGACTGCCAGGGGTCGGAGAACATCCCGCGCTCGGGCGGCGCCGTCCTGGTGAGCAATCACATCAGCTACCTGGACTTCGTCTTCAACGGCCTGGCCGCCCTGCCGCAGAAGCGCCTGGTGCGGTTCATGGCGAAGGAGTCGGTCTTCCGGCACAAGGTGTCCGGGCCGCTGATGCGCGGGATGAAGCACATCCCCGTGGACCGCAAGCAGGGCGAGGCGGCGTACGCGCACGCGCTGGACTCGCTGCGCTCCGGCGAGATCGTCGGGGTGTTCCCGGAGGCGACGATCTCGCAGTCCTTCACGCTGAAGAGCTTCAAGTCGGGCGCGGCCCGGCTGGCCCAGGAGGCCGGCGTCCCGCTGGTCCCGATGGCGGTGTGGGGCACGCAGCGGCTGTGGACGAAGGGCCACCCGCGCAACTTCAAGCGGAACCACCTGCCGGTCACCATTCGGGTCGGCGAGGCGGTGGAGGCACCCCTCGACCAGTACGCCGGCGCCATCACGCGCCGGCTGCGCGAGCGCGTCCAGGAACTGCTGGACACCGCCCAGCGCGCGTACCCGGGCCGTCCGAAGGGCCCCGAGGACTCCTGGTGGCTGCCCGCCCACCTGGGCGGCACGGCACCGACGGCGGAGCAGCTGCGCACGGCCGAGGCCCATTGAGCCGCGCCCGGCCCTGAGGTGGCGATCCGTCGGCCGGAAAATTTCCGGGACGGGTCGGTAAGGATGCGGCGGGTCTCCGACATGTAAGAGGTGTGGAGACCCTGAAGACCCGGAGCGACGGTGATCTGGCCGCGCGGTTCACGGCGTTGTACGTCCGTGAACACCCGCGGGTGTGCGCCTACGTGCACCGGCGGTCGGGCGACCGAGCGGCGGCGGAGGAACTGACCGCCGAGGTCTTCCGCACCGCGTGGGAGCGGATGGCGGCGGGCCAGGACGTGGGACCCGGGTGGCTCTTCGTCACCGCGCGCAACCTGCTGAGCAACCACTACCGCTCGATGGCACGCCTGACGGAGATACACCGCACCATCGCCGACACGATGGGCGGTGCTCCGGCGTCGAGTGAGGACAACGCCGTGCTCGACGCCCTGGACCGGCTTCCCACCGCGCACCGCGAGGTGCTGCTGCTGAGCTACTGGGACGGGCTCAGCGCGGCGGAGACCGGCGCGGTCCTCGGGTGCAGCGCATCCGCGGTATGGGTCCGGCTGCACCGAGCGCGCAAAGCATTCCGTGCCGTTTACGATCTGCCTCAGGAGCCTGTGTGATGCGTGTCAAGTCTCTGATCAAGAACGCCAACCCGGTCCCGCACACGGCGTCCGAGCCCCTGTCCGCGCGCGCGGCCGACGAGCTGTCCTCGCTGGTCGGATCCGACCATGTCACGTCCCCCGCACCCGCTCGCCGGGCGCCCCGGCGGGGTTTCCTGGTGGCCGCCGTGGCCTGCGGAGCCGCCGCGGCCGTCGCCGGCGTCACCTTCTTCGGCCTCCAGGGCGACCCGGCCGGGGCGGGCGGCGACCGGGCCGGGGCCCGGAGCGGCTCGGCGGGGCCGGCCGAGGGCACGGGCGGCGGGCTCACCGCCGACGAGCCGCACTTCGCCGGCACGGCGGCGCTGGAGGGAGCGGCGGACGTGATCGTGCGGGCGCGGCTCGGTGCCGGGCAGCAGGGGTCCGGCGACGACGCCGGCACCACGGTGGCGACGGCGAAGGTGCTGGCGACCGCCAAGGGCCGGACACCGGGCGATGCGATCCAGGTGTCGTACACGACCCCCGGCAGCGGGCCCGAGACCGCCGGACTCACCGCCGGGAAGGAGTACGTGCTCCTGCTCGACAAGGGCGAGGGCGGACGCTACGTCCTGGTGAACACCACGCAGGGCTGGTACGAGGTCGAGGACGGTACGGCGGTCGCCGCACAGGGCAACAGGGTGGCGCTGAGCCCGCGCGTGCGCGAGGCGCTCCGGCTCGCCCCGTGGAACCGGTGAGACGGCGCCGGTGCGCCACGGACGATCCCGTGGCGCACCGGCCGGTGGGGTACTGCGGTGTGCTCAGCGGTTCTTGGCGATCCGGTTGACCTTGGCGGCCAGCTGGTCGACCTTGCCGGCGCCCGTGAAGCCGCCGACCGACACGGCCTTGACCGTGCCGTCCGCCTTGACCGTGTAGAGCGCCTGCTCCGGGTTGAGCAGGTCGTACGGGCTCTTGCCGTGGGCGGCGAGCATGAGCACGTACTTCGACCCGCCCTTGGCGAGCATGGTGGTGTCCGTCTCCTTGTAGGACACCCCCTTGTACGTGCCACCGAGCTGGCTGACCTCGATGGTGTCGCCGACGGCCACCTTCCCGGCGAGTGTCCGGGTGACCTTCACCTTGGAGACGGTGACGATGACCGGGTTCGCCTCGGCCGCCTTCTTGGCCTCCTTGGCCTCGGCGGGCGACAGGCCGGCCTGCGGGTTGGTCGCGGGGTCGTCACCGGCGGGCGCGTCGGGCAGCACCTTCTGCACCCGGCTGCCGACCACGGTGCCCTCGACGACGGCGTCGGACTTCTTGATGACGTCGTCGAGCGAGGCGTACGCGGGGTAGTCCGCGTGGTAGGTCACGGTGTCCGAGGTCGCCGGGGAGTCCGCGCCGTTCGTGGAGCCGTCCGCGGAGCAGCCGACGGCGGCGAACGCGGCGAGCATCGCCGTCCCGGTGACGAGAATGTTCCGTCTCACGTTCATCGGTAGATCCTCTTCACCTCGGACTTGTCGTACGGCTGCGGCTTCTGGATCTTCGAGCGGTCGCGGCTGTGCTTCATCAGCGACGCCTTGCTCGTGTTGGGGTTGTCGGCGAGGCTGAGGGCGTGCCCCAGCTCGTGGGTGCTGGTGCTGCGCACCCACTTGTCGTACTTGGGGATGTTCCCCGTGTCCCGCCAGAGGGTCTTGGCGTTGACCTTGATCTGGAAGGAGCGGTTGGGCCGCGAGCCGGAGGGCGCGTACAGGCCGTACCAGCTCTGGTTGTAGTTGCCGGCCGTGAAGCTGGGCTTGGCGCTGGACTTGCGCTTGATGCTGGCCCCGACACCGGCGTTGTTCCAGTTGCCGCGAGCGGTGTCGAAGTACTTGACCCATTCGCTGTTGATGCCGACGGTCTTCACGCTGAACGACCGCTTGGGCATGCCGCCGCTGTAGTACGTCGCCTCGGCGGGTGCCGACACGGCCAGCGTGCCCGCGATGGCCAGCGCGGCACTCGTGGTGAAGGTGAATGACGCTCGTGCGATTCTTCGATTCAACTGTTCTCCCCGTGAATTGAGCAGACGGCACGGCCGGGCAGGAACCCGGATCTCTCCACGGTCGGCGCAGCGTGATACATCCACGTCCTGGATGTCAGGTCGTGGGAAAGGCACGCGAAAGGAATGGGGACGCGGGTGGTCGACGCATCCCGAGAATTGCTGATTTCCCCCTTGTGAATCCCCCGTTGACCGGCTGCACCGCGATGCCGCCTGTGATCGGGACCTAGCCTCACAGGCGGCAGCCGCCCGCGACATCACTCTCAAGTAGGAGAAGTCATCTCCTACTTGAGAATGATGCCTTCCAAGCCACGCCAGCTCACAGGGAGTTGGGCAGCGTCCTCCACAGGTGCGGCCGGTCGGGGGCGGCCCGCAGGGCGGCGAGGACGGCCGGGTGCGGTGCGGCGTACAGCAGCGGATAGTCCAGCTCGCCTGACGCCGGGTCAGGGGTCCAGGCCAACTGCTCGCCGTTCAGGGAGAATTGAGCGTCGACACCCGGCTTGTTGCCGCGCGGGTCCTGCCGGTGCCAGGCTCCGTCGAAGCGGACGGCGACCAGGCCGTGGACGGCATGGCCGCCCTCGCCGTCGGTCAGCCGCTGGTAGCACAGGGCGGTCGGGATGTCCTCGGCCCGCAGCAGCGCGGCGAGCGCATGGCACTTGGCGTAGCAGATGCCGGTGCCCAGGGCCAGCACGTCGGAGGCGCGCCAGGTGACGCGGAGGTCGCCGGAGTCCTGGGAGTGCGGGATGGCGTCGCGGACGAACGCGAAGGCGGCCCGCGCATAGTCATACGAATCGGCGGCCTCGGCGGCCAGGCGGGCGGCGGCCTTCCGGACCACCGGATGATGGTGGTCGATGGCCTCGTCGGCGGCCAAGTAGGCGGACAGGTCGACGGTGTTCTGGATGAGATCCATGCCCGCAGAGCATAGGAACGCGATCACCTGAGCCGCAATGGATTTTCAGGTGATCGCATACCTATGCATAACCTGGGGTCAGCGGGCCATCTCCTCCTTGAGCGCCGCGACGAACAGGTCGACGTCGTCCTCCGTGGTGTCGAAGGAGCACATCCAGCGCACCACGCCGGCGGCCTCGTCCCAGAAGTAGAACCGGAACCGCTTCTGCAGCCGCTCGCTCACGTCGTGCGGCAGCCTGGCGAAGACGCCGTTGGCCTGCACCGGGTAGAGGATCTCCACGCCGTGCACCGCGCGGACCCCCTCGGCGAGCCGCTGGGCCATCTCGTTGGCGTGGCGGGCGTTGCGCAGCCACAGGTCCTTGGCGAGGAGGGCCTCCAGCTGGACGGAGACGAAGCGCATCTTGGAGGCCAGCTGCATCGACATCTTCCGCAGGTGCTTCATCTGCCGCACCGCGTCCTGGTTGAGGACGACGACCGCCTCGCCGAACAGCGCGCCGTTCTTCGTCCCGCCCAGGGAGAGGATGTCGACGCCGACCGCGTTGGTGAACGTCCGCATGGGCACGTTCAGGGAGGCGGCGGCGTTGGCTATCCGGGAGCCGTCCAGGTGCACCTTCATGCCGCGCGCGTGGGCGTGCTCGCAGATCGCGCGGATCTCCCCGGGCGTGTAGAGGGTGCCCAGCTCGGTGCTCTGGGTGATCGACACGACCTGCGGCATCGCGCGGTGCTCGTCCTCCCAGCCGTACGCCTGCCGGTCGATCAGCTCGGGTGTGAGCTTGCCGTCGGGCGTGGGCACGGTGAGCAGCTTCAGTCCGCCCATCCGCTCGGGCGCGCCGCCCTCGTCCACGTTGATGTGGGCGCTCTCGGCGCAGATCACCGCGCCCCAGCGGTCGGTGACCGCCTGGAGCGCGACGACGTTCGCGCCGGTGCCGTTGAAGACCGGGAAGGCCTCCGCGGTGGCACCGAAGTGGCTGCGGATGATCCGCTGGAGGTTCTCGGTGTAGTCGTCCTCGCCGTACGCCACCTGATGGCCGCCGTTGGCGAGGGCCAGGGCGGCCATGACCTCGGGGTGGGCTCCGGCGTAGTTGTCACTGGCGAAACCGCGGACCTGCGGGTCGTGATGGCGACGCGCGTCGGTCTTGGCAGGGTTCACGGCTTCTCGGTCAGCCACAGACGGTTTCCGTTCACTTCTGCGGCGGGCTTGCTCCAGACGCCCTCGATGGCCTCGGCCAGGTCCTTGACGTCCGTGAAACCCGCGAACTTCGCGTTGGGGCGTTCGGCGCGCATCGCGTCGTGCACCAGCGCCTTCACCACCAGGATGGCAGCCGCCGAGTGCGGTCCCTGCTCGCCCCCCGCCTTGCGGAAGCCGTCCGCCATGGCGAGCGTCCACGCCTCGGCGGCGGCCTTGGCCGCGGAGTACGCCGCGTTGCCCGCGGTCGGCTTCGACGCGCCGGCGGCGCTGATGAGCAGGTACCGTCCGCGGTCGCTGCGCTGGAGGGCGTCGTAGAAGGCGAGCGAGGTGTGCTGGACGGTGCGGACGAGCAGCTTCTCCAGCAGGTCCCAGTCGGCCAGGTCGGTGTCGGCGAAGGTCGCGCCGCCACGCCAGCCGCCGACGAGGTGGACCAGGCCGTCGATCCGCCCGTGGTCCTTCTCGATGCGCGCGGCCCAGGCCCGGGTGTCCTCCAGGTCGAGCAGGTCGACGGTCTCCCCGGTGACCGTGGCGCCGCCCCCGGCGTAGCGGGCCGCGTCCACCGCCTCCGCGAGGCGCTCGGGGTTGTTGTCGGCGCCCACGACGACCGCGCCCGCCTCGGCGAGCCGGACCAGCGCCGCGTGCCCGGCGGGGCCGCCCGCGCCGGCCACCGCGATCACCGCACCGCTGAGAGACCCGTTGCCCACCATGTTCTTCCCCTCTTGAACAGTGTTCGTGTCGATGGCGCGGTCGCTCACGCGGCGACCCGCTCGGCGGCGTCCGCCGTGATGCCCTTGGTGGAGGCGATCACATTCTTCAGCTTCTTGGACAGCGCCTCATAGAACATGCTCAGCGGAAACTCGTCCGGAAGCACGTCGTCCACGAGCTTGCGCGGCGGCTGGGTCAGGTCCAGGGCGTCCGGGCCCTTGGCCCACTTGGAGCCGGGGTGCGGCGCGAGGTAGGTGGAGACCAGCTCGTAGCCGGCGAACCAGTGCACCAGCTTCGGGCGGTCGATGCCGTCCCGGTAGAGCTTCTCGATCTCGGCGCACAGCTGGTTGGTGACCTGCGGGGCGCGCTCCCAGTCGATGGAGAGCTTGTTGTCGGTCCAGCGGACGACGTCGTGCTTGTGCAGGTAGGCGAAGAGCAGCTGGCCGCCGAGGCCGTCGTAGTTGCGGTTGCGGTCGCCGGTGACCGGGAAGCGGAACATGCGGTCGAAGAGCACCGCGTACTGCACGTCACGGGCCTGCGGGACGCCGTCCGCCTGGAGCTTCACGGCCTCCTTGAAGGCGGTGAGGTCACAGCGCAGCTCCTCCAGGCCGTACATCCAGAACGGCTGGCGCTGCTTGATCATGAACGGATCGAACGGCAGGTCGCCGTGGCTGTGGGTGCGGTCGTGGACCATGTCCCACAGGACGAAGGCCTCTTCGCAGCGCTTCTGGTCGTGGACCATGGCGGCGATGTCCTCGGGCAGCTCCAGACCCAGGATGTCCACGGCGGCCTCGGTCACGCGGCGGAAGCGCGCGGCCTCGCGGTCGCAGAAGATGCCACCCCAGGAGAAACGTTCCGGCGCCTCGCGGACGGCGATCGTCTCCGGGAAGAGCACGGCCGAGTTGGTGTCGTAGCCCGAGGTGAAGTCCTCGAAGGTGATGCCGCAGAACAGCGGGTTGTCGTAGCGGGTGCGCTCCAGCTCGGCCAGCCACTCCGGCCAGACCATGCGCAGCACGACCGCCTCCAGGTTGCGGTCCGGGTTGCCGTTCTGCGTGTACATCGGGAAGACGACCAGGTGCTGCAGGCCGTGCGCGCGGTTCGCGGCGGGCTGGAAGGCCAGCAGGGAGTCCAGGAAGTCCGGCACCTGGAAACCGCCCTCGGCCCAGCGGCGGAGGTCCTTCACGAGCGCCTCGTGGTAGGCGCTGTCGTGCGGGAGGAGCGGGGAGAGCCGCTCGACCGCGTCCGCGACACGCTCGACGGCCGCCTCGGCGTCGGCCCGCCGCGGCGCGCCCTCGGCGTCGAAGTCGATCGATCCGTCCTTCGACTGCCATGGCCGGATCTGCTCCACGGCATCCTTGAGCACGGGCCATGCCGGGTGCTCCACCACCCTGGTCGACGAAGGAACCTGTCCCTCGGTAGCCGCCTGCACAAGAATTTCCGTCATGTCCCATCCTCCACGGGAGAACCTCGCGTATGGACACCGTATGCATACCCTGTTTCTCTCAGCAAGAGCATGGTCGGGAAATTCTTCTGTCCGTCGCCATGGTCACCGACATTTTTCCTGCCGTCCGACGTGACGACGCTCACTTCCGTCCGGCGCTCTCCGACCCCGGACGAGCGGCCGTCCGACCGGTCAAGGGCGCGGGGACTCGCCCACGGGAGAGTGACGGTGCGGACGGGTATCGGCCAACTGGCGCCCGCCCCGCACCCCGAATGCCCGGCGCAGCCACGGGTTCAACGCGCGGCCCGGCCATTAGGCTGCGGGCTTGCCGCGTGGACGACGAGGTCCGGAACGGGGGCGTCGGTCCGCGCGTCGCCGAGCCGCCGTCGACGGAAGCGAGTTGAACCTTGAACTTCCTTACCATCGGTCACCGCGGTGTCATGGGCGTCGAGCCCGAGAACACCCTCCGTTCCTTCGTCGCCGCGCAGCGGGCCGGCCTCGACCTGATCGAACTCGATCTGCATCTGAGCAAGGACGGCGCCCTGGTCGTCATGCACGACGCAGAGGTGGACCGTACGACCGACGGCTCCGGGCCGATCGCCGACAAGACCCTCGCGGAGCTGCGCGCCCTGGACGCGGGCCGCGGCGAGCGGGTGCCGGTGTTCGAGGAGGTCCTGGAGGCCGTGCAGACACCCCTGCAGGCCGAGATCAAGGACGTGGCGGCGGCCCGGGCGCTGGCCGAGGTGATGCACGCGCGCGACCTGACGGCCCGGGTGGAGGTCTCCTCGTTCCACGACGAGGCGGTCGCCGAGATCGCGCGGCTGGTGCCGGGCGTGCGCACCGCGCTGGTCGCGAGCCGGTACGGCACCGACGTGGTGGACCGCGCGGTCGCCGTGGGCGCCGCGACCGTGTGTCTCAACATCCGCCGGCTCACCCTGGAGATCGTCGAGCACGCGCGCGCGTCCGGGCTGCGGATCATCGGCTGGGTGGTCAACACGCAGGACCAGCTGCGGCTGGTGCGCGCCCTGGAGCTGGACGGGGCGACCACCGACTATCCGGAGATCAAGCGCACGGGCCGGTTCACCGCGTGACCCGGCGTCCGGGCCGCGCGCCCGGACGCCCGCCTGCGCGTCACACCAGCGGCTTGGCCAGCACCTCGAACCGCAGGTCGGCACGGAGCGGGATGCCGTAGCGCTCGTCGCCGTACGGGAAGGGATGCGTCTCTCCCGTACGGCGGTAGCCGCGGCGCTCGTACCAGGCGATCAGGTCCTCCCGTACGTTGATCACCGCCATCCGCATCTCGGTGGCCCCCCAGGTCTCCCGGGCCAGGCGCTCCGCCTCCGCCATGACGATCTTGCCGAGGCCGGTGCCCTGCTGCGTGGGCGTGACCGCGAACATGCCGAAGTAGGCGTGATCGACGCGGTGTTCCAGCTGGCAGCAGGCGACGATGCGGCCGTCCCGCTCGACGGTGAGCAGCCGGCTCTCGGGGCCCTTGATCACCTCCAGCACGCCCTCGGGGTCGGTCCGCTGGCCCTCCAGGAAGTCCGCCTCGGTGGTCCACCCGGCCCGGCTGCTGTCCCCCCGGTACGCCGACTCGACCAGGGCGACGAGGGCGTCGACGTCGGCGTCGGTGGCGTCGCGGAAGGTCAGTCCGGTGGCGGGGGTGTCCATGGCAGCGTCTCCGATCTCGGGCGTGGCTGAGCCACCGATGAGGGTAACCCTGCCGCTAGGCTCCGCCCGCATGGTGCATGTACTCAGCAGCCGGATCCTGCTCCGGCCCACCGACCCCGAACGCTCCCGCGCCTTCTACGGCGAGCAGCTCGGCCTCTCCGTCTACCGCGAGTTCGGTACCGGTCCCGAGCGCGGCACGGTCTACTTCCTCGGTGGCGGCTTCCTGGAACTGTCCGGCCGGTCCGACGCCCCGGCCTCGCCCGGGCCGCGCCTGTGGTTGCAGGTCGAGGACGTGACAGCGGCGTGCGAGGAACTGCGGGCGCGCGGTGTCGAGATCGTCCGGCCCCCGGTGCGGGAGCCGTGGGGCCTGGTCGAGATGTGGACCGCCGACCCGGACGGCACGCCGATCGTCCTGGTGGAGATCCCGGCGGACCATCCGCTCCGCTACCGGCCCGGCATCTAGTCGACGGCCTGGCGCCGCGCCGCCCCCGGTGCGCGGGCCCCCGCACATCGAGGACCGCACCGGCCGGCCGACCGGCGTCACCACCTGAGCCACGGCCCGGCCCGGGCACCGCGAGCCGACCGGACACGGCCCACGACCCCGGGCCGCACGCCCGGACCCACCACAGGCATCCGGGCCTCCCCGACATCAAGAACCGCACCGACCGGCCAACCACCCCCACCACCTGAGCCACAACCCAGCCCGGGCACCGCGAGCCGACCGAACACGGCCCACGACCCCGGGCCGCACGCCCCGACCCACCACAGGCATCCGGGCCTCCCCGACATCAAGAACCGCACCAACCGGCCAACCACCCCCACCACCTGAGCCACAACCCAGCCCGGGCACCGCGAGCCGACCGAACACGGCCCACGACCCCGGGCCGCACGCCCCGACCCACCTCAGGCGTCCGGGCCTCCCGCACATCGAGGACCGCACCGGCCTGCCGATCGCCGTCACCTCCTGCACGGGTGCCGCGAGGCGGTCGGCCGCGCCCGTTCTCGTGTCGGCGTCCGTGGCCGGCAGCGCGCTTCGGTGTCGGGCGCGTCCTCATGGGCGGCGTCGGTCGCGGCGCGGGCCCCTTCGCGCTGCGTGGAGGGCGGGGTCTGCGCGGGTGCGGCGCCGGTCTGCTGTCGGCCCGCGAGGCGCCGTCGGTGGTCACGGGGCGGGGGGTCAGCTCGGTCGGTGGTGCCAGGCGCGGTCCGTGCGGGTCAGTTCGTGGAAGCCGGCGGCGCGCAGGCACGCCAGGGCGGCCGTGTCCTCGGCGTCGGCATAGGCGAGGACGCGGTCCGCTCCGGACAGCCTCAGCCAGTGGGCGGCGTGGCCCAACAGCCGGTGTTCCCAGCCCTGGTCCCGGTGGGCGGGTTCGACGTGCAGGTTGCCGATGTCGGCCAGGCCGGCGGCGCGGGCGTGGCGTTCGGGGCGGGCCAGGGAGGTGTCGGTCTCGACGAAGCCGATGACGCCCGTGTCCGTGCGGGCGGTGAAGCGGGTGCCGCACTCCCCCACCGTGCGCTCGACGGTGACGCCGGGGCGCGGCTCGGGGCCGGGCAGGTCGGCCGTGCGGGCGAGGAGGATCACCTCGGTGACCCCGGTGTGCCGGAATCCGGCGCGTTCGTAGAGGGAGCGCACGTGCGGCCAGGGCCGGGGCAGGCCGTAGACGGCGGGGGCGGGCAGGTCTCCGGAGGCGCGGCGGACCCGGACCTGCCAGCGGGCCAGCCGGGCCAGGCAGGCGCTCATCAGCAGATCGGCGGCGCGCTCGGTGCCCGGCCGGAAGGAGGCGGGCGGGTGCCAGAGGAACCAGTCGATCTCGCCGGCGTCCCGGTAGTCCGCGCCGACCTCGTCGTCCGCGCGGTACCGCTTCAGGTGGGCCGCCGCGACGACGTGCCCGCGGTCCTCGGCGACGAGCGTGGCCCGCTCGCCCACCCAGGGGTCGGTCACGAACTCCTCGGGCTGCCGCTCCAGTGCGCTGAGCACCGTGTTCACGGAGACGGAGACTCCGGGGACGACGGCGGCCACATGGGCGTTCACCAGGTCGGTCAGCTGGTCGCGGTCGTCGCGGCGGAAGGGGCGTACCTCGGGCATGGGTGACCTCCGGTCTCGTGAAGGATCGGTCAGGCCGCCGTGCGATGCGGTACGGCGCCGAGGCTACGCCGGTGCGGCCGGACGGGCCAGCGGGTTTCGGCACTGCGGGCGGCCGTTTGCCTTGGAGGGCGCTCCAGCTCCTAGCGTCGTACGCACCACCTCCGGGGAAAGGAAGCATTCGTGCGGTACACGCTGTTCGGACGGACCGGTCTGCGCGTCAGCGAGCTGGCGCTCGGCTCGATGACCTTCGGTGAGGACTGGGGCTGGGGTGTGGACAAGGACACCAGCGCCCGGATCCTCGACACCTACGCCGACGCGGGCGGCAATTTCGTCGACACCGCGAACAACTACACCTCGGGCAGCTCCGAACGGATCCTGGGCGAGCTGCTGGCCGGGCGCCGGGAGCGGTTCGTCCTCGCGAGCAAGTACACGTGCGGCACCCGGGACGGGGACCCCAACTCCGCCGGCAACCACCGCAAGAACCTCGTGCAGTCGGTCGAGGAGAGCCTGCGGCGGCTGCGCACGGACCGGCTCGACGTGCTGTGGGTGCACGCCCGGGACAACTTCACCCCGGTGGAGGAGGTGATGCGTGCCCTGGACGACGTCGTACGCTCCGGCAAGGTGCTCTACGTGGGGGTGTCGGACTGGCCGGCGTGGGAGATCGCGCAGGCCAACACGCTGGCCGAGCTGCGCGGTTGGACGTGTTTCGCGGGTTCGCAGCTGCGCTACAGCCTGCTGGACCGGACACCGGAGCGCGAACTCCTGCCTCAGGCACGGGCGTTCGACCTCGCCGTGTTCGCCTGGGCGCCGCTGGCCGCGGGCAAGCTCACCGGGAAGTACCGGCGCGGGGAGCGGGGGCGGCTGGACACGCTCGGGATCAAGACCGAGGCGTGGGAGGAGGAGGTCATCGGCGCGGTCCTGGACATCGCCGGGCAGGGCGGCTGGAGTCCGGCGCAGGTGGCCCTGGCCTGGCTGCTGGGCGGGCCCGGGAACGTCGTACCGATCGTGTCGGCGACCGCGCCCGGGCAGCTGGCGGACAACCTGGCGAGCACCGGGGTCCGGCTGGACGCGGACGCGCGGGCGCGCCTGGACGAGGTGAGCGCGGTCCCGCTGGGGTTCCCGCACGAGTTCCTGCGCGAGGCACCCATCACCCGCAATGTGTACGGCGACCGGTGGCCGGACATCGACGACCGCCGCTCGACCCACCGTCGTACGGTGCACGACGTGCTGTAGCGCGCCGGTCGCGGCTACGCCCGCAGCGCGCCCGCCCGGCCTTCCAGACGGCCGAGCAACTCGGCGAGCAGGCCCGCGAGTTCGCCCTGGCCCTGCGCGTCGAGGACGGACAGCACGGCCGTCTCGTAGGCGAGCTGCTCGGGGAGGATGCCGTCGACCAGGTCGCGGCCCGCGTCGGTGAGACGGACGTGGGCGACGCGGCGGTCACGGGTATCGCCGCGCCGTTCGACCAGGCCGCGCTCGGTCAGCTGCTTGAGCCGCTTGGTGACGGCGGCCCCGGAGGAGAAGGTCTCCCGGGCCACTTCGCTCGGGGTCAGTTCGTGGCCGGTGCGGCGCAGCGCGCCGAGCAGGTCGAACTCGGGGCGGCTCAGGCCGGCCCGGCGCAGCGGGGCGTCCTCGGCCTGCTGGAGCAGGGCGGCGCAGCGGTTGATCCGGCCGATGATCTCCATGGGCCCGGTGTCCAGCTCGGGGTGGACGGCCCGCCACTGACGGACGACGGCGGAGACGGTGTCGCCGCGCGCGGGGTCGGTGCCGGTCCCGGGCCGGGCACCGGCCGGGTCGCCAGTGGGCGTCGGTCCGCCGTTCGTCGCCGTCATGGCCGTATGTCCTCCGTCGTTCTGCCCGGGTCCTGGTCACGGTCACGCTCCCGGCCCGGGGTGTCGTCCCGGTCCTGCGGTACGAGCCCCTGGCGTCGTACCGTCGCCGCGAGCGTACGGTGTCCGGCCTGCTCGGTGAGCACGACCCGCTCCTCGGGCAGGGCGCGCTGCCACCACTCGCCGGCGGCGGCGTCGGCCGTGGCGCGCAGGTCGACGAGGGCGGCGGCGAGGGCGCGGCGGGCGGATTCCAGGGCGTGCGGGGCGGGGTGCGGCTCGGCGAGCAGGCGGGCGGCGTGCTCGCGGGCGCGTTCGGCCGCGGTCAGCGCGTGGTCCAGGCGGTCGCCGGCGCGCCGGTTGGTGACGACGACGGCGGCGGCGAAGCCGGCCAGGGCGCCGACGAGGGTGTCCGCGACCCGGTCGGTGATCAGCTCGGCCGGGTCCTGGGCGCGGGCGAACTCGGTGATGAGCAGGGCCATCGGGGTGACGCAGACGCTGCCCAGCCAGTAGTTGCGGCCGATGAGGGCCTCGGCGCCGAAGTTGAGGGCGAGCGAGCACAGCACCAGGGCGGCGGGGTGCAGGTGGGCG
>NZ_MUMF01000206.1 GCF_002155905.1 Streptomyces tricolor | reverse complement strand
GCGGGCCGTGTTCCGGTACACCGAGCGGCTGGTCTCGCACGACGCCGTGCTGCGGATGCTGGCCGACACCAGGGTGGCGGTGTACCGGCGGCTGGAGCGCCTCGCACCCGCCGGTCTGCGCGGCACCCGGCGCGGTGATCTGCTCACCCGGCTGGTCGCGGACGTGGACGCGTTCCAGGACTACTGGCTGCGCTGGCTGCTGCCCGCCGGTGTCGCCCTCACCGTTTCCGCCGCCTCCGTCGGCTTCACGGCCTGGCTGCTGCCCGAGGCCGGCGCCGCCCTCGCGGTGGGCCTGCTGGCGGCCGGCGTGGGCGTCCCCCTGCTGACCGCGACCGCGGCCCGGCGGACCGAGCGGCGGCTGGCGCCCGCCCGCGGAGTGCTCGCGACCCGGGTGACCGATCTGCTCACCGGCACCGCGGAGCTGACCGTCGCCGGTGCGCTGCCGGCCCGTACCGACGCGGCCCGGCGGGCCGACGGCACCCTCACCCGGATCGCCGCGCGGGCCGCCGCCGTCACCGGGCTCGGCGACGGGCTGACCGCGCTGATCTCCGGGCTGACCGTGACGGCCACCGCGCTGTTCGGCGCCCAAGCGGTGGCCTCCGGCCGGCTGGGCGGCGTGGCGATGGCCGTGGTCGTCCTGACTCCGCTGGCCGCCTTCGAGGCCGTACTGGGGCTGCCGCTCGCCGCGCGGTACCGGGATCGGGTACGGCGCAGCGCGGAGCGGGTGTACGAGGTCCTGGACGCCCCCGAGCCGGTAGGCGAACCGGAGTCGCCCCGGCAGGCGCCCGCCTCGCCGTTCCCCGTGGTGGTCAAGGGCCTGGTCGCCCGGTACCCGGGGCAGCGGCAGCAGGCGCTCGCCGGGCTGGATCTGACGCTGGAGCAAGGGCGCCGGGTCGCTGTCGTGGGGGCGTCCGGCTCCGGCAAGACGACCCTGGCGCAGGTGCTGCTGCGGTTCCTCGACCCGGAGGCGGGCTCGTACACGCTCGCCGGGGTGGACGCGGGTGCGCTGGCCGGTGACGACGTACGGCGGCTCGTCGGGCTGTGCGCGCAGGACGCGCATCTCTTCGACAGCTCGGTGCGCGAGAACCTGCTGCTGGCCAGGAAGGACGCCACCGAGGCGGATCTGCGCGGGGTGCTGGCCCAGGCCCGGCTGCTGGACTGGGTGGACTCGCTGCCCGACGGCCTGGACACGCTCGTCGGCGAGCACGGGGCGCGGCTGTCCGGAGGTCAGCGGCAGCGGCTGGCGCTGGCCCGCGCGCTGCTGGCCGGCTTCCCGGTGCTGGTCCTGGACGAGCCCGCCGAGCACCTGGACCTGCCGACGGCCGACGCGCTGACCGCCGATCTGCTGGCCGCCACGGAGGGCCGGACGACCCTGCTGATCACCCACCGGATGGCGGGGCTCGACGCGGTGGACGAGGTGATCGTGCTCGACGCGGGCCGGGTGGTCCAGCGCGGGTCGTACGAGCAGCTGATCACCGAGGACGGACCACTGCGGGAGATGGCCCGCCGGGAGGCCGAGGCGGAGTCGCTGGTCGGGGTGGGCTGAGTGCGGAGCCGGCTGCCGGGGTGGCCGGGTGCCTGATCGCCGGACCGGGTGGCCTGGTGCGGGGAGTCGCCACGGGTATGAGCCGAGGCGCCGTGCCCGCCGGGCAGGACACCGAGTACTACCGCACGCGGTCCGGTAGATCACCGCATCCGCGGGGGGCGGGCATCGCGTGCTACCGCCCACAGGCCCGGCAGGCCACCGCGCCGGCCGGGCCGGGCATCCAGTGCTGTCGCTCACAGGCCGTCCGGCCACCGCGCCCGCCGCGCTCGGCATCGAGTGCTGTCGCTCGCGGGTCCGGCACGTCATGGCCGCTGTGGGGCCGGGCGGGTGCTACCGCTAGCGGGCCCGGCAGGCCACCGAGCTCGCCGGGCCGGGCATCGAGTGCGACCGCACGCAGCTCCGGCGGGCCGCCGTGCCCGCCCCGCTCAACGTCGTCCGTGCCGCGCGCAGGACCGGAAGGCTTCAGGCCCCGCCGGGCCGGGCATCGAGTGCGACCGCACGCAGCTCCGGCGGGCCGCCGTGCCCGCCCCGCTCAACGTCGTCCGTGCCGCGCGCAGGACCGGAAGGCTCCAGGCCCCGCCGGGCCGGGCATCGAGTGCGACCGCACGCAGCTCCGGCGGGCCGCCGTGCCCGCCCCGCTCAACGTCGTCCGTGCCGCGCGCAGGACCGGAAGGCTCCAGGCCCCGCCGGCCCGGCTGCCGCCTGCTACCCCGCGCTGTGGGCCAGCAGTTGTTCGATCACCACCGCGACGCCGTCGTCGTTGTTGGCGACCGTGCGGCCCGATGCGGCGGCGATGACGTCCGGATGGGCGTTGCCCATGGCGTACGAACGGCCGGCCCAGGTCAGCATCTCGACGTCGTTGGGCATGTCCCCGAAGGCCACGACCTCCTCGTGGGAGATGCCGCGCTCGGCGCAGCACAGGGCGAGGGTGCTGGCCTTGGAGACGCCGGGGCCGCTGAGTTCCAGCAGGGCGCTGGGGCTGGAGCGGGTGACGTTGGCGTGCTCGCCGACGGCCAGCCGGGCGAGGGTGAGGAAGGCGTCGGGGTCGAGCGAGGGGTGGTAGGCGAGGATCTTGAGCACGGGCTGGTCGGCGTCCGGGCCGTCGGGCGCGAGCAGTTCCTCGGCGGGCAGCAGGTGGTCGGGTATCTCCATGTGCAGCTTGGGATACTCCGGCTCCTGGTGGAAGCCGTACGTCTGCTCGACCGCGAACACCGTGCCGGGTGCCGCGTCGCGCAGCAGCCGTACGGCGCTCAGGGCGTTGTCCCGGGCCAGTTCGCGGACCTTCACGAACCGGTGGGCGCCCGGGCCGCCGTGCAGGTCCACCACGGCGGCACCGTTGCCGCAGATCGCCAGGCCGTGGCCGTGGACGTGGTCGCTGACCACGTCCATCCAGCGGGCCGGCCGGCCGGTGACGAAGAAGACCTCGATCCCGGCCTCCTCGGCGGCGGCCAGGGCGGCGACGGTTCGCGGGGAGACCGACTTGTCGTCGCGCAGCAGCGTCCCGTCGAGGTCGGTGGCGATCAGCCGCGCGGGGGTGGCGGCGGCAGGGGTCCCGGGCTGTCTGGTCGCTGAGGTCACCCGGTCATTCTCGCGCATATGCCCGCACGACCGTGCGGGACTCCGCACGGATGAGACGTAGATGACGTCGAGACCCCCTCAGCCCGGAGCCCGGCCGGACTCCGGATCGGGGCGGTCAGTCCAGCTGGGCGAGGGCCTCCATGGCGATCCGCTCGAAGACCTTCTCGTCCGCGGCGAAGTCGGAGTCCGGGATGGGCCAGTGGATCACGATCTCGGTGAAGCCCAGCTCCCGGTGGCGGCCGGCGAAGTCCACGAAGGCGTCCAGGGAGGCCAGCGGCCGGCCGCGGTCCGGGGTGAAGCCGGTGAGCAGGACCTTGTCCAGCTCGGCCAGGTCCCGCCCGGCGGCCTCGCACGCCTCGGACAGCTTGCCGATCTGCCCGCGCAGGGCCGCGACGGACTGCTCCGGCGTACCGGTCTCGTACAGCTTCGGGTCGCCGGTGGTCACCCACGCCTGGCCGTACCGCGCGGCGAGCTTCAGACCGCGCGGGCCGGTGGCCGCCACCGCGAACGGCAGCCGGGGGCGCTGGACACAGCCCGGGATGTTGCGGGCCTCGTGCGCCGAGTAGAAGCGGCCCTCGTGCGACACCGCGTCCTCGGTGAGCAGCCGGTCGAGCAGGGGCACGAACTCGGCGAACCGGTCGGCGCGCTCGCGCGGGGTCCACGGCTCCTGGCCGAGGGCGGTCGCGTCGAAACCGGTGCCGCCGGCGCCGATGCCGAGGGTGATCCGGCCGCCGGAGATGTCGTCCAGGGAGATCAGCTCCTTGGCGAGGGTCACCGGGTGGCGGAAGTTCGGCGAGGTGACCAGCGTGCCGAGGCGGAGCCGGTCGGTGGCCGCCGCGGCGGCCGTCAGCGTCGGGACGGCGCCGAACCAGGGACCGTCCCGGAAGCTGCGCCAGGACAGGTGGTCGTAGGTGTACGCGGTGTGGAAGCCGAGCTGCTCGGCGCGCACCCAGGCCGCACGGCCACCCTCGTGCCAGCGGCGGTACGGCAGGATCACGGTGCTCAGTCGCAGACTCATGGGTCCGAGCGTAAGCGGCCCCGCCGACAGCGAACGAACCGGTCACCGCACGCGGTCGCGCGGCCACGGGCGTGTTCGAAGGCCGTCCTCCTCAGCGAGGGCCGGGAAAGCGCAGGTAGCGCGGGGGGACCGCCGATGTCAGCCAGACTCCGTTGGCGCTGACGTGGAAGACATGGCCGTCGCGGTGCATGGCGCCGGCGTCGATGCTGAGCACCACGGGGCGGCCCCGGCGGGCGCCGACGCGGGTGGCGGTCTCCCGGTCGGCGGAGAGGTGGACGGCGTGCCGGGTCATGGGACGCAGGCCCTCCCCGCGGATCGCGTCCAGATGCCGGGCGACCGTGCCGTGGTAGAGGTACGGCGGCGGGGTCGCCGGGGGCAGGCCGAGGTCGACCGCGATGCTGTGGCCCTGGCTGGCGCGGATCCTGCCGCCCTCGATCACGAAGCGCCGCTTGTCGTTCGTGGCGACGACGTGGTCCAGTTCCGCGCGGGTGAAGCGGAAGCCGTGGGCGGTGGCCGCCGCGATCAGCGTGTCGATCTCCACCCAGCCGCCCGGGTCCGGTGTGAGCCCGATCTGCTCGGGCTGGTGGCGCAGGTGTCTGGAGAGGTATTTCGACACCCGCACTGCGCGTCGTTCGTCCATGGGTCCAGGGTGCGGGAGAGACACGGATCACGCAGGTGGATTTTCTCCAGAGGTTTGATCCACAAGCAAGTGCGGTTATCCACAGGCGAATTGGCGAAGTTGTGGACAACCGGCGCTCGCTTCGGGTGTTTCGTGAACCCGCTTGCGCTCACAGCCTCGGTTCCAGCGCGATCCGCCTCCGGTTCCAGCGCGATCACCACCTTCGGATCCAGCGCGCTCACAACCTCGGTTCCACGCGCGCGATCCTCCTCAGCAGCCCCGGAGCGAACCGGGACAGCAGGTGCGCACCCCGGGCCTCCGCCGTCACCGGTGCCACCGCCTTGTTGTGCGCCACCGCGTCCAGGATCGCGTCGGCCACCTTCTCCGGCGGGTAGTTGCGCAGGCCGTACAGGCGGGCGGAGCGCTGCCGGCGGCGGAGCTGCTCCGCTTCGTCGACGCCGGCGAAGCGGGCCGTGGCGGTGATGCTGGTGTTGACGAAGCCCGGGCAGACGGCCGTGACGCCGATGTCCTGGGCGGCCAGTTCGGCGCGCAGGCACTCGGAGAGCATCAGCACGGCCGCCTTGGAGGTGCTGTAGGCGGGCAGCGCGCGCGAGGGCTGGTACGCGGCGGCGGACGCGATGTTGACGATGTGGCCGCCCTGGCCGCGCTCGGCCATGCGCGCCCCGAAGAGCCGGCAGCCGTGGATCACGCCCCACAGGTTGACGTCCAGCACGGTGCGCCAGTCGTCGGTCGTCGTGGCGAAGAAGGACCCCGACAGGCCGATGCCCGCGTTGTTGACCAGCACGTCCAGCACGCCGTACTCGCGGTGGACCTTCTCCGCGAGCTTCTCCATGGCCTGTTCGTCGGAGACGTCGGCCGGCTCGGCCCAGGCCTCGGGCGCGCCGACCAGCCGGGACAGCTCGGCGGTGCGGGCCGCGGCCTCGGCGTCCCGGTCGACGGCGATCACGCGCGCGCCGGCCTCGGCGAAGGCGAACGCCGTCGCCCGGCCGATCCCGCTGCCCGCGCCGGTGACCAGCACCAGCTGCCCGCCGAACCGCTCGGCACGGCGACCGGTGGCGGCCGGCGCGGGACGGCCGCCCGCCACGGAGGTCACGAACTCGTCGATCCAGGCGGCGACCTGGTCGGGCCGGGTGCGCGGGACCCAGTGGCGGGCCGGGAGCGTGCGCCGGGTCAGCTGCGGCACCCACTGCTCCAGGTCGTCGTAGAGCCGCTCGGAGAGGAACGCGTCGCCCTCGGGCAGGATGAGCTGCACGGGCGCGTGTGCGTACGCGTCCGGGCGCGGCCTGCGCAGCCGGGCGCGGACGTTGTCCCGGTACAGCCAGGCGCCGTGCGCCGCGTCGGCGGGCAGCGAGGCGGTCGGATAGGCACCGCCCGGGAGCCGCTCGACCCGCTCCAGGATCTTCGGCCAGCGCTTGCCGAGCGGGCCGCGCCAGGCCAGTTCCGGCAGGAGCGGCGTGTGCAGCAGGTACACGTACCAGGACTTGGCGCCCTGGCCGAGGAGCTGGCCCACCCGGCGGGGCGTCGGACGCTTCACGCGCGCGTTGACCCAGTGCCCGAAGTGGTCGAGGGACGGCCCGGAGATCGAGGTGAAGGAGGCGATACGGCCCTCCGTGCGGGCCACCGTGACGAACTCCCAGGACTGCACCGAGCCCCAGTCGTGCCCGACGAGGTGCACCGGCCGGTCCGGGCTGACCGCGTCCACGACGGCCAGGAAGTCGTCCGTGAGCTTGGCCAGGGTGAAGCCGCCGCGCAGCGGCCGGGGTGCCGTGGAGCGGCCGTGGCCCCGCACGTCGTAGAGGACGACGTGGAAGCGGCCGGCGAGCCGGGCGGCCACCTCCGACCAGACCTCCTTGCTGTCCGGGTAGCCGTGCACCAGCACCACCGTCGGCTGCTGCGGGTCGCCCAGCTCGGCCACGCACAGCTCGACCCCGCCGGTGCGCACCCAGCGCTCCCGCGCGCCTGCCGGCAACGAAAGTGTCGTCACTTCTCCTCCGCCCAGCGCCGCACGTGCGGCAGCTCGTCGTCCAGCCAGAACGCGCTCTCCTCGGGGTCCCGGGAGTCGGTGACCACCAGGATCTCCTCGAACTTCGCGCCCGTACCCCGGAAGCCGAGGTGCGGCTCGACCGCCCACAGGCCCGGCCGCGGCGGGTGGTCCGAGAAGCGGTACGGCGACCACAGCGGTGACCAGCCCTCGCGGTGGCCGTGCAGCGCGTCGGCGGCCAGGCCCTTCAGGGACTGCGTACCGAACCCGAACAGACGGGGCGAGAAGCGGCGCTGCCGCACCCGGTCCACCTTGTGGGCGATCACCCCGAAGGGATAGGCGCGGTGCCGGTTGGCGTAGCCCTGGCGGACCATCAGCCGGTCCACGTCCTCGTAGATCTCCCGCAGGGAGCGCCGCTCACGCACCTCGCGCAGGATCAGCTCGCGGTGTGCCTCCAGGTCGGCCATCAGCCGGTCCTGCACCGGGTTCACGCCCAGCGAGCCCGAGTAGCCGATGTCCGCCGTGTACCCCTCGTACACCGGCGCCATGTCCAGGATGAACGGCATCCCGGGCGCCAGCGCGCGGTCGGTCGGGAAGAACTGGAGCGGGAGACGGAAGTTCACGAACGCCGTACGGTCCCCGAACCAGGCGAAGGGGAGATGGAACCAGTCCCGCACCCCCCGCTCGCGCAGCCACTCCCGCTGCATCCGCGCCGCCTCGCGCTCGGTCACGCCCGGCTCCAGGCGGGCCGCGACCGCCTCCGCGCACTCGTAGGCGAGGCGCTGCACCCGCCTGAACCCCCGCAGTTCCGCGGAGAGTTCGCTGCTCACTGCCGTCGTCATGCCGCCCCGTCCCGTCGACCGCGGTACGCGTCCGTAACTTGACACACGCGAATCTGGCACTTGTTAGAGGCGGCGTCAATAGGCGGGATCAAGGGCTGTGCACGGCGCCCCCCGCGGCGCCCCCGTCTTCCCCTGGGTGGGCGACCCTTAGGGTCCCGTAATACCTGGGGCTGACGAGGAAACGGCTCTGAGGTCTGACGACGGACGTGGTCCGGATCACTACCGTCGAAGACGTGACTGTGATCGCGACCGAAAGCCTGAGCAAGCGGTTCCCCCGGGTGACCGCGCTCGACCGGCTGTCCGTGGACATCGGACCCGGTGTGACCGGACTCGTCGGAGCCAACGGCGCCGGCAAGTCCACCCTGATCAAGATTCTGCTGGGGCTGTCCCCCGCCACGGAGGGCCGCGCCGAGGTGCTCGGCCTCGACGTCGCCACCAAGGGCGCCGCCATCCGCGAGCGCGTGGGGTACATGCCGGAGCACGACTGCCTGCCGCCGGACGTCTCGGCCACCGAGTTCGTCGTCCACATGGCCCGCATGTCCGGCCTGCCGCCCGCCGCCGCCCGCGAGCGCACCGCCGACACCCTGCGCCACGTGGGGCTGTACGAGGAGCGCTACCGCCCCATCGGCGGCTACTCGACCGGCATGAAGCAGCGGGTCAAGCTCGCCCAGGCGCTGGTGCACGACCCCCAGCTGGTCTTCCTCGACGAGCCGACCAACGGCCTGGACCCGGTCGGCCGGGACGAGATGCTCGGTCTGATCCGCCGCATCCACACCGACTTCGGGATCTCGGTCCTGGTCACCTCCCACCTGCTGGGCGAACTGGAGCGCACCTGCGACCACGTCGTCGTCATCGACGGCGGCAAGCTCCTGCGCTCCAGCTCCACCACCGACTTCACCCAGACCACGACCACCCTCGCGATCGAGGTCACCGACAGCGACGCCCACCCGGACGGCACCCGCGCGGTCCGCGAGGCGCTCCACGCGCGCGGCGTCGACACCCACGGGGAGGCCGGCGGCCTGCCCGGCGCCGGACACATCCTGCTGCTGACCGCCACCGGCGAGGAGACCTACGACCTCGTCCGGGACGTGGTCGCCGACCTCGGCCTCGGCCTGGTGCGCATGGAGCAGCGCCGGCACCACATCTCCGAGGTGTTCACCAGCAGCGACGACCAGCGGAAGGAGGCCGTCGGCCATGGCGGTTGACCAGCCCACGCACGCGGCGGCGACGCCCGCCGGCGACCAGTCCCGCATCCACGACATCGGCTACCGCGGCTACGACGGCCCCCGCCTCGGCCGCGCCTACGCCCGCCGCTCGCTGTACTCGCAGTCCCTGCGCGGCGCCTACGGCCTCGGCCGCTCGGTGAAGTCCAAGGTGCTGCCCATGCTGCTGTTCGCGGTCATGTGCGTGCCCGCCGCCATCATGGTGGCCGTCGCCGTCGCCACCAAGGCACACGAACTGCCGGTGTCCTACACCCGGTACGCGATCATCATGCAGGCTGTGATCAGCCTGTACATCGCCTCGCAGGCACCCCAGGCGGTCTCCCGCGACCTGCGCTTCAAGACCGTACCGCTGTACTTCTCCCGGCCCATCGAGACCGCCGACTACGTCCGCGCCAAGTTCGCGGCGCTCGCCTCGGCGCTCTTCGTCCTCACCGCCGGCCCGCTGCTCGTGATGTACGCGGGCGCGCTGCTGTCCAAGATGGACTTCGCCCACCAGACCAAGGAATTCGCCCAGGGACTGGTCTCCGTGGCCCTGCTCTCACTGCTCTTCGCCGGCATCGGCCTGGTCATCGCCGCCTTCACGCCGCGCCGCGGCTTCGGCATCGCCGCGGTGATCGCCGTACTCACCATCTCCTACGGCGCGGTCTCCACCCTCCAGGCCATCGCCTCCACGCAGGACAGCGACAGCGCGATCCCGTGGATCGGCCTGTTCTCGCCGATCACGCTGATCGACGGCGTGCAGTCCGCGTTCCTCGGCGGCAGCTCCGCCTTCCCCGGCGGGGTCGGCCCCTCCCACGGCGAGGGCGTGGTCTACGTCCTGGTCGTCCTGGGCCTGACCGCCGCCTGCTACGGCCTCCTGAACCGCCGCTACCAGAAGGTGGGCCTGTGACCACGCCCAGCCCGTCTCCCGCCACCACCCTTCCAAGGAATGGGCTGCGCCCATGAGCACTCTCACCATCGACCACGTCTCCCGCTGGTTCGGCAACGTGGTCGCCGTCAACGACATCACCATGACCATCGGCCCCGGCGTCACCGGCCTGCTCGGCCCCAACGGCGCCGGAAAGTCCACCCTGATCAACATGATGGGCGGCTTCCTCGCCCCCTCCACCGGCACGGTCACCCTCGACGGGCAGCCGGTGTGGCGCAACGAGTCCGTCTACCGGCACATCGGCATCGTCCCCGAGCGGGAGGCGATGTACGACTTCCTCACCGGCCGCGAGTTCGTCGTCGCCAACGCGGAACTGCACGGCCTCGGCGACAAGGCCGCCCAGCGCGCCCTCGCCACGGTCGAGATGGAGTACGCGCAGGACCGGAAGATCGCCACCTACTCCAAGGGCATGCGGCAGCGCGTGAAGATGGCGAGCGCCCTGGTCCACGACCCGTCGCTGCTCCTGCTCGACGAGCCGTTCAACGGCATGGACCCGCGCCAGCGCATGCAGCTGATGGACCTGCTGCGCAAGATGGGCGACGAGGGCCGCACGGTGCTGTTCTCCTCCCACATCCTCGAAGAGGTCGAGCAGCTCGCCCGGCACATCGAGGTCGTCGTCGCCGGACGCCACGCGGCCAGCGGCGACTTCCGCCGGATCCGCCGTCTGATGACCGACCGCCCGCACCGCTACCTGGTCCGCTCCAGCGACGACCGCGCCCTCGCGGCGGCGCTGATCGCCGACCCGTCCACGGCGGGCATCGAGGTCGACCACGCCGAGGGCGCGCTGCGCATCCAGGCCGTCGACTTCGGCCGCTTCACCGCCCTGCTGCCGAAGGTCGCGAGGGACCACGGCATCCGGCTGCTCACGGTCTCGCCGTCCGACGAGTCCCTGGAGTCCGTCTTCTCGTATCTGGTCGCGGCGTAGGAGGCCGAAGATGTACGACCCCACCGTCGCCCGGCTCACCTACCGAGCCCTGCTCGGCCGCCGCCGGGCCCTCATCCTCGGCGCGCTGCCGCTGCTGCTGATCGTGATCTCCGTGGCCGTGCGCGCCCTGACCGGAGCCGACGACCAGACGGCCGCCGACGTCCTCGGCGGCTTCGCGCTCGCCACCATGGTGCCGATCATCGGTGTCATCGCGGGCACCGGCGCGATCGGCCCGGAGATCGACGACGGCTCCGTGGTCTACCTGCTGTCCAAGCCGCTCAAGCGGCCCACGATCATCTTCACCAAGCTGATCGTCGCCATCGCCGTGACCATGGTCTTCTCGGCCGTGCCGACCCTCGTCGCGGGCCTGATCCTGAACGGCAACGGCCAGCAGATCGCCGTGGCCTACACGGTCGCCGCGCTGGTCTCCTCCATCGCCTACTCGGCGCTCTTCCTGCTGCTGGGCACGGTCTCCCGGCACGCGGTGGTCTTCGGGCTCGTCTACGCCCTGGTCTGGGAGGCGCTGTTCGGCTCCCTGGTGCCGGGTGCGCGCACGCTGAGCGTCCAGCAGTGGTCGCTGGCCGTCGCCCACAAGGTCGCCGACGGGAACCTGGTGACCTCGGAGGTGGGTCTGACGACGGCCACCGTGCTGCTGGTCGCGGTCACCGTGCTGGCCACCTGGTACGCCGGGCAGAAGCTGCGGTCGCTGACGCTGGCGGGCGAGGAGTGACGGGGCCCGGCCTTGACGGGGGCTTCACCTCGGGCCGGGCACACTGAACGCGGCGGGGGTACGGCTGGAAGGCCACGCATGGCTGACGAGATACCGCGGCACGACGGACGGGACGGCTCCGGCCGGGACACCTGGGACGAACCGGTCCTGGACGAAGCGTTCGTGCGCGAAGCCGAGACCGCCGAGCCGTCCGCCCGGGCCCGGATGCTCGCCGCCCGCTGGCGGGCCGAGGAACCTCAGCCGCAGCCCTGGCGCTCCGACGAGCCGCCGGCGGGCTGGTTCTTCGGCAAGGCGCGCAGACGCCGGTGGCGGCGCCGGTAGCGGCGCCCGCCCCCTTATGCGCCGGCACCCGATTTATTCGGTGGCACCCGATTCGGCGGCGAGGCACAGTGGTTGTGCCCCGTCCGCCGGGATCGTCCCGGCGTCACCGACTGGGAGTGGAGGTGGGCGGTGTCCATGCACGGCAGTACGCCCAGCTCCCGACAGGGCAGCCCGAGGCCGGCTCCGGAGTGATCCGTTACCCCTCCGTGGAGCCACGGGAGCTGTCCGGGGCGGCCGCTTCGAGCACGCGATGTCGCTCTCGCGTGGGCCGCCCACCCGGAGGATTGGCCGAGTGGTAAGGCACCGGTTTGCTGAACCGTGGTCGGGCCTGAGAAGCCCGCGCACGTTCGATCCGTGCATCCTCCGCAAGACGATGGCACCGGGACCTCGCCGGATCCCGGCCTGCGGGGCCGGGGCGGGTGAGGTCCCGGTGCCGTCACACCCCCCGGGCGTCGGCGATCGCGTCCAGTTCGCGCATCGCCTCCGCATGGGCGCTCAGGGTCCGGTGGACCGTGCCCGTGGTGAAGAGGACCGCGCCGGCGACGGAGACCGGGACGGACAGGGCGAGGACGGCCAGGGACTCCGGCCAGTCGCGTTCGTCCGCGCAGTAGTCGCCGTCGTAGCGGCCCTCGTTGGCGGTGCCGCGGTCCGTGAAGAGGCGGGACTCGCACGAGACGGGGTAGTGGTCGCCCGGCTCGCGGTCCACCTCGTACGGCGTGAGCAGCAGGACGGCACACCAGATCCACAGCAGCCCCGCCACGGCGAGCAGGCCGATGCCCCAGGCGCGTATCCGGCTGGCACGGTCGCGGAAATCGAGGTCGTACTCTCGTGATCGCATGGCCACCGAAGGTAGCAACCGCCGGGGACCGTCGATGCGCCGGTCGAGTCGGACCGAAGGAGCAGCGCATGTGCCGCGCGCGCTCCTGACCTGGCACTCCAGAGCGACGGCAAGCTGACCGACGCCGGCAGCCGCGGCGGTGACCGGGCGCTGGCCCGCTCCGACACGGACGGCAGCCCGGACACCGGTCTCGCCGGTGCCGGGGACGCCGAGACCTGTCTCGCGCCCTGCCTGTCCTGACGCGGCGGCTCGCTAGCCGAGCAGCCGCTCCAGCACCACCGCGATGCCGTCCTCCTCGGGGGACGCCGTGACCTCGTCGGCCACCGCCTTCAGCTCCTCGTGAGCGTCGGCCATGGCCACGCCGTGGGCGGCCCAGGCGAACATCGGGATGTCATTGGGCATGTCGCCGAAGGCGATCGTGTCGGCGGCCTTCAGCCCCAGGCGGCGGGCCGCCAGCGACAGGCCCGTGGCCTTGGACAGGCCGAGGGGCAGCAGCTCCACGATGCCCGCACCCGCCATGGCGACCGTGACGAAGCCGCCGGCCGTCTGCCGGGCCGCCTCCGCCAGCTCGTCGTCGCCGAGCGTCGGATGCTGGATGTAGATCTTGTTGAGGGGGGCCGACCAGAGGTCGGAGGCGTCCGTGAACGGGGTCGCGGGCAGTGTGCCGTTGACCGCGTAGCCCGGGCCCACCAGCACGTCGCCGTCGAGGCCGTCCCGGCTGGCCGCCAGGTACAGCGGGCCCACCTCGGCCTCGATCTTGGCCAGGGCGACGCCCGCCAGCTGCCGGTCCAGGGTGACCGAGGTCAGCAGGCGGTGGGCGCCGGCGTCGTACACCTGGGCGCCCTGGCCGCAGACGGCGAGGCCGTCGTAGCCGAGGTCGTCCAGGATGTGCCGGGTCCAGGGGACCGCGCGGCCGGTGACGACGATGTGCGCGGCGCCCGCCGCGGTGGCCGCGGCGAGCGCGTCACGTGTGCGCTGCGAGACCGACTCGTCCGAGCGCAGCAGCGTGCCGTCGAGGTCGGTGGCGATGAGCCCGTACGGGAAGCTCACCGGGACACCGGCTCCAGCACCTCACGGCCGCCCAGGTACGGGCGCAGCACCTCGGGGACCCGGACGGAGCCGTCGGCCTGCTGGTGGTTCTCCAGGATCGCCACGATCGTGCGCGGTACGGCGCACAGCGTGCCGTTGAGGGTGGCCAGCGGCTTGACCTGCTTGCCGTCGCGGACCCGGATGGACAGCCGGCGGGACTGGAACTCGGTGCAGTCCGAGGTGGAGGTCAGCTCGCGGTACTTGCCCTGGGTCGGGATCCACGCCTCGCAGTCGTACTTGCGGGCGGCCGAGGCGCCGAGGTCACCGGAGGCGACGTCGATGACGCGGAACGGCAGCTCCAGCGAGGTCAGCCACTGCTTCTCCCACTCCAGCAGGCGCTGGTGCTCGGCCTGGGAGTCCTCGGGGGCGACGTACGAGAACATCTCGACCTTGTCGAACTGGTGCACACGGAAGATGCCCCGGGTGTCCTTGCCGTGCGAGCCGGCCTCGCGGCGGAAGCACGGGGAGAAGCCCGCGTACCGCAGCGGCAGCCGGTCGGCGTCGATGATCTCGTCCATGTGGTAGGCCGCCAGCGGGACCTCGGAGGTGCCGACCAGGTACAGGTCGTCCTTGTCGAGGTGGTAGACGTCCTGGGCGGCCTGGCCGAGGAAGCCGGTGCCGGCCATGGACTGCGGGCGGACCAGCGCCGGGGTGAGCATCGGCGTGAAGCCGGCGGCGGTGGCCTGCGCGATCGCCGCGTTCACCAGGGCCAGCTCCAGCAGGGCGCCGACGCCGGTGAGGAAGTAGAAGCGGGAGCCGGAGACCTTGGCGCCGCGCTCGACGTCGATGGCGCCGAGCAGCTGGCCCAGCTCCAGGTGGTCCTTGGGCTCGAAGCCCTCGGCGCCGAAGTCGCGGATGGTGCCGTGCGTCTCCAGCGTGACGAAGTCCTCCTCGCCGCCGACGGGCACGTCGGGGTGGACGAGGTTGCCGAGCCTGAGCAGCAGCTCCTGGGTCTCGGCGTCGGCCGCGTCGCGCTCGGCGTCGGCGGCCTTGACGTCGGCCTTGAGCTGCTCGGCGCGGCTCAGCAGCGCGGCCTTCTCGTCGCCGCTGGCCTTGGGGATCTGCTTGCCGAGCTGCTTCTGTTCGGCGCGCAGTTCGTCGAAGCGGACGCCCGAGGACCTGCGCCGCTCGTCGGCAGACAGGAGGGCGTCGACGAGCGCGACGTCCTCTCCACGGGCACGCTGGGACGCGCGCACACGGTCGGGGTCCTCACGGAGCAGGCGAAGGTCAATCACGCGCCCAAGGCTACCGGTGCGGGGTGGCGGCTCACGAATCACTATTCGGGCGCGTTGTGATGTGCGGCTTACGTTCCGTTATGCGGTAATTGCCGAACGTGTCAAGGAAAAGTGTCTCACTCCCTGGGACGAGGCAGGCCACGGACGCCGCGTTGACCGGATTCCCTTGTGGGAAACGGGATTTGGCAGCCCGGTTGTCCACAGAAATCCACACCGCCGGAAGAGTTATCCACAGGCTGTGTGGAACGTCTGTGGACTTCGGAATTGATCACTCCGGAAACTTCGAACGCACTGAAGAATTCCCGGGTCAAACCCCGACGACACCCACGTTCGGGGGGAAATCGGTCGCCCCAAAAGGTGAACCAAAGGAAACGAGTGGACGAAGGGTGGCTCAGGCGCCGGTGACCGCACCGGGGCGCTCCCGGGCGATTTGTCGACCCGGTGGCCTTACGCTGTCGACTTGTCCCCAGGTCGAGAAGGGCACCTGTGGATAACTCCTGTGGATAACGTTGGTATGCAGGTACGACTGGCTAGAACCGGCCGTCCTGGCAGCGCGCCACCCAGTCCGCAGCCGCCATGAACTCCTCGTCCGACGTCCCCGGCAGCATGGGCCGGGCCTCGCCCGGTGCGATGTCCGCGCGCGGATAGGAACCGAGGAAGCGCACCTGGAGACAGATCCGCCGCAGCCCCATGAGCGCCTCCGCCATCCGCCGGTCGGCGATATGCCCCTCGGCGTCGATGCAGAAGCAGTAGTTGCCGATGCCGGCGCCGGTCGGCCGGGACTGCAGCAGCATGAGGTTGATGCCCCGCGAGGCGAACTCGCCGAGCAGATCGCGCAGCGCGCCGGGGTGGTCGTCGCGCTGCCACAGCACCACCGAGGTCTTGTCGGCGCCGGTGGGCGCGGCCGGCCGGGCCGGGCGGCCGACCAGCACGAACCGGGTCTGGGCGTTCTCCGCGTCGTGGATCCCGGTCTCCAGCGCCTCCAGGCCGTACCGGGCGGCGGCGAACTCGCCCGCGAAGGCGGCGTCGTAGCGGCCCTCCTGGACCAGGCGGGCGGCGTCCGCGTTGGAGGCGGCCGACTCCCAGACGGCGTCGGGCAGGTGCGCGCGCAGCCAGTTGCGCACCTGCGGCTGGGCCGCCGGGTGGGCGGAGACCGTCTTGATGTCCGCGAGCTTGGTGCCGGGGCGGACCAGCAGCGCGAAGGTGATCGACAGCAGCACCTCGCGGTAGATCATCAGCGGTTCGCCCGCGACCAGCTCGTCCAGGGTGGTGGTGATGCCGCCCTCGACGGAGTTCTCGATCGGCACGAACGCGGCCTCGGCCTCGCCGGCCCGCACCGCGTCCAGCGCGGACTGCACCGACACGTACGGGATCAGCTCCCGGGTGGCCGCCTCCGGAAGCGTGCGCAGGGCGACCTCGGTGAAGGTGCCTTCCGGGCCGAGATAGGCATAGCTCGCTGGCATGTCCCTCACCCTAATGGCCGTCAGGTGGCCCGTCCTCCGTGTCTCACGATTGCCACTCGACCGGGTGGTTTGAATCCGGTTCATCCCTCGAGCAGCCGCTGACCCACGTATTCGCCCTTCGCCGCCCCGCCCGGCACCGCGAACAGGCCGCTCGTCTCGTGCCGGATGTACTTCGACAGCGCGTCGCCCCGGTCGAGCTTGCGCTGCACCGGCACGAAGCCGCGCAGCGGGTCCGCCTGCCAGCAGATGAAGAGCAGACCGGCGTCCGGCGTGCCGTCGGCGTCGATGCCGTCGTGGTAGGAGAAGGGGCGCCGCAGCATGGCCGCGCCGCCGTTCTGGTCGGGGCGGGTGATCCGGGCGTGCGCGTTCAGCGGGACGACGTACTCGCCCTTGGCGTCGGCCTTCTCCAGGTCCATCGGGGTCGTCTCGCCGCCGCCGGACAGCGGCGCCCCGTCGGCCTTGCGGCGCCCGATGACCGCCTCCTGGGCCGGGAGCGACAGCTTCTCCCAGTCGTCCAGGAGCATGCGGATCCGGCGTACGACCGCGTAGGAGCCGTTCGCCATCCAGGCGGGCTCGCCCGAGGCGGGCACGAAGATCCGCCGGTCGAAGTCGGCGTCCGCGGGCTTCGGATTGCGCGTGCCGTCGAGCTGGCCCATGAGGTTGCGGGCCGTCATGGGGTGGGCGGTGGCGCCCGGGCTGCGGTTGAAGCCGTTCATCTGCCAGCGCACCCGCGCCGCCGAGCCCGCGTCCTTCTGGATCGCGCGCAGGGCGTGGAAGGCGACCAGGGCGTCGTTCGCGCCGATCTGCACCCACAGGTCGCCGTCGCTGCGGGACCTGTCGAGCCGGTCGGAGGAGAAGGCCGGCAGCGGGTCCAGGGCGGTGGGCCGCTGCTTCTCCAGGCCGGTCCGGCCGAAGAAGCTGTGCCCGAAGCCGAAGGTGACGGTCAGCGAGGACGGACCCGCGTCCCGGGCCACATCGGTGTCGCCGTGCGGTGCCGCCTCGCCCGCCATCAGCCGCTCGGCCGTCGCCGACCAGCGGCGCAGCAGGGCCGCCGCCTCCTTGCGGCCCGCGCCCGCCGCCAGGTCGAAGGCGACGAGATGGCCGCGCGCCTGGAGACCGTCGGTGATGCCGGGCTGATGTTTCCCGTGAAACATCGCCCGGTCGGAGCCCACCGAGGTCAGCGGGGTGGCCTCGGCGGGCGCGGCGGCGTAGCCCACGGCACCGCCGGCCGCGCCGAGTGCCAGGCCGGTGGCACCGGCGGTGCCGATCAGGGCGCGCCGGGAGATGCCGCTCGTGCCCGGGGCGGGCTGCCGGGTCACGGGCGCGTCGGGTGTGCGGGCCTCGGAGAGGGACGGTTCGGGCATGGTGTGGTTCAGCCGATCTGCGCGTTCTTGGAGACGGTCACCTGGTCGATGTCGGAGGTGCGGACCGTGACGGCGACCTTCCAGTCGCCCGCCATGGGCAGCTGCACTCCGTTCGCCGACCAGTGACCGGTGGTGATGTGGTCGGGGTTCACGGGGAGCGGGCCGATCTTCTTCGCCTCCAGGGTGAAGGCGACCTTCACCTCGGGGACGTCGAAGGCCCGGCCGTTGGGCCGCTGGACGTACACGTGCATCTCGTTGGCGCCCACCCGCGCGGGGTCGAGATCGATGCTGACGACGCCCTTGCCGTCGGTGCCGCCGGTGTCGAACGGCATGTCCAGGGTGAGCGCGCCGGACGCCGCCGCGGTGCCGGAGCCGGCCGACGCGGAGCCGGCCGCCCTGGCCTCCAGCTCGGTGCGGCCCGGCTCGGTCTGGGTCAGCGCGGTGGTGACGGCGAGCAGTACGAGGGCGACGCCGGCCTCGGCGAGAACCGAGCGGCGCAGCCCGAAGCGGTTCGGGTCGGCGTCGCGCAGCCGCTTCTCCCGGGCGGCGTCGACGGCCGCGCGCTGCCGGGCGAGCTGGGCGGCCCGCTCGGAGTCGTCCGCGCCGGTGCCCTTGCCGCCGCCGGCCGCCGACGCGGCGGCGACCTGCTCCTTGCGGGCCTGGACCTGCTCCTTGCGGGCCTGCGCCTGGGTCTTCCTGGCCTTCCCCGCGCGGGCGACCGGGTCGGTGAGCCGGCCCGTCCACCGCCGGGACACGGCCGCGACGGCGACCAGCACCGCCACCAGAGCGATCTTGACCAGCAGCAGCTGTCCGTACCGGGTCTCGGTGAACGCGGACCAGGAGCCGAGCTGCCGCCAGGACTGGTAGACGCCGGTGGCCACGAGCACCAGGACCGAACCGAAGGCCAGCCGGGAGAAGCGCCGGACGGCGGCGGCCTCGACCGGGGTCTCGGCGGGCGCCCGGTACAGGGCGGTCAGCAGGGCGGTGAGGCCGCCCAGCCAGGCGGCGACGGCCAGCAGATGGAGGACGTCGACCGGCATGGCGAGACCCGGCTGGAGCCCGGTGGAGGCGTGCTCGGCCATGGCCCAGCTGCTCGCGAGCCCGGCCGCGACGACGACCCCGCCCACGGCGAGCCCGAAGGTCAGGTCGCGCTTCTCCGGACCCTCCTCGCGCCGGGTGTAGGCGCCGAAGAGGACGGCGACGAACAGCGCGGCGGCGGCGAGCAGCAGCAGCCGGGAGACCAGGGCGGCGCCGGTCTTGGTCTGCAGCACCTGGCCGAGCAGGTCGAGGTCGAAGACGTCGGCGAACTTCCCCGAGCCGGTGTACGAGCCGCGCAGGAGCAGCAGCCACAGGGTGGCCGCGGTCAGCGTGACCCAGCCGCCCACGACCAGCCGCTGCAAGGGCCGTACGCCCGCGCCGCGCCGCCAGCAGGCGAGCACGAAGGCCGCGCCGCCGGCGAGCACCGTGAAACCGGCGTACGACATGTACCGGCCGAACGCGTAGAGCCCGCCCACGACTCCGCCGCCCGCGGCCGGTCCGGCGCCGGAGACGACGGTCTCGGAGGGCGCCCCGACGGAGAAGGTGTAGGCGCCGGCGACGGGGTGGCTGTCCGCCGAGACGACCTGGTAGGTGACGGTGTAGGTGCCCTTGGCCAGGCCGCTCTTGAGCTTCACGGCGTACGTCGTGCCGCTCACGTTGGCCGGGCTGCCGGTCTGCACCGGCGTGCCCCGGGGGTCGAGGACGCGCAGGGAGCCGTCGTTCAGCGCCACCTTCTCGGAGAAGGTGAGCGACACCTGGGTCGGCGCCTTGTCGGCCACCACCCCCTGCGCGGGGTCGCTGCCGGTCAGTGCCGCATGGGCGGAGGCCGGTCCCGCGCCCGCCAGCAGCGCGCCGGTGACGGCGATGAGCAGCAGCACCAGGATCCGCAGGCGGGGGGCGATGGTCCGGGTCACGGTGGTCCCTCCCTCAGTGGCCGGTCGACGGGTGGTACGTGGCGGCCTTCACCGGCATCTCCACGGTGAGCGGCCCGGACTCGGCGAAGCGGAGCTTCACGGTGACGGTCTGGCCCTGCTTCGGCCTGCGCTTCAGCTTCTCGAACATCAGGTGGTTGCCGCCGCTCGCGAAGACGAGCCGCCCGTGGGCCGGTATGGCGAAGGAGGACTGCTCCGTCATGGTGCCGCCGGCCGTGCTGTGCAGGGTGACCTGGCCGGCGACGTCCGTGGTGACCGAGGTCAGCTCGTCCGCGGCACCGCCCTTGTTGATGATCGTCAGGAAGCCGGCGGCCATGTCGGCCGAGACGGGCTGGGGCATGTAAGGGGAGCTGACGGACAGCTCCGCCTCGTCCGACCCCGGACCGGACCCGGAGCAGCCCGTGAGGGCCAGGGCACCGGCGAGCGCGCCCGCGGTCAGGGCGGCGGAGGCACGCCTCACGGCTTGGCTCCCTCGACGAGCTTGGGCAGGTCGCGGGTGTAGTCGTCGACCGTGGCGCTCTCGCTGTAGAGGACGTACCCGGCGTCGGTCTTCGGCGAGAAGGCGATGACCTGGGTGCCGTGCATCGAGACGAGCTTGCCCTTCTTGTCCTTCTTCGTCGGCTCCACGGCGATGCCGACGGACCGGGCGCCGGCCTGGATCTTGGCGAAGTCGCCGGTCAGGCCGATGAACCGGGAGTCGATGCCCTTGAGCCACTTGCCCAGCTCGGCGGGGGTGTCGCGGCCGGGGTCGGTGGTGACGAACACCACCCGCAGGTCGTCCTGCTGGTCCTTGGGCAGCGCCTTCATGGCGACGGCGAGGTTGCTCATGGTCGTCGGGCAGACGTCGGGGCAGTGGGTGTAGCCGAAGTAGACGAGGGTCGGGTGGCCCTTGGTCTCCTTGCGGAGGTCGTACTTCTTGCCGTGGGTGTCGGTGAGGACGAGGCCCGGCTTGTCGAAGGGCTGGTCGAGGACGGTGGCGACCTTGCTCGCGTCGGATCCGCCGGAGACCACGGCGATCGGCGACCCGGCGTCGTCCTCCTTGCCGCAGGCGGAGAGGGTCAGGGCGGCGGCGGCGAGCAGGGCGGCCGCGGCGAACGTCTTCTTGCGCATAGAAAAATGTCCCAGATGTGTGAACTGCGGCGCGCACCGGGGTCCACGGGGGCGTCGTCCGACGGCCTCGCGCGACGCCCGGTACGCGCTGCGGAGCGAAGGGCTCAGGCGGTGGTCCGGCGGCGGCCCGCGAGGACGCCGTAGGCCACGCCCGCGATCCCGATGACGATGCCGACCACGCCGAGCACGCGCGCGGTGGTGTCACTGCCGTCGCCGGAGTCGGCGGCGGCCGTCTTCTCGGTCTTCTCGGCGGTCTTCTCGGCGGTCCCCGAGCCGTGGTGGTCGTCGGTGGCGGCGGACAGCTCCAGGACCGGGGCCGGGTTCTCCGGCTCGTCCTGGCCCTCCTGCGGCACCTCGATCCAGCGCACGACCTCCTTGTTGGAGTAGGTCTGGATCGCCTTGAAGACCAGTTCGTCGGTGTTCTCCGGCAGGGCGCCCAGGGAGAGCGGGAACTTCTGGAAGTAGCCCGGCTCGATGCCCTTGCCGTCGGCGGTCCAGGTCACCTTGGTGACGGCCTCGTCGATCTTCTCGCCGTGCATGGTCAGAGGCTTGTCCAGCTTGGACTTGGTGACCTCGGCCTTCCAGCCGGGGACCGGCTGCGGCATCACGGAGGCGATCGGGTGGCCGGCGGGGAGGGTCACCTCCAGCTTGGTGGTCGAGGCGTCGTCGCGCTCGTTCGGCACCTTGAAGTCGACGACCGCGTAGCCGCCCTTGGCGGCGGTGCCCTCCGGCTGCACGGTGACGTGCGCGAACGCGGGGGCGGACAGCGCGAGGACGGCCGTACCCGCGACGGCAGCGGCGGCGGCGATACGGGAAACCTTCATGGAAGGAAGCACTCCACTCTGAGTGAGGTCCGGTGGTGAGGAGGAATACGCGCGCACGCGCGCATGCCGCACGACGGCGGCACACCGGAGCCCGTGTTCGTGGAGGGAGGCGGCGGCCGCGTCAGGCGGCGAGGAGGAAGGCGGCGGCGGGCGGACCGCGCCGGATCACCGTGTGCTGGAGTACGGCGGTGTGCGGGGCCGGTGCCTCGTCGCGGTCGGCGCGCGGGCGGCGCGGGCCGGGCCCGGGGGCGGGCAGCAGCCCGGCGCACAGGGCGCGCGCCAGCGCGAGCGCGGCGCGCAGGGACCGTACGAGCGACCCTTCCGCGACACCGTGCGCTGACAGCTCGATCAGCCGCAGCACGGCCAGGTCCCCGCGGCGCAGCAGCCAGCCGACGGCGGCGGCGGCGAGCGCATGGCCGAGCAGCATCGGCAGCGAGGGCAGCAGCCCGGCCGAGGCGCCGGTGGCGTCGTGCGCGTGCTGCAGGGTGTCCAGGGCGGCCGTCGGCCGGCCGGAGCGGTCGATGAGACGCGCGTCCAGCAGCAGCCGGAAGGCGTGTCCGGGAGTGAGGGAGGCCGGGGCCGACCCGCACACCAGCCGGGTGGCCTGCTCGACCAGCGCGCTGTCGCTCAGCGTTCCGCCGGCCGGCCCGCCCGCCGTCATGGCCGCCGCCGGCATCCCGGCG
>NZ_MUMF01000205.1 GCF_002155905.1 Streptomyces tricolor | reverse complement strand
CGTCCTCGGCGAGGTCGGCGAGGTCCACCCGCTGCGGCGGTTCGTTCTCCGACTGCCCGGCGGCGAGGTCGACCAGCTCGTTGACCAGGTCGGTCAGCTCCCTCGCCTCCTGGGAGAGGTCGGCGACCAGCTCCTCGCGCGTGGCCGGCGGGAGTTCGTCGATCCGCCGCAGCAGCGAGATGTTCGTACGGAGCGAGGTCAGCGGCGTGCGCAGCTCGTGCCCGGCGTCCTGCACCAGCCGCCGCTGGTCCTCCTCCGACTGCGCGAGCCGCCCCAGCATCCGGTCGAAGGCCCGGCCCAGCCGCCCCACCTCGTCCAGACCGGCCACCGGCACCTGGATGCCCAGCTGCCGGGTGCGGGCGACGTCCTCGGCGGCGGAGGTGAGGACGACCAGGCGGCGGGTGATCCGCCGGGCCAGCCACCATCCGAACAGCCCGGCCGCCACCACGACCGCCGCCATCAGGATGAGCGTGCGCTGCTGGAGCGCCCGCAGCAGGTCCTCGGTGTCGCTGAACTCCTGCGCGACCTGGACGGCCCCCCGCCCTTTGCCGAGCGAGACGGTGGCGATGCGGAACAGGTCCGCTTCCACCCGTACGTCCTTGTGCTGGACCACCCGGCCCGCGGTCCGCGCGACGGCCATGTCCCGGTCCTGGGGGGTGACCGGCAGCACCGGGCTGCCGTGGTCCATGATCTGCCCCTGCGGGCCGAGCACCTGCACGTCGGTGCGGGCGGGGCGGACCAGGTCGTGCCCGGGGCGGGAGGAGGAGAAGTCGTCCGGGCTCATCTCCTGCTGCCGGACCTCGTCCTGCACGTCGTGCACGACCTGCGTGAACACCGACTGCTGGTCGACGCGGACGAGCCGCGCGGCGGAGTTGTACGACAGGATGCCGACGAGGACGGTGACGGCGGCGGTGACGGCCGCGAAGGAGACCGCGAAGGTGGTGCGCAGCGAGACCAGCCTCGGCCGGGGCCCGGCCGGCAGCCGCCAGCGGCGGCCCACCTAGTCCTCCCGGAGCACGTAACCCACGCCCCGCACGGTGTGGATCAGCTGCGGGGCGCCGGGTTCGTCCAGCTTGCGGCGCAGGTAGCCGACGTAGACGGCGAGGTTCTTGGAGCCGGGGCCGAAGTCGTAGCCCCAGATCCGGTCGTAGATGGTGGAGTGGTCGAGGACGATGCCCGCGTTGCGTGCCAGCAGCTCCAGCAGCTCGAACTCGGTCCGGGTCAGTTCCAGCTCGCGCCGGCCGCGCCAGGCCCGGCGGGCCTGGAGGTCCATGCGGACGCCGGCGGCCTCCACGTGCCGGTCGGAGACCTGTGCCTCGCGTACGGGCCCCTCCGGGGTGCCGGTGGCCGCGGGCGCCGGGCCGCCGGTGCGGCGCAGCAGCGCGCGCAGCCGTGCGAAGACCTCCTCGACGTCGAAGGGCTTGACCACGTAGTCGTCGGCGCCGGCNNCGCCCTCGGCGCGCAGCACCCGGCAGACCTGGAGGCCGTCGATGCCCGGCATCATCACGTCGAGGACGAGCACGTCCGGCGGGTTCCTGTGCGCCTGCGCCAGCGCCTCCACACCGTCCGCGACCGCCGTCACCCGGTACCCCTCCAGCGTCAGCGCACGCTCCAGGGCATGACGGATGGCACGGTCGTCTTCGGCGAGCAGCACAGTCTGGGGCACTCCCTCAGTGTGCCAAGCCCCCCACCACCCCCCCCGGCCCCGATC
>NZ_MUMF01000204.1:225-16356 GCF_002155905.1 Streptomyces tricolor | reverse complement strand
CACCGGCAAGGACGGCACCACCCTCGCCAACGCCTCCGCCCCGGGGCTCGACAGCTACGGCGCCGTCGTCATCACCGCGCTGACCGCGGCGTTGTGGTGGCTGAGGAAGTCGATCGCCAAGGCCGTGAAGGGGAAGTGGAAGAAGGGCGTCCTCACCGGGTGCGTGCTGTGCATCTCCACCGGCACCGCCGCGGTCATCGCTCAGACCGTCGTCGGCGGCGCCAACGACCTGGGTGCGCTCGTCCTCGGTCAGATCGCCACCGGGACCTTCGTATGAGCGCCCCCACCACCGCGCAGTGGCTGCGCGCCGCCGCCGACCAGATCGCCGTCGGCAGCACACGGCTGGCCACCGATCGGGCGCGCCGCACCATCCAGTGGCTGCGCCGCTCGATCAGGCGCGCCCGGGCGTGGGTGGGGGAGGCCTCGGGGTTCGACAAGGCGCTCCGCCTGGCGCTGCTGGCCGCCGGCGTCTGGATCCTCCGCAAGGTCGGCGTCCGCCTGGGCGGGTGGGCGTACGGCCGGATCGAGTCAGGCGCCTGGTGGTGGCTGCTGACCGCCTGCACCGTCGTCTGGACGGTGGCGGCCTACCGCGCCGGCCGAGCGGACTGGACACCGAAGCAGCCGCAGCTGGAGCCCGCCGACGCCGCCCCGGACGAGGAACCGCCGGCCGAAGGGGAGCAGCCGCAGCCGGCCGTCGAGCAGGCCCCGGCCGGGCCGCCGCCCGTCTCCCCCGTCGCACTCGTCGCCGCGGTCCGGGACATCGGCACCCCGCACGCCCAGCTGAAGCCCCTCGCCGACCACCTCGGCACCACCACCGACGCGGTGCGCGCCGCGGCCCGTCGGATGGGGTGGGCGGTCAAGGACGTGCGGATGGCCGGCCGGTCGGCGTCGGCCGGGCTCCGCTGGGACGAGGTCCCCTCCCCGCCCCCGGCCGACCCCTTCCCGGGTGTCGTCGGTGCAGGTCAGCCCGCCGACGACAACGACGACGACACCGACGAGGAGGGGCCCGAGAAGGGGGTGCGTGTAGTGCGCACCGATGGCGGGCTGATCGTCTACGACCTCGCCGACACCCACCGCCGCCGCGGCACCGTCCGCGCATGAAACCCCCCCGGGCGCCCGCCTCGGGCCACCTAAAAGAGGAACCGACATGGACAAGCAGGCCGCGATCGAGGAAGCCGCCCGCGAGGTGCTCGCGCACGGCGGCCCGGACTGCCTCACCGATCCGAAGCAGGTGACGCGGGCGATGACCCGCGCCTACGGCCTCGGAGCCACCGAGCAGGACATCACCGCCGAGATGCGCCGCCAGCGCGGCGCCTGACCCCCCTAGAACCCGGGGCGGCCGTCCGCCTGGCAGCTAGCCGGCCGCCCCGGTCCACCCATCCCGAACACGAGATAGGAGACCGCCATCATGGCACTCGGATTCAAGTAGCCGATCGAGCCCGACGACCCGCGTCTGCAGGGCCACGAGACCGTCTACCAGGCGTCCCGCGGCGGCTACTACCCGCAGGAGGAGCGGCCCGTGCCGGGTACGCCGAAGGACGAGCAGGAGAGCTGACGCCCTGCCACACTGGGTGCTGCGCCCCGCTGTCGCCCCCCGTCGACGGCGGGGCCACTCATTTGGGTCACAGGTTGACCACACCCACCTCACACCGAGTACGCGCACACGCATGATGCCCACACACCGCACGATCCCTGGGGGGGACCCATGAGCGACACCACGCCCACACCGCCGACCCCGAGCTTCCCGCCGCCCCCGCCGCCGGCACCGAAGAAGTCCCGAACCCACCTCGTCATCATCGGCTCAGCAGCTGCCGTCATCGCGGCTGTCATCGGCACTGGCGTCGTGGTCGTGCAGTCCAGCAATGACGACAGCAAGCCGACGGCCACCGCGACAACGAGCACCCCGGCCGAGGAAGCGGCGACTGCCACCGAGGAGGACCCGGAGCCGACGTACGCCGAGGTGACGGCGGCCAACTTCACGATCTCGTTGCGCACCACCAAGCGGCAGTGCTTCGGGTCGGCGGGCTGCAACATGACGGTCGAGCCGACGCTGACCCTCGTGGGTGATAGTGGCAGCATCGACCCGGACGCCGTGTACGAGATCACCTACGAGATTCGCGGCGACGAGTCTGGCCCGGTCATCGAGACGGCTGAGCTGTCGAACCAGACCAGCTTGAACTACCGGCCGTCAATGATCAGTACGGCTTCGGCGGGTACGAAGGTGTCTGTGGAGATCACCGACGTCACGGAGCAGGGGGTTTGATCGCGTACGCGGTAGTGACATTCGCGCCATGTGGGGCGTAGCGTTTCGGCCAGCGGCAGCCGTGCGGCCCGGTCTTCCGGGCGGGGGTTGTGGAGTACGACCCCGCCTCCCCCGTATGGCTGCCGCGCAGACGTACAGCGGCCCCGCTCCGGCTCGTCCGGGCGGGGCCGTCGCCTTGCACCGAACGGCCCTAACGGCGACGCCAACCCCCCAGGCCTGCCGCCCGCGCGACAACCTCAACCCAGCTTGACGTTGAAGCCGATCATGCCTCACTATGGGCCGCAGATCTGGCATGCCCGGAAACAGACGTGAAGCGTCCGGCATGATGTCCCCTCAGCCACATAGGTCCTAGGGGGGACATGAACATCCGCATCACCGCCGCCGTCATCACCGCGGCTTCCGCGCTCGCGCTCACCGCCTGCTCGTCAAGCAGCGACTCCAGCACTGAGAGCGCCCCGAGTCCGAAGGCCTCGAAGACACCCAGTCCCGACTGGAGCGCTGCCGAGCAGGCCGCCGGCATCCCGCCGAAGCCGACCGGCGCCACGCGCGAGGAGCTGCTCCGGGCCCTCGCTGCGGCGAACCCGGACATCGTGAAGTACGAGGACAAGGCCATCGACGCCGCACGCAACCAGTGCTCCGCCATCAACGGCGGCAGCAGCAAGGCGGATTGGTCCGCAGCTCAGCGCTTCACGTACAAGGACGTCACCACCACCGAGGCGCAGGGCAAGCAGATCAACGAGGCGCTGAAGGGCCTCGGCTTCTGCAAGGTCTGACCCGTACCGCACCAGGCCCGGCCCACGACGGCCGGGCCTTCGCATGTCCGGGAGGAGGCAGCCGTGCCCAACCCGCCCCGCAAGAACGGTCTCCGCAAGGACCAGCGGCCCGTCACCGAAGCTGACTACGACGAGGTCCGGCGCCTCCACGCCCAGGGCCTCGGCCGCAACGCCATCGCCCGCGAGATGGGCCGCGGCCCCCGCACCGTCAGTGTGATCGCCGCCGAACTCGGCCTCGTCTTCGACGTCACGATGACCGAGGAAGCCACCCGGCACCGCGTCGCCCAGCTCGCCGCACTGCGCGCCGAGACCGCGATCGACCTCCACCTGGACGCCCTCAAGCTCACCCAGTCCATGTGGGAACCCGCCGTCATCTACAACTTCGGCGGCAAGGAGAACACGTACGCCTACGAGCACGTGGACGAGCCGCCCGCGATCGACAAGAAGAACCTGATGGCCGCGGCCGGCATCGCTCTGGAGAAGTCTCTGAAGCTCGTACCGCCGGCCGAGGACTCCGGCGCCGAGGACGCGCGCTCGATGCTCGGCCAGCTGATGGTCGGCCTGAAAGCGGCGTACGACCAGGCCGTCACCGAGGAGGCCGCCAACGGGGAGGCGGAGGGTGAGTCTCCTTGATGCGCTGCCGCTGTCCCGAAAGCAGATCATCTCGGTGGTCGAGGCGACGGCACGCATCAATGCGTGGGAGGGCAGCGTCCGTTCCGGGAAGACGATCGCTTCGCTGATCTGCTGGCTCGCGTTCGTCGCGGACGCCCCGACCGGCGGCGAACTGGTGATGGTGGGCCGCACCCGCGACTCGCTGTACCGCAACGTGATCCAGCCGCTGACCAACCCGGAGATCTTCGGAAAGCTCTCCAAGCAGATCAAGTACAACCCGGGTGCACCGATCGCCTACATCATGGGCCGCGTCGTGCATGTCCTCGGCGCGAACGACGCGAAGGCCGAGCCGAAGGTCCGCGGTATGACCTGCTCGGGCGCCTACGTGGACGAGGCGACGACGCTGCCGAAGACGTTCTTTGACCAGCTCCTCGCCCGTTGCTCCGTCACCGGTGCACGGGTGTTCACCACGACGAACCCGGACAACCCCGCGCACTGGTTCCGCAAGGAGTACCTGAAGCGGCCGGCCGAGACCGGGCTGCGCTCGTGGCACTTCACCCTGGACGACAACCCGTACCTCGACCCGCAATACGTAGCCTTCCTGAAGACCACCTACACCGGGCTCTTCTACCGGCGGAACATCCTCGGACACTGGGTGCAAGCCGAGGGCGCGATCTACGAGGCGTTCGACCCGGAGCGGCACATCACCGCAGACCTCCCGCGGATCGACCGCTGGCTGTGCGACGCGATCGACTACGGCACGACCAACCCGTATGCCGACCTGCTGCTCGGCCTCGGTTCCGACCAGCGGCTGTACGTGGTGTCGGAGTACCGTTGGGACTCGCGCGCTGAACGGCGCAAGATGACCGACGCCGAGTACAGCCTGGCGCGGCGCCGCTGGCTGGCTGCCGTGCCGCAGCCGACCACGAACGTCGTGGGTGTGCAGCCGGAGTGGACGATTGTCGACCCGTCGGCCGCGTCGTACATCGAGCAGCTGCACCGCGATGGCGTGTCCGGAGTGACGGCTGCGGACAACTCGGTCGTGGACGGGATCCGCACGGTCTCCAGCCTGCTCGCCGGGGACCGGCTGCGCATCCACCCGTCGGCCACTGGCCTGATCGAGGAAATCCCGGGCTACTCCTGGGACGACGACGCCGCGGAACGCGGTGAGGACAAGCCCATCAAGCAGGACGACCACAGCTGTGACGCGCTCCGGTATGGGGTGCGGACGACCGAGGCCCTGTGGCGGCCGCACATGCCGACCAGACTGGAGGTGGCCGCATGACCGGTCCGATCGTGCGCCTGCCCGTCTACCTCCAAGTCGGCAGCAACGCCGAGCCCCTCGAAGTCGGGTGGGTGGAGGTCGAAGTAGGCAAGGACACGGAGGTCGACATCAGGTCGGCCGTGGCCGCTGTGCTGCGGGCATCCGCCGACGGACTGGACAGCCTGCCCACGGACGACGAGGAGGTGCCGGATGCCGCTGCCCACGGGTGACATCGCCTGGCCGCCCCCATACCTCGCCCCGGCCTTGGACGCCATGCACACCTGGGACACCTGGTGGTCCGGCGATCCTGACCGCCTGGAGCAGCTGTACGGGGGCAGCACCGGCGGCGGCCCCGACCCGAAACGGCTTCAGTTCGCCGGCGGTGTGGTCGGCCGGATCGCTCGCTGGTGGTGGGGTACACCCACGGCGCCCGGCGAACGGCGCACGAAGCTGCATGTGCCGCTCGCCGGGGACCTGTGCGGCGGCTCAGCCGACCTACTGTTCAGCGAGCCGCCCATGTTCGTCGTGGACGACAAGGACACCCAGGACCGGTTGGACCAGCTGACCGACGACGGCCTGCTCGCCACCCTGCAAACCGCCGCCGAAGTCGGCGCCGCGCTCGGCGGCGTATACCTCCGGCCCGTCTACGACACCGACATCGCTGACCGACCATGGATCGACGCCGTCCACGCCGACCGCGCCATCCCCGAGTTCCGATGGAGCAGGCTCGCCGCCGTCACCTTCTGGCGCATCGTCGGCGAGGCAGACGGCCAGGTCTGGCGGCACCTGGAACGGCACGAGCCTGGGGTCATCCTGCACGGCCTCTACCAGGGCACCAAGGACAACCTCGGTCGGCCCGTGCCGCTTGAGGACAACCCGGCTACCGCGCCCTTCGCCGCCGACGTCAACGAGGACGGTGCGATCCCCACCGGGTACGCCGGCCTCGACGTCGCTTACATCCCGAACCAGTCCTCCCGCCGCTGGCGCTCCAAGCCGCGTCTCCAGGACCTCGGCCGCAGCGACCTCGACGGCGTCGAGCCGCTCATGGACGCCCTGGACGAGACCTACTCCAGCTGGATGCGGGACATCCGCATCGGCAAGGGCCGCGTCATCACACCGAACGCCTACCTCCAGTCCCACGGACCCGGGCGCGGCGCATCGTGGAACCCTGACCAGGAGGTCTTTGCCGGGCTGGACATGCTGGCCCGTGCCGACGCCAGCAGCCAGCTCACCGCGGTCCAGTTCGCCATCAGGGTGCAGGAGCACCGGGACACGGCCGAGGACCTGGTGAACCAGATCCTTCGGTCTGCCGGCTACTCGGGCCAGACCTTCGGCATCGGTGGCGACGTCGCTGTGACGGCCACCGAGGTCAACGCCCGGGAGCGCCGGTCGATGACGACGCGCGGCCGAAAGGTGCTGCGGTGGCGGCCGGCGCTGGCGCACGTCATCGAGGCGCTGCTGGCGGTGGACCGGGAGGTGTTCGGCAGCAACGTGGTGCCGCAGCGGCCGACGGTGGAGTTCGAGGACTCCGTCCAGGAGGATCCGCTGTCGCTGGCGAACACCGTCGACGTCCTGCGCCGGGCGCAGGCCGCATCGACGGACACCCTCGTGCGTATGGCGCACCCCGAGTGGGACGACACCCAGGTGCAAGCCGAAGTCGCGCGGATCCAGCAGGAGAACGGCACTGCCGTGCCGGACCCGATGCAGACCGGCGCGCTGCCGTAGGGGGGTGATCGGCCGTGCCCGTCTCCCCGGCCCTCGCCGAGGACTTGGCCGCCGCCGTCGCCGACTTGTACGAGGCCGCCGAAGGCGTCCTCATCGAGCGGATCCGCCAGGCCCTGGCGGAGGGCATCGACTCGCCCGCCTGGGTGCAGATGAAGCTCGCCGCGGTCGGCAATCTCCAGACCGCCATCGAGGCGGTCATCGCTGCTCTCCAGGCCGATGCCACCGGCGCGATCCACCAGGCCGTCGCGGAGGCGTACGACCGCGGGCAGCAGGCGGCCGTCGCGGAACTCGGCGCGCTGGGAGCAGCTCAGACCCTGAGGGCTGTGGAGGTCGTTCCGACTGCGCCGGTCGTGGACCGGCTCGCTCGGGCCGCCGTGGACGACACGGGGCCCGTCTACCTGCGGATCCTGCGCACCACGCTGGACGCGTACCGGGCCGTCGTCGCCCGCGCGGCGGCCGGGCCAGCCCTGGGGGCTCAGACCCGCCGGCAGGCCGCGCAGTCCGCGCTGGACGAGTTCGCGAACCGGGGAATCACCGGGTTCATCGACCGGACCGGCCGGGCTTGGGAGATGCGGTCGTACGTCGAGATGGCCATGCGGTCGGTCCTCGGCCGGGCCGCGATCGAGGCCCACACGGATCGGCTCGGCGCGGCCGGGGTGGACCTGGTGATCGTGTCGCAGGCTCCGGAGGAGTGCCCGTTGTGCCGGCCGTGGGAGCGGAAGATCCTCGCTCGCACCGGCGCGCCTGGCGGGCGCGAGGTCCAGGTCGAACACGCCGCCGAGGACGGCCGCATGGTCACGGTCCGCGTGGCGGGATCACTGCCGGAGGCACGGGCGGCGGGGCTGATGCATCCGAACTGCCGCCACAGCGTGAGCGCCTACCGGCCCGGTGTGTCCCGGATCCCGGAGCAGCAGCCGTCACGCGGCACCTATGAGAACACGCAGAAGCAGCGGTACATGGAGCGGCAGATCCGGCGGTGGAAGCGGCGGGAGGCCGCAGCGATGGACAACGCCGCGCGTACGGCCGCCCGTGCGCGGGTGCGCGCGTACCAGGCGCGGATTCGTGAGCTGGTCGCGGACACGAGCCTGCCGCGCAAGTCGCACCGCGAGCAGCTCACGACGGCCCGCTAGAGCCCGCGGACCCTCGCAGGCGGATTGTCCTGGCTGGACTTGGCGTCGCCGACGACGCTAAACCAGGCAGCCGGTCCGTAGGTCACGAACGGCTCGGCCTTCTTGTCGATGTAGCCGCCAGCCTCCTTCTCCCATATGAGAAGCGCGCCGTTGTCACCGACGGAGTAGCGGTATTCCCGCCCCTCACCGTCCTCGAAGCGGCCGTCTTCGTCGATCTTGTCGCTGTTGAACTTCACCTGAACTCCCATAGCGGCACGTTAAACGATCTCCCGCCAGGCGCGGGCGCTCGTACCGATTTCCGGTCCGCCAGGCGCGGGCCTTTCCGATGCGCACCAGGAGTGCACACATGCAGAAGCGAACTGTTCCCAGGCTGGCCCGCGCTGGCTGGGCACATCCGTACGCCACGGGCCCTTTCGACCCGTATCTGTACGCCGACGGCGGGGACGGAGGCGACTCCGGATCCGACAGCGGCGACAGCGGTGACGACGGCGGCACGGACGACTCCGACACTGGTGACGACGCTGCCGACGGGACCGGCGACGACGGCCAGGGCGACGACGGGGCCAAGGACGACAAGCCCAAGCCGAAGCCGCCCGCGAAGAAGGACGCCGAGGAGGACCCGGCCGCCACGATCGCCCGGCTCCGGAAGGAGCTGAAGACGGCGAACGCGGACGCCGCGAAGGCCCGCACCAACGCGAAGAAGGCCGCCGCCGACGAGGCGCGCACGCAGATCGTGCAGGAGCTGGGCAAGGCACTCGGCCTGATCAAGGACGACAAGGACACCCCGCCGGACCCGGCCGCGCTCACCACGCAGATCGAGAAGGCCACGGCCGCTCACCGGGAGACGGCGATCGAGCTGGCGGTGTACCGGGGCGCGTCCAAGCACGGCGCGGACCCCGAGGCGCTCACCGACTCCCGGGCGTTCCTGCGTTCCATCGCCGACCTCGATCCGACCGACGAGGAGTTCACGAAGAAGGTCACCGCCGCCATCAAGGCCGCGGTCGCAGACAACCCCAAGCTCAAGGCCGCGAGCGCGCCTCCGCGCAGCAGCGGCGACTTCTCCGGCAGCTCGGAGAAGCCCAAGTCGAAGAACACCATCGAGGCGCAGCGCGAGGCGTACCGCAAGGGACGCCGCTGAGCCTCCGAACCTGATGGGAGGCCCTTGTGGCCAACACCTTCCTCACCCCCGACCAGATCGCCACGAGGGCGCTCGCCACGCTGTACGAGACGACCACCATGGCGCAGCTCGTGCACCGCGACTTCGAGCCCGACTTCCAGGGCCGGCAGGGCGACACCATCACGGTGCGCAAGCCCGCGGTGTTCACGGCCAACGAGTTCAACCGGGCCACCGGCATCGTCACGCAGAACGCGACCGAGACCGGCATTCCCGTCACGCTGAACCACTTCGCCGACGTCAGCGTCCCGGTCACGACGGAGCAGCTCACCCTGGAGATCAACGACTTCGGCGTGCAGCTGCTGGACCCGATGATGAAGGCCATTAGCGAGAAGATCGATCGCGACCTCCTCGCCCTGCGCGACGACATCACCCAAGAAGTGGGCGCGGTCGCTGAGAACGCGGACGGCGAGAACCACAACTACACCGACGGGCACTACCCGTGGTCGGACTCCCGCGTCCTCATCGAGGCCGGCGCGATCCTCGACACCAAGAACGTCCCGCAGGACGAGCGGCGCGTCGTCGTGGGCCCGCGCACCAAGGCCCGCTGGATGGCCGAGAAGATCTGGCGCGCGGCGAACGAGCGCGGCTCCACGGTGGGGCTGACCCAGGCGCAGTTCGGCGCGCAGGCCTCCGGATTCGACCCGTACATGTCGCAGAACATCGCCGGACCGGCGGCCAACCCGACTACCGGCCAGCCGACCACCGAGGTGGACGTCGCGTTCCACCGCACCGCGTTCGCGCTGGTCACTCGGACGCTGGAGATCCCGCCGGGCGCGCAGGACGCCGCGATCATGGACTTCGAGGGGTTCGCGCTGCGCGTGGTCTACGACTACGACATCAAGTACAAGCAGACCGTCGTCTCCGTCGACTGCCTGTACGGCACCAAGACCCTCGACGCAAACAGGGCCGTCCTGATCAAGGGAGCTGACCAGGCATGATCCGCTACCGCAACGAGAACACCGGCGACGTGGTCGAGCGGGACACCGAGGACGCCCGACTGGACGCGCTCGCGAACTGGGAACGCCTCCGCGACGACGAGACGCCCGGCCCGGCCCGCCCCGATGGCGTCCTGTCGCGGCCGCAGGCCTCGCCGGGAACCGCCCCGACCGACCCGGCCAGTCCTCGCGCCCAGGAGCAGGCGAAGGCCGAGGAGCAGCAGGAGGAGGCCGGTGATCCGCCGGCCAAGTCGGCGTCCAAGGGCGAGTGGGTGGAGTACGCCCTGAAGCGGGCGGTGTCCGACGAGGAGCGGCAGGAGATCCCGCAGCTCACCAAGGAGCTGCTCATCGCCAAGTACGGCGGCGAGGAGGCGTAGCTGATGGGGCTCTCCAGCACTCTCGCCGTCAGCGCGTTCACCGAGCTGACCGGCCCATCCGGACTCGGCACGGCCCGGCTCCCGGCCGGCCTCTCGCGGGCGGTGACGCTCGCCTCAGGCACCGGGGCCGGGAAGGCCGACAAGGCGTACACCGCGCGCCGGACCATCGCGGCGAACGGCACGGACGACCTCGACCTGGCCGGCGTGCTCACCGACGCCTTCGGCGGCACGATCACCTACGCCAAGATCAAGGGCCTGGTCATCGCGGCCGACGTGGGGAACACGAACAACGTCGTGATCGGCAATCCGGCCAGCAACGCCTGGGCCACACTCCTGAACGCCACCGGCACGCTCACCCTGCGGCCCGGCGCAGTGTTCGCCGCCATCGCCGGGTCGGCGGACGCCACGGCCTACAGCGTGACCGCGTCCACCGGCGACGTCCTCCGCCTGGCCAACTCGGGCGGTGGCAGCACGGTCACGTACGACATCTGCATCGTGGGGACCTCCGCGTAGCAGGCCACCGCAGAGGAGGACCAGCCCATGGCAAGCCGCGTCTACGCGACGGTCGCACAGTACGAGGAGTACACCGGGACGTCCCCGGCGCCGGCCGGCACCGGCAGCCGACTGGGTACGGCGTCGCGGATGCTGGAGCGGCTGGTCCTGCGGTACTGCCAGTACGACGTCGACCCGGCGGGTTCGCCGACCCACCCGCTGGTCGTCGCTGCGTTCCGGGACGCTGTCTGTGCCCAGGTCAGCTGGTGGGACCACGTCGGCGAACCGTCCGGCGCGGACGCGGTCGGCTGGGGCTCGATCGCCATCGGCTCCGTCCAGCTCGGCCGCTCAGTGACGGCGGTGTCCGGAGGAGACGCCCCGGCCCGGCAGCTCGCGCCGGAAGCCTGGGACGCGCTGCTCAGCCCGGACCTGACTCCGGACATCTTCCGTATGGGCGCGGTGACCACGTCGTGCTGATTCCGCGCTTCCTGATGCGCCACCGGATCACCGTCGAGCCGTACCTGGGCGACACCAGCAAGGGACCCTCGTACGGGCCTCCTGTGGTCGTGCGGTGCTTCCTGGACGAGCAGACCCGCGGCGTGCGTTCCCCGGGCGGCGAGGACGTCACCTCGACGTCGACCGCGTACGCCGACCCGGGCACGACCGCGCCGGCGTTCTCGCGGGTGACGCTGCCCGGCGGCCGGGTCACCAAGGTCATCCAGACCAAGCAGCGGGACGGCGCCGGCCTGCCCACCCCTGACCACGTGGAGATCCAACTCGAATAGGGGGCCGCCGTGCCGCAGAGCTTCCGACTCCGCTTCGACTCCGGGCCTGCGACACGCGAGCTGCGTCAAGGGGCCGCTCGCGGGCTGTACCTCGCCGCGGAGCACGTCCTGGCCGAGGCGGACCAGGTAGTGCCGCTGGACGAGGCGGCGCTTCAGCGGTCCGGGACGGCGAGCGTCGATCCGCCGTCGTTGACCGCGATGGTCAGCTACGACACCCCGTACGCCGTCGTCCAGCACGAGCGGCTCGACTACAGGCACGCGCCCGGCCGGCAGGCCAAGTACCTGGAAGGGCCGCTCAACGCCGCCCGCGCTGAGGTGGCCGCCATCCTCGCCGCAGAGATCCGGCGGGCCTCGCGGTGAGCAGCACCCACGACGTCGACCTTCTCCAGGGCATCGCCGTGCTCTTGGCCACCGAGGGCATCGGCACCTACGCGCCCGATGACGTCCTACCGGCCGACGGTACGGGCATCGTGCTCGGCCGGGTGCCGGACGGCCCGGACCGGATCGTCGGCCTGACGCCGTACCCGGTCGCCGACGACGACACCACGGACGCAATCACCGGGATCCAGGTGCGCATGCGCGCGGGCACGGACCCGACCGACCTGGTGCAGCTCGCCGCCGACGTCTTCTCGGCACTGCACAACCGGCAGCACTACCAGGTCGCGGGCGTCCACGTGGCCCTGTCGTGGCGGCAGTCGCAGGCGTGGATCGGCCAGGACGACCGGGGCCGCATGGAGCTGACCGCGAACTACTACCTCCGGACCGTGCGGTCCGGGCCCTACCTGAACGACTAGGAGGACGCCATGTCCACCCCCACGCCCATCACGGCTCTCGCCCGCCGCTGGCGGCTGGAGATCGACATGTCCAGCGCGAAGGACGGCAGCGACTGGCAGCTGGTGCCCGGCATCACCAGCTTCACGCCGGCCGCCGAGCCGAACATCGAGGACTCCAGCAGCTACGACTCCGAAGGCTGGGCCGAGAACACCAAGACGGGCCAGAGCTGGGAACTGGGCGTCACGATCAACCGCAAGGTCAACGACCAGACAAAGGTGTACCACCCCACCCACGAGGCGATCCGGCTCGCGGCTTTCTCCTCTGGCAGTGCCAGCGAGATCCACGTCCGCTACTTCGACCGCAACGGGCTCCCGGAGGCGTACGAGGGCACCGCGCTGGTCACCTGGGCGCCGTCCGGCGGCGAGTACACCGCCCTGGACCAGGTCGAGCTGACCCTGACCGGCACCGGCCCGCTCCAGCTCATCACCAACCCGGTCGCCGCATGAGCGGCGGCAACACCTTCGAGACGCTCGACGCCTTCCTCGATGAGTACCTGGAGCTGCCCGTGCGTGGCCGGGACGGGCAGGTGCGTGTCTACCGGATCGAGGAGCCGTCGGCCGAGGACGGCCTGCGGATCGAGCGGATCACGTCGCTGGCGGCCCGGCTCGCCGCCGGCGGGAAGGCGCCGGATGCCCCGGTCCTCGGCGACGAGGAGGAGCTGGACCTGTACCGGATGTGTCTCGGCAGCGCCTACGAGAAGCTGCGCACCGAGCTGAAGTGGGGCGCCTTCAAGCACGTGGCCCTGACCGCCATGTTCTGGGTGACCACCGATGCCGACACCGCGCGTCAGTTCTGGAAGACGGGCCAGCAGCCGGGAAAAGCACCGAGAAACAGGGCGGAGCGTCGGCAGGCGTCGCGCGACTCCTCGGCGTCGGCTGCGGCGAGTACGACCCCGTCACCGGCCTCTACGAGTGGTACGAGGGCGGCATCCCAGCCCCGCAGAAGGGCAAAGCGGAGGCGCCCGCAGACCTGACCTGGGACCGCCTCCTGGCCCAGTGGGCGCTGATCGAGGCGGACCTGCACGAGGTGTACGGCATCGACGTCGACTCCGGCGTCCTCCAGCAGCGCACCTGGCGCTGGCTCCGGATCCGCATCCTCGGCCTGCTCTCCGCCGAGTCCCGTCTCGCGCGTCACTTCGCTCCGCCTCCCGATCCGTCCCAACCTGCCAGGAGGTGAGCGGCCGTGGCGCTGACCGTGGGTGAGCTGAACGCCATCCTCAGCGTGGACGACCGTGCGGTGGACCCCGCGCTGCGCCGCGCCGAGGACGCGATGCGGCAGACCGGCCAGCGCATGGGCGACGACGCCGACCGCGCCGGTCGACAGGCCGGCGAGCAGCTCGGCGACGGCATCGTCCGCAGCGCCGACGGCCGCCTGCGAGACGCCCGCGGCAGGTTCGTCGCGGCCGGCCGCCGGATCGGCGACGACGTCGGCGATGGCGCGACGGACGGCGCGGAAGAAGGCGGGGACGAGGCCGCCAGCGCGCTGGAAGGCGGCCTGGAGCAGGTCAAGGGACTCATCATCGGCGGCGTCATCGGCGCGGCCCTGATGCAGGGCCTCACTCAGGCCATCGAGCAGGGCCAGATCACCGGGAGGCTCGCGGCCCAGCTCGGCAAGACGCCCACCGAAGCCCAGCGATACGGCAAGCTCGCGGGCGAGCTGTACGCGGACGCGGTCACCGCCGACTTCCAGACTGCCGCAGATGCGATCAGCGCGGTCATGCGGGCGGGTATCGCTCCGCAGGACGCCACGAACGCGCAGCTCAAGTCCATCGCCACGAACGTCGCCGACCTCGCCACCACGTTCGAGCTGGATCTCGGGCAGACTGCGAACGCCGTCGGACAGATGATCAAGACAGGTCTCGCGAAGGACGGGCGGGAGGCGGTCGACGCGCTCACCGCAGGCCTTCAGCAGATGGGTCCGCGTGCGGACGACATCGTGGACACGTTCAACGAGTACAGCACGATCTTCCGGCAGTTGGGCATTGACGGCACCACGGCAACGGGCCTGCTCAGCCAGGGGCTGAAGGCCGGTGCCAGAGACACCGACGTAGTTGCCGACTCGCTGAAGGAACTCGTCCTGATCACCCAAGGCGGCGGCAAAACCGTCGATGAGGCGTTCAAGAAGATCGGCCTCAACGGCGCGGACATGCAGAAGGCCTTCTCAGAAGGCGGCCCCAAGGCGCGAGCTGCTCTGGACAAGGTCTTCGATGGGCTGCGCGGGGTGGGAAGCGAGAGCGACCGGCAGGCGATCGCTCTTGCCCTGTTCGGCACGAAGTCGGAGGACGTCCAAAGGGCTCTCTTCTCGCTCGACCCGTCCAAGGCGACCGACACCCTCGGGCAGGTCGGCGGCGCCGCGGACCGGATGGGCGACAGCCTGCGGGACAACGCCGGCGCCAAGGTCGAGCAGTTCAAACGCGGCATGCAGCAGGGCGTCGTGGACTTCCTCGGCACCACCGTGATCCCCGGCCTGATGGGCTTCTACAGCTTCCTCCAGGGCCACGAGGGCGAGGTCAAGGCCGCCGCCGTGGTGATCGGCGCCGTGCTCCTGCCGGTGATCGTCACCCTGGGCGTGCAGGCGCTGATCGCGGGCGGCCGGATGGCCGCGGCCTGGGTGATGGCGCTCGGCCCGATCGGCTGGATCGGCCTCGCGATCGGCGCCCTGGTTGTGCTGGTCCTCGGCTACTGGGACGAGGTCAGAGGCGGGACGCTCGCCGCCTGGGACTGGGTCGTCGGCAAGGTCTCGTCGGCGAAGGACAGCGTCCTCAACACGATCTCCGGTCTGGGACAGATCCCCGGCCAGGTGAGCGGCTACTTCGGTCAGGCCAAGGACTGGGCGGTGGCCAAGCTGGCCGCGCTGCTGGCGTGGCTGGCTGGTCTGCCTGGCCGCACCGGCTCGGCGCTCGCCGCCCTCGGCCCGGTCCTCGTCGGCCGCGCGTCATCCGCGTTCGGCAGCATGCGGGCCGCGGCGGTGGCGAAGGCCCTCGCGCTGGTGGCTTACATGGTCGGCCTGCCGGGGCGGATCTCGAAGGCGATCGGCAACCTGGGCGGGCTGCTGGTCTCCAAAGGTGCTGCAGTCGTGCAGGGCCTGTGGAACGGCATCAAGTCCATGGGCAGCTGGCTCAAGTCGCAGCTGATCAGCTGGGCGAAGTCGGCGATCCCCGGCCCGATCGCCAAGGCCTTGGGGATCCACAGCCCGAGCCGGGTGACCGCCGCTCAGGGCCGGTGGATCGCGCGCGGTCTGATCGAGGGGCTGACCGGCTCGGAGAAGCAGGTCAAGGCCGCCTCGGGCAAGCTCGCCGACATCATCGCCGACGGGCTGAAGCCCGGCCGGGCCCGGACGAGGGCGCTCGGCATCGTCTCGGCCGGCACCAAGCAGCTCCTCCGTCTCGCCCGGGACGAGGAGAGGGTGGCCGCGCGGCTGAAGGACGCGCAGAAGAAGCTCGCCGACCAGGTCGCTGCCCGGGACAAGCTGGCCGCGGACGTACGGAAGGGCATCCTCGACGCGGCGAACATCACCGGGCAGTCCGGCTCGCAGTCCCCGGAGGGGATCCTGGCCCGCCTTCAGCGGGGCAGGAAGGCCGCCGAGCTGTTCGCGAAGAACCTCGCGGCGCTGAAGAAGAAGGGCGTCCGCTCGGACCTGCTCCAGCAGATCGCCCAGGCCGGAGTTGAGCAGGGCTCTGCGGTCGCGGCGTCGCTCGCGTCCGCGACACCGGCGCAGATCAAGGCCATCAACAACGAGCAGGCCAAGCTCGCCAAGGCCGCCGG
>NZ_MUMF01000204.1:0-187 GCF_002155905.1 Streptomyces tricolor | reverse complement strand
GCATGGCCGGCCTGGTGTCCACGCCGACCCCGCGCGAGCTGGCCGTCTCCTCGGCTGCCTCGGCGGCTACGGCCGCCGCGGGCGGAGCGCGCCGGGTGGTGAATAACACCACGAACACCACCTACAACCTGACGCACCGGCAGATGACGATCCGCGACCTGGAGACGCTGCAGCGCCGCCAGGACGC
>NZ_MUMF01000203.1 GCF_002155905.1 Streptomyces tricolor | reverse complement strand
GGTGGCGTACATGTCGACGTACTCCTGGCCGGAGAGCTTCATGATCTCGTACATGACCTCGTCGGTCAGGGCGCGCAGCACGAACCGGTCGTGCTCCATGCCCTGGTAGCGGCTGAAGTCCATGGGCTTGCCGATGCGGATGCCGGGCCGCATCAGCTTCGGCACGACCTTGCCGGGCGGCTGGATCTTCTCCGTGTCGATCATGGCGACCGGGATCACCGGCGCGCCGGTGGCGAGCGCCACGCGGGCGAGGCCGCCGGGCTTGCCCCGGTACAGCCGCCCGTCCGGCGAGCGGGTGCCCTCCGGGTAGATGCCGAACAGCTCGCCGCGCTCCAGCACCTCTATGCCGCTCTTGATCGCCGCCTCACCGGCGCCGCGCGCCCCGGAGCGGTCCACCGGGAGCTGGCCGACGCCCTTGAAGAAGGCCGCGGTGAGCCGGCCCTTCACGCCCGGGGTGGTGAAGTACTCGGCCTTGGCGATGAAGGTGACCTTGCGGTCCAGCACGGCCGGCAGGAAGAACGAGTCCGAGAAGGACAGATGGTTGCTGGCCAGGATGGCCGGGCCGGTGGCCGGGATGTTCTCCAGGCCCTCCACCCAAGGCCTGAAGGCAACCTTCAGCGGCCCTCCGATGGCGACCTTCATCGTGCCGTACAACACCCGTGTGCCTCCTGTTTCCGTCGGAGAGACCTTAACCCGGAGGACCGTCAATGGGCCCGACGACCCTGGTCGGTGTCAGTGCGGTCGCGTACGGTGAAGCACATGCCAGTTCTCCCCGGAGCCGAGCCGTACCGCCATGAGGGCGGTGAGGTGGGGGTCCTCCTCTGCCACGGCTTCACCGGCTCGCCCCAGTCGCTGCGCCCCTGGGCGGAGCACCACGCGGCCCACGGCCTGACCGTGTCCCTGCCGCTGCTGCCCGGCCACGGCACCCGCTGGGCGGACATGCAGCTCACCACCTGGCACGACTGGTACGCGGCGGTCGACCGCGAGCTGCGCGTCCTCACCGAGCGCTGCTCCCGGGTCTTCGTCGCGGGCCTGTCGATGGGCGGGGCACTGGCCCTCCGGCTGGCGGCCCGGCACGGGGAGCGGGTCGCGGGCGCGGTGGTCGTCAACCCGGCGAACCGGGTGCACGGCCTGTCGGCGTACGCCCTTCCGGTGGCCCGGCATCTGGTGCGGACGACGAAGGGCATCGCCAGCGACATAGCGAAGGAGGGCGCGGCGGAGCTGGGCTACGACCGGGTGCCGCTGCACGCGGCGCATTCGCTGCGGCTGTTCCTGCGCCGGCTGGACGGCGAGCTGCCCCAGGTCACCCAGCCGTTGCTGCTGCTGCGCAGCGCCCGGGACCATGTCGTGCCGGCGGCGGACTCGGCGCGGGTGCTGAGCCGGGTGTCGTCCGTGGACGTCACGGAGATCGTGCTGGAACACAGCTACCACGTGGCGACGTTGGACGAGGATGCGGACCGGGTCTTCGAGGAGAGCCTCGCCTTCATCGGCCGGCTCGCACCCGGTGTCGCCGAGGAAGGGACGGCCGCAGTTGGCTGAGCACGACTCCGACCGTGAGGACCGCGAGGGCCGTGAAGGCCGTGAAGGCCGCGAGGGCCGGGAGGCCCGCGAGCCGGACCGGCAGGAGGTGCCGTTCGACGAGGACGCCGCCTGGCGGGCCATCGTCGCCGGGTACGGCGAGGAGCCGCCGGACCCGCCCGGCGCCCGGCCCTTCAAGTCGGTCGAGGATCTCGCGCTGCTGGAGAAGAAGCCGGAGAAGAACCCGGTGCCGGACGCGAAGGACGCGGCGCCGGACGCGGCGAAGGACCCGGTGCCGGACGCGGAGAGCGTCCCCGGGGGCGACGCGGAGGACTCCGCGGGCCGGCCGGCCGCCCGGCCGCTGGGCGGCTCGGTCGCCTTCGCGCCCGGTGTCGGCCCGCGCGACTACACGGCGCCCGAGCCGTCCGACGACGACTTCGACGCCGACGACGAGGGCCACTTCGTCCCGCCGGAGCCGCCGCCGCTGCCGACCGCGGACACGACCGCCAAGTTCGCCTGGCTCGGGGTGATCGGCGGTCCCGTCCTGCTCCTGCTGGCGGTGCTGCTCGGCTGGGACATGACCTGGTGGCTGTCCACGCTCGGCATCGGCGGCTTCCTCGGCGGCTTCGTGACGCTGGTGACGCGGATGCGGACCGACGACGACGAGGACGACGACCCCGGGCGCGGGGCGGTGGTCTGACGGCGGACCTCGGGCACCGGGCCGCGCCTGCGCCTCGTCCAGGACCTCCCCGTGTCCGAGCGACTGCCGGGACGGCTCTCAGGCGGCCGGGACCCGGAGGGCCGCCAGCACCGGGAGGTGGTCCGTGGCCGCCGCCAGGTCGGCCCGGGTGACGCCCGGCTGGTCCAGCGGGACCCCGCAGCCGAGGACCTCGATGCCCTGGGTGGCGAAGACGGCGTCGATGCGCTGGTGGGGGTCGGCGGGGGTGGAGGTGAACTCGCCGCCCCAGGGAGCGGCCGTACGGCAGTCCTGGAGGGTCTCGGCGAGGCGGCGGAAGGTGCGGCCCTCGGGGCGTTCGTTGAGGTCGCCGCCCGCGACGGCGTGTTCCACGCCGAGCGCGGCGAGGCGCTCCAGGAGCAGGCCGCCCTGGTCGTAGCGCTCGTCCTGCTGGAGGCTCAGGTGGCAGCTGAGCACGCCGAGGCGGGCGCCGCCGAAGCGGACCACCGCCGTGGCGAAGCCGCGCCGGTGGAGGCCGGGGGTGAGCGGCAGGAGGACGTCCTCGGTGCGCTCGACGGTGGCGCGGAGGCTGCACAGGATCGCCGGTCCCGCGGCCGTGGCGCCGCCGGTGAGGATCACCTGGCCGGAGGCCGCGGCGAGACGGGCGAGTTTCTTGCGCCAGCGGAAGAAGCGGGGGGCCTCCTGGAGGAGGACCAGATCGGGGGCGCAGGCGGTGATCACCCTGGCGAGGGCGGAGGTGTCGTCGCGCATCGAGCGGATGTTGTAGCTCAGGACGCGGAGGACGGCGGAACCATCGGGCTCGGTGCGGGAGTTGGGGAGCAGCGCCATGTGGATCAATGTACGCCGGGCGGCTCGGGGCGCGGGGTCATGGGCGGCTCGCGGTTCGTCGTGGCTGGTCGCGCCACGCCGAGGCAGCCGCCCGTCGCGAACGGTTCCCGCGCCCCTCCGGAGCGCTACATGACCGGGTCGGGCTCCCGCGCCAGGTCCGCCGCGCCCACCATGCCGGCCTTGTTGCCCAGCTGCGCCGCGATCACGTCGGCCATCGGGCGCCAGTTGGCGCCGACCAGCCAGCGCTTGTACGACTTGCGGATCGGGTCGAGGACCAGGTCGCCCTCGTCGGAGAGGCCGCCGCCGACGATGAACGCGGACGGGTCGAAGAGGGAGGCCAGGTCGGCGAGGCCGGCGCCGGCCCAGCGGGCCAGCTCGCGGTAGGAGTCCACGGCGACCGGGTCGCCCTGGCGGGCGGCCACGGAGATGTGCTTGCCCTCGATGCCGTCGGGGGTGCCGTCGCCGAGCGCCAGCAGGATCTCGGCGCGCTCGGGGGTGGCGTTGGCGCGCTGCTTGGCGTAGCGGACGAGGGCGCGGCCGGAGGCGTACTGCTCCCAGCAGCCCTGCGAGCCGCAGCCGCAGAGCAGGCCGTCCGGGACCATCCGGATGTGGCCGAACTCGGCGGCCACGCCGAAGTGGCCGCGGCGCAGCTTGTTGCCGATGATGATGCCGCCGCCGAGGCCGGTGCCGAGCGTGATGCAGATGACGTTGCGGTGGCCCTTGCCGGCGCCGAACTTGTACTCGCCCCAGGCGGCGGCGTTGGCGTCGTTCTCGACCACGACCGGGAGGCCGGTACGCGCCTCGACCTTCTCCTTGAGCGGCTCGTTGCGCCAGTCGATGTTCGGCGCGAAGTACACCGTGGACCGCTGCCGGTTGACGTATCCGGCCGCGCCGATGCCCACGCCGACGATCTCGTGCCCGGCGCGCGCACCCTCCACCGCCGAGGCGATGGCGTCCACGATGGCCTCGGGCGTGGTGGGGGTCGGCACCTTGAAGGTCGAGAGGATGTTGCCTTCCTCGTCGACCACGCCGGCCGCGATCTTCGTGCCGCCGATGTCGACGCCGATGGTGAGTCCCATGAATCCCTCAGTTTCGGTCGAGCCCCGCTACGGCCAACCGTACCCGAGGCCCCGCCGTGCGAGGGCTTCAGTCCAGGTCGATGCGTTCCCCCGGACCGGTGCCCTCGCCCGGGTCGCGCCGGTCCGGGCGGTCGTCCGCCGGGTCGGCCGCACGGGAGGTCCAGCGCTGCTCCTGGGCCTGGACGGCGGAGCGGTAGGCGGCGAGCAGCTCGCCGCCGGCCGCGGCGAGGTGGTCGAACACGTCCGGGTTGCGGTCTATGACGGGCTCGACGGCGGCCTTCGCCTGCTGGACGACCTGCCGCACCATCTGCTGGGCGGCGGGTCCGGCGAGGCCGCCGAGAAGCGGTGACGGAAGGCCGGACAGCTTGTCGGCCACCGTGTCCACGAGTTTCTTCAGCTCCTCGGCCGCCGATCCCGGCGGCGAGCCGTGCTCGGCGCGGCGGCGGGCCCGCTCGGCGTCGAGGTCCTCGGCACAGGCCGTGGCCCAGGCGTCGGCGTCGGCCGCCCTCGCCTGCTCCTCCTCGGACGGGTCGGGTGCGGGGCGCTCTTCGCTCATGGCGGCTCCTGACTACGGTTCGCCTTTACGACGTTACCCGAACGGGCGTGCCCGTTCACCGCCCCTTCGCGGGCCACAGGCCGGGGTCGGGGGCGAAGCGGATGCGCAGCTCGCCGTCGCGCAGGCCGGCTCCGGCGACCGTGCAGCGGCGCAGCGCGGAGGGCAGCGGAACGATCCGGCGGAAGGGGCCCACGGTGAGCAGCAGCTCGTCGCCGCGCCGGACGAGGTCCAGTTCGTCCCGTATCGCTCCGGGCAGCGGGAGGTGCCAGACCAGTACGCCGTCCTCGGCGATCCGGTCGGTGACGGGCCACTCGACCGGGGCGCGCGCCGGATTGACGGCGGGTACGGCGAGGGCCGCGAGGTCGTCGGGGCCGTGCGGGTCGCGGCCGAGGTGCGGGACGGGACGGACGTCGTACGACTCCTGCCAGTCGGCGAGCGCCTTGCGCTGCTGGGCGAGGAGCGGGGCGGGCCAGGCGTCGGCGGTGTCGGGCAGCGCGCGGTTGGCGATCAGGGCCTCGGTGGGCAGGCCGCGCAGGGCGAGGCCGAGGGTCGCGGCGCGGACGGCGTCGGCGCCGGCCGGGCCGGGTTCGGCGACCAGGCGTACGGCGGTGTCCCGGTCGGTGAGGACGGCCTCGACGGCGGCCAGTTCGACGTCCCAGCGGGCCGCCGTCTCGTACAGCCAGTCGGCGGGCATCGGGACGCCGGCCAGCCGGCCGAGGACCGGGCGCAGGGCGCGGGCGGCCTGCCGTTCGGGCGGCAGCAGGCGGCGCAGGTAGCGGCGCAGTTCCTCGGGCAGGCCGAGCAGGGCGAGGGCCTGCGGCAGCGGCGGGAGGTCGACGACGAGGAGGTCGTAGCGCTCGGAGAGGGCCGCGTCCCGCAGGGCGCGCAGGAAGGACAGTTCCTCCGCGCCGGGCAGCGGGGTGACCTCCTCGGCGTCCAGGCGGGCGGCACCCAGCAGGTCGAGGACGTTCGCGGCACGGCTCTGGAAGGCGGTGAGGTCCTCGCGGAAGCGGGCGACCGCGTCCGGCCGCCAGGCGGTGAGGTGCGCGGTGACCTCGGTGGGGACCGGTCCTGTCGCGGTGCCCAGGGCGGTGCCGGGGGTGTCGGTGCGGTCGGCGCTCAGCAGGAGGGTGCGGCGTCCCTCGCGGGCGGCTTCGAGCGCGGTGGCGGCGGCGATGGTGGTACGGCCGCTGCCGCCGGGGCCCGTGATCAGGATGGTGCGCATGAGGCTGAACGGTAACGGAGACGCCCCGAGGGGCGCGGTGCGCTGCGCGGCCGGCCACGGCGGACGCGCGGCCGGAGTTCCCCGGGCGCACCCGCGGCGGGCACCCTGGCGGCGGGACCCTAGCGGCCCGACTCCACCCTCTTCTTCAGACCCGCCAGCGCCCGGTCGATGATGACCTTCTCCGCCTTGCGCTTGATCATGCCCAGCATGGGGATCTTGACGTCGACGGTGAGCCGGTAGGTGACCTCGGTGCCGCCCGCGCCGGCCGGCTTCAGCAGGTAGGAGCCGTCGAGGGAGCGGAGCATCTGGGACTTCACCAGGGTCCAGGAGACCTCGTGGTCGCCGGTCCAGGTGTAGGCGAGGGTCTGGTCGTCCTTGATGGCGCCGGCGTCCATCACGAGGCGGACCTGCTGGGCGCGGCCCTGCGCGTCGGTGCCGAGGACCTCCGCCTCCTTCACCTCGCCGGTCCAGTCCGGGTAGCGCGCGAAGTCGGCGATCACCGCCATGACGTCGGCCGGAGCGGCCTCGATCGTGATGCTCGAACTGGTGTGTTCCGCCATCGCCGTGGCTCCTCCAGATGCGGGCCGTCTTGAGAGGTCTGTGTGCGCCGGGCTGCGCACGTGTGTGCAGCGTGAAGGCTACCGCGCCGCCGACCTGCCGCCTTCACCGCGCCTCCGGCGCCTCACCATTCGAGCGCCCAGGGCCTGCCGGTGCCGGCGAAGTGCCCCACGTTCACGCACTCGGTGGCGCCGATCCGCATCCGGCGCGCCAGCGGCTGGTGCACATGCCCGAACAGCGCGTACCGCGGCCTGGTGCGGCGGATGGCGTCCAGCAGGGCCCGGCTGCCCCGCTCGAACCGGCGGGCCACGGTGTCGTAGACCAGTTCGGGCACCTCCGGCGGGATGTGCGTGCACAGCACGTCGACCTCGCCGACGGCCTCGATCTTCGCCGCGTACTCCTCGTCGCTGATCTCGAAGGGGGTGCGCATCGGGGTGCGCAGGCCGCCGCCGACGAAACCGAAGGTCCGGCCGCCGATCTCCACCCGCTGGCCGTCGAGGACCGTGGTGCCGGGGCGGGCGTACTCCGGCCACAGCCGCGGCATGTCGACGTTGCCGTAGGTGGCGTACGTCGGGGTGGGGAACGCGGCGAACAGCTCGGCGTACTGCTTGCGCACGGCCTTCTCGATGGCCGCGGCCCGGTCGGTGCCGATGCCGGCCCACAGCCGGGCGCCGAACTCACGGGCCTCCTCGAAGCGGCGGGCGGTGCGCAGCTCCACGATGCGGTCGGCGTTCTCCTTGCCGAACAGGTCCGGGAAGATGCCGCGCGAGTGGTCGGCGTAGTCGAGGAAGAGGATGAGGTCGCCCAGGCAGATGAGGGCGTCGGCACCCACGCCGGCCCGCGCCAGGTCACGGGCGTTGCCGTGCACGTCGCTGACCACGTGGACGCGGGTCCGCCGGTTGCCGGAGCGTGTGGATGCCATGACGATCAAGCGTAGGCGTGTGCGGTGTAGGTGAACAGTGCCGGTCCGGCCTGCGGTTACTCGCCGGTCGGTTCGGCCGTGGACTACTGTGCGCGAAGGAACGCCCACGTGTGTGACGCAGCGAACATCTCGCCGGGACCCCCTGTCGTAGACGCCATACCGGCGGGTAACGTCCGGGCAGTCCAGTCGTGCTCTGGTTTTCAACATGTGAATCGTCATGCGAATCCGCAGGCGACCGGCATGGGGATCCGGGGCACTTGCCCGAGCCTTGGACCGCACCGTCGCATCGCACAACGTCGTGGCGCCGGCGCCCTAAGAGGAGCAGCAGTCTTGCGCGAGTTCAGCCTTCCGGCTTTGTACGAGGTCCCTGCGGACGGGAATCTGACCGACATCGTCCGCAGAAACGCCGCGCAGCACCCCGACGTCGCCGTCATCGCCCGCAAGGTCGGAGGTGCCTGGCGGGACGTGTCCGCGCGGGAGTTCCTGGCCGAGGTGCGCACCGCCGCCAAGGGTCTGATCGCCTCCGGCGTGCAGCCGGGCGACCGGGTGGGCCTGATGTCCCGGACGCGGTACGAGTGGACGCTGCTCGACTTCGCGATCTGGAGCGCGGGCGCGATCACCGTGCCGGTGTACGAGACCAGCTCGCCGGAGCAGGTGCAGTGGATCCTGGCGGACTCGGGCGCGACCGCCTGCGTCGTCGAACTGGACAACCACGCGGCGGCCGTGGAGTCGGTGCGCGAGTCGCTGCCCGCGCTGAAGCACGTCTGGCAGATCGAGGCCGGGGGCGTGGCGGAGCTGGGCCGGCTCGGGCAGGGCGTGTCGGACGAGACGGTGGAGGAGCGCAGCTCGCTCGCCCGGGCCGACGACCCGGCGACCATCGTGTACACGAGCGGCACGACCGGGCGCCCCAAGGGCTGTGTGCTCACCCACCGCAGCTTCTTCGCCGAGTGCGGGAACGTCGTGGAGCGGCTGCGTCCGCTGTTCCGCACCGGTGAGTGCTCCGTCCTCCTCTTCCTTCCGCTGGCGCACGTCTTCGGGCGGCTGGTGCAGGTGGCGCCGATGATGGCGCCGATCAAGCTGGGCTGCGTCCCGGACATCAAGAACCTCACCGACGAGCTGGCCGCGTTCCGGCCGACGCTGATCCTCGGCGTGCCGCGGGTCTTCGAGAAGGTCTACAACTCGGCCCGGGCCAAGGCGCAGGCGGACGGCAAGGGCGCGATCTTCGACAAGGCGGCGGACACCGCGATCGCCTACAGCAAGGCGCTGGACAGCCCCTCGGGCCCGTCGTTCGGCCTGAAGCTCAAGCACAAGATCTTCGACAAGCTGGTCTACGGCAAGCTGCGCGCGGTCCTGGGCGGCCGGGGCGAGTACGCCATCTCCGGCGGGGCCCCGCTGGGCGAGCGGCTCGGGCACTTCTTCCGCGGCATCGGCTTCTCCGTGCTGGAGGGCTACGGCCTGACCGAGTCCTGTGCGGCGACCGCGTTCAACCCGTGGGACCGGCAGAAGATCGGCACGGTCGGGCAGCCGCTGCCCGGCTCGGTGGTGCGGATCGCGGACGACGGCGAGGTGCTGCTGCACGGCGAGCACCTGTTCAAGGAGTACTGGAACAACCCGGGCGCGACCGCGGAGGCGCTGGCCGACGGCTGGTTCCACACCGGGGACATCGGCACCCTGGACGAGGACGGCTATCTGAGGATCACCGGCCGGAAGAAGGAGATCATCGTCACGGCGGGCGGCAAGAACGTGGCCCCGGCAGTGATCGAGGACCGGATCCGGGCACACGCGCTGGTCGCGGAGTGCATGGTGGTGGGCGACGGGCGGCCGTTCGTGGGCGCGCTGGTCACCATCGACGAGGAGTTCCTGGGCCGTTGGTGCGCCGAGCACGGCAAGCCGGCGGGCGCCACGGCGGCGGCGCTGCGCGAGGACCCGGATCTGCTCGCGGCGGTCCAGGCGGCCGTGGACGACGGCAACGCGGCGGTGTCGAAGGCGGAGTCGGTGCGCAAGTTCCGGATCCTGCCGGCTCAGTTCACGGAGGAGTCCGGGCATCTGACGCCGTCGCTGAAGCTGAAGCGGAACGTCGTGGCCAAGGATTACGCCGACGAGATCGAGGCCCTGTACGCCAAGTAGCCGGCGCCCTTCGGGGCGCGTCGTCCTACAGCAGCGTCTTCAGGTTCTCCGCCAGCAGGTCCCAGCGCCACTTCTCCTCCACCCACCGGCGGCCCCGCTCGCCCATCCTGCGGCGCAGTTCGGGGTCCTGGAGGAGGGCCACGATGCGGTCGGCGGCCTCCGCGGGTGCGCCGCCGCGGACCACCCAGCCGGTCTCCCCGTCCAGGACCGCGTCCGGGGCGCCGCCGGAGTCGCCCGCGACGACCGGCAGGCCGGTGGCGGAGGCCTCCAGGTAGACGATGCCGAGACCCTCCACGTCCAGACCGCCGCGGCGGGTGCGGCAGGGCATGGCGAAGACGTCGCCGGCACCGTAGTGGGCGGGCAGCTCGGACCAGGGCACGGCGCCGGTGAAGCGGACCGAGCCGGCCACTCCCGTCTCCCGGGCCAGACGGCGCAGCTCCTGCTCGTAGGGGCCGCCGCCGACGATCAGCAGGACGGTGTCCGGTTCGGCGGCGAGGATGCGGGGCATCGCCTGGATCAGCGTGTCCTGCCCCTTGCGCCGGACCAGCCGGGAGACGCACACCACCACCGGGCGGTCGGTCAGGCCGAGCCGCGCGCGGACCTCGTCGCCGCCGGAGCCGGGGTGGAAGGTCTTCTCGTCGACCCCGGGCGGCAGCTGGACCATCCGGCCGGCCGCGCCCGGGGAGAGCGCGCTCGCTATCCGCGAGCGGGTGTACTCGCCGAGGTAGGTGATCGTGTCCGTGGACTCCCCGATGCGGCGCAGCAGCTGCCGGGCCGCGGGCAGCTGGGCCCAGCCGGCCTCGTGGCCGTGGGTGGTGGCCACCAGCCGTTCGGCGCCTGCCCTGCGCAGCGCCGGCGCCATCAGCCCGAGCGGGGCCGCCGCGCCGAACCACACCGAGGTGCAGCCGTGCTCGCGGAGCAGCCCGACCGCCCGCCGGGTGGCCTGCGGGGTGGGCAGCAGCATCGTCGTACGGTCGCGTACGACGGTGAAGGGCTGCTCGGCGTCGAAGGCGGCGGTGGCCTCGGCGCCCTCCCGGCCGCGCTTCCAGGTGGAGGCGTAGACGACCAGCCGGCCGGGGTCCAGGCGGAGGGCCATGTTGTGCAGGAAGGCCTGGATGCCGCCCGGCCGGGGCGGGAAGTCGTTGGTGACGATCAGGGTCTTGTGCATCGCCGCCGACCCTACCGAATGGGCCGTCCGCGGCGGGGTCCGGCCGAGTCTGTGGCTTGCGCACAGGTGCGCGGGACATCATGGTCGCTCGAAGCGGATTCGAACGGCAGGGCAAGCGCGGCGAAACGGACGGCAGGGGATCACGTGGAGACGAAGGGTGCCGGGCGATCCCTGGCGTGGCTGCTCGGGACCTGGGGCGTCACGCGTGCGGCACTGCTGCTGTTCGTCTTCCGGGTGTACGCCTTCCCCGGTCCGGACGTCACCTCGGACGTGTCGGTGATCTACCGCGGCTGGTACGAGGTCCTGCGCCAAGGAACGTTTCCGCTGGACGACGTGACCTGGCAGTACCCGCCGGCCGCGGCCCTCCCGGTCCTCTCCCCCGCCGTGCTGCCCTTCCTGTCGTACGCGCACGCCTTCTTCGTGCTGGCCTGCCTGGCCGACGTCGTCGTGCTGGCGCTGCTGGTGCGCGCGGGCGGGCGGCCCGGCCGGTCCCCGCGCGGGGCCTGGGTGTGGGTGGCGGGCGTGCCGCTGCTCGGGCCGACGGTGTACGCCCGCTACGACGTGATGGTGACCGCGGTCGCCGTGGCGGCGCTGCTCGCCGGGGTCCGGCGCCCGCGGGTGATGGGCGCGCTGACGGCGGTCGGGGCGCTGCTGAAGGTGTGGCCGGCGCTGCTGCTGGTCGGTGCGGTGCGGCGGCGGGCGTGGGCGTCGGCGGCGGTGACCGCGGCGGGCGTCGCGCTGCTGTTCACGGTGTCCATGCCGGGCGCCTTCGCGTTCCTGACCTTCCAGCGGGACCGGGGCACCGAGGTGGAGTCGCTGGGCGCCCTGGTCTTCCATGTGGCCCGGCACTTCGGCTGGCGGGGCGAGGTGCTGCTGAACTACGGGTCGATCGAGTTCCTGGGCCCGTACGTGGACCAGGTCAGCACGGCCGCGCTGGCGCTGACCGGGGCCGCGTTCGGCTGGCTGCTGCTGTGGCGGCTGCGCGCGGCCCGTTTCGCGCCGCACACCCTGGCCGACGCGGCGCTGACGGCGGTGCTGCTGTTCACGGTGACCAGC
>NZ_MUMF01000202.1:11462-11696 GCF_002155905.1 Streptomyces tricolor | reverse complement strand
GGCGGTGTGCGCCGCCGTACTCGTCGTCTAGGCCGCCGTACTCGTCGTCCAGAAGGCGCGCCGTCCGAAGGTGCCGTCTAGAAGGTGCCTTCCTGGCTCGTCGAGTAGAGAGCCCGCTCGTCGTCCCCGGCCCACACGGCGCCCTCGTCCGGCTCCCAGTCCACCGTCACGACGATCTTCCCGCGCGTCCGGCCCTCCTGGTTCAGCCGCTGGGCGTCCGCCGCGCACTCCAGC
>NZ_MUMF01000202.1:0-11415 GCF_002155905.1 Streptomyces tricolor | reverse complement strand
GCCGACGCCGCCGGCCGCCGCGTGCACCAGGACGGTCTCGCCCCGCCGCACCCGAAGCGTCCTGACCAGCACCTGATAGGCGGTGAGCCCGGCCAGCGGGAGCCCGGCGGCCTCCTCGAAGGACACGCCGCGCGGCTTGCGGGCCAGGGTGCGCACGGGCGCGGCCACGTACTCGGCGAAGGTGCCCCGGGACAGGAAGTCCTCGCGGACACAGCCGATGACCTCGTCGCCGACGGCGAACTCCGGGACGGCGACACCGGGCTGCACGACGACCCCGCTGACGTCCCAGCCGGGGATCACCGGGAAGACGGCGTCCAGGACGGCGTCGAGAAGGCCCTCGCGGCACTTCCAGTCCACGGGGTTGACGGCCGCGGCCCGCACCTTGACCAGGACCTGGTCGGGGCCCACCTTGGGGTCGGGCAGCTCGCCGTACTCCAGCACCTCGGGTCCGCCGTAGCGGCGGTAGCTGATGCCCTTCATGCCCTCGACCCTCCGGGGTACCCGGACGCCACGCAACCGGGACGACCCGACACGCGGCCTTCGCCCGGCCGCCTGTCCGGCGTCACCCCCCGCACCCCGAAGGTGAGCACCATGACCACCCCCCACCAGGAACACACCGAGCACGGGACGCACCGCCACGGGCCGGGCTGCGGACACAACGCCGTACCGCACGGCGATCACCTGGACTACGTCCACGACGGTCATCTGCACCGCGAGCACGCGGGCCACTGGGACGAGTGCGAGCCGGCCGGGCACGCCGTCCACCAGGGGCACGAGCACGTGCACCACGACGAGTGCGGGCACGCGCAGGTGCCGCACGGCGACCACGTGGACTATCTGCACGGCGGGCACCGGCACGCCGAGCACGGGAACCACTGGGACGACCACTGACCCCGCCGCGTGGCAGGGTCCGACGGCTCCCCGGGCAGCGCGCCGGGGGGCCGTCGGCCTATCGTGGCTCCGGTCACGTTCGGCCGGATCTTCGCCGCGCGCACTGGACGACATACCGACCGGTCGGCATCATGAGTCGGGACTGTTCACCCCCGTTCGTAGGAGTGATGTATGAGCGCCGACCACCCGCCCGGACTCGACCTGGACCGGCTGCGCGCCCTGCTGGAGCGCGAGCGTCCCGGTCTGGTGAACGGCCCCCTGACCGGCCGGCTGATCGAGGGCGGACGGTCGAACCTCACCTACACGCTCTCGGACGGCACGTCGAAGTGGGTGGTGCGCCGGCCGCCGCTCGGCCATGTGCTGGCCACCGCGCACGACATGAAGCGCGAGCACCGGGTCATCAGCGCGCTGCACCCGACCCGGGTGCCGGTCCCCCGCCCGCTGCTGCTGTGCGAGGACGAGGAGGTGCTCGGGGCGCCCTTCTACGTCATGGAGTTCGTCGAGGGCACTCCGTACCGCACCGCCGGCCAGCTCGCCCCGCTCGGCCCGGAGCGCACCCGGAACGCGGTGCTGTCCCTGGTGGACACGCTGGTCGAGCTGCACGCGGTGGACCCCGCCGAGGTGGGCCTCGCCGACTTCGGCCGCCCGGAGGGCTTCCTGGACCGGCAGCTGCGCCGCTGGGGCAAGCAGCTGGACGCCTCCCGCAACCGCGACCTGGCGGGCATCGACGAGCTGCACGCGGCCCTCGGCCGCGCCCTGCCCGTCTCCCCCGCCCCGGCCGTCGTGCACGGCGACTACCGCCTGGACAACGTGCTGATCGGGCCGGCCGCCGAGGGGGGCGACGCGATCAAGGCGGTCCTCGACTGGGAGATGTCCACGCTCGGCGACCCGCTGACCGACCTCGGCCTGCTGGTGATGTACAGCCGGCCGCTCGGCATGCCGGACTCCCCCGTCTCCACCACCGCCGAGGCCCCGGGGCACCCCGACCCGCGGGAGCTGATCGAACGGTACGCCGCCCGGTCCGGGCGGGACGTGTCGGCGGTCTCCTGGTACACGGCGTTCGCCTGGTTCAAGCTCGCCGTGATCCTGGAGGGCATCCACTACCGGTACACCCTCGGCCAGACGGTCGGCCGCGGCTTCGACCGCATCGGCGACCTCGTGCCCGTCTTCATCCACCACGGACTGACCACTCTCCAGGAAGGCTGACCGGCATGGACTTCGCGTTCGACGCGCGCACCGAGGAACTGCGCGCCAGGCTCCTGGCCTTCATGGACGAGCACGTCTACCCGGCCGAGGCGGTCGCCGAGGAGCAGCGGGCCGCGCTCGCCTCGCCGTGGGACACCCCGGCCGTGGTCGAGGAGCTGAAGGCCGAGGCGCGCCGGCAGGGCCTGTGGAACCTCTTCCTGCCGGACGCCGAGCACGGCGCCGGGCTGACCAACCTCCAGTACGCCCCGCTCGCCGAGATCACCGGCCGCTCCCCGCACCTGGCGCCCACCGCGACCAACTGCGCCGCGCCCGACACCGGGAACATGGAGGTGCTGGCCCAGTTCGGCACCGACGAGCAGAAGAAGCGGTGGCTGGAGCCGCTGCTGGCCGGTGAGATCCGCTCGGCGTTCGCGATGACCGAGCCGGAGGTGGCCTCCTCGGACGCCACCAACATCACCACGCACATCGAGCGGGACGGCGACGAGTACGTCATCACCGGCCGCAAGTGGTACATCTCCGGGGCGATGAACCCGGACTGCGCGATCTTCATCGTGATGGGCAAGACGGACCCGGACGGCTCCGACATCCGCCGCCAGCAGTCCATGGTCCTGGTGCCGCGCGACACCCCCGGCGTCACCGTCCGGCGCGCCATGCAGGTCTTCGGCTACGAGGACCACTCCCACGGCGGCCACGCCGAGGTGGTCTTCGACCACGCGCGGGTGCCGGTGTCCCACCTCGTCGGCGAGGAGGGCGGCGGCTTCGCCATCGCCCAGGCCCGGCTCGGCCCCGGCCGGATCCACCACTGCATGCGGCTGATCGGCATGGCCGAGCGGGCGATCGAGCTGATGTGCCGGCGGGCCGTCTCCCGGACCGCGTTCGGCAAGACGCTGGCCCAGCAGGGCGTCGTGCAGAACTGGATCGCCGACGCCCGGGTCACCGTGGAGCAGCTGCGGCTGCTGGTGCTGAAGACGGCGTGGCTGATGGACACCGTCGGCAACAAGGGCGCGCACACGGAGATCCAGGCCATCAAGATCGCCACCCCGCGCGCGGTGGTCGGCATCCTGGACCGGGCGATCCAGCTGCACGGCGCGGGCGGGGTGAGCCAGGACTTCCCGCTGGCCGAGCTGTACGCGAGCGCCCGCACCCTGATGCTCGCCGACGGCCCGGACGAGGTGCACCAGCGGTCGCTGGCCCGCCGGGAGCTGAAGAAGTACCTGTGAGCCTTACGGCCGCAGCGCCCTCAGGAGGAGGTCGGCCAGATGGTCGGCCACCTCCTGGGGGCCGAGCGGTCCGTCGGGCCGGTACCAGGTCGACAGGTGGTGGACGGAGCCGAAGTGGTAGTCCACCACCAGGTCGGCCGGGGTCGCCGTGGAGAAGACGCCCGCCTTCTGCCCCTCCTCGATCAGCGCGCGGAAGCGCTCGTGGTAGCGCCGGCGCTCGGCGCGGACCTGCTTGTTCTTCTCCGGGCTGAGGTGGTGCATGGACCGGAAGAAGATCATCGCGTCGTCGAGGTTCTCGATCGTCGTGACGACGACGTCCGCCGCCGCGTCTCTGAGCCGCTTCTCCACGGGCTCGTCGGCGTTCGCGAAGGTGTCCAGCCGCTCCTGCTGGAGGCGCAGCACGCGCGCGTACACCTCGTGCAGCAGGTCGTCCTTGGAGCCGAAGTAGTGGTACAGCGCGCCCTTGGTGACGCCGGCCGCCTCCACGATCTCCTGCACGGAGGTGCGGTCGTAGCCCTGCTCGGCGAAGAGCCGGGTGGCGGCGGCCAGCAGCCGCTGCGGGACGGGCGTACCGTCTCCGTCCGTCGTCCTGGGCACTGCCGCCACCTGCCTTTCCGTGATGTTCACTCGGTGTTCCGGGAACGCAGTTCCCGACGGAGGATCTTGCCACTCGCTGTTTTGGGCAAGTCGGGCAGGATCTCCACCTGCCGCGGATACTTGTAGGCGGCCAGTCTCTCCTTGCAGTACACCGCGAGGTCGTCCGGGTCCGCCTCGGCCCCCGGACGGAGGCTGATATAGGCCTTGACGGTCTCGCCACGGTACCCGTCGGGCACGCCCACGACGGCCGCCTCGCGCACCGCCGGGTGCGTGTACAGCACGTCCTCGACCTCGCGCGGCCACACCTTGAAGCCGGACGCGTTGATCATGTCCTTCTTGCGGTCCACGACGTACAGCCAGCCCTGCTCGTCCATGAACCCGATGTCGCCGGTGCGCAGCTCGCCGTCCGGGAAGGTCTCGGCGGTGGCGTCCGGGCGCCGCCAGTAGCCGGGCACCACCTGCGGTCCGCTGACCACGATCTCGCCCTGCTCCCCGAAGGGCACCTCCGCGCCCCGCTCGTCCAGGATCCGGACCAGGGTGTCGGCGCCGGGCAGGCCGACGGACAGCGTCCCGGACGCGGGGTCCACGGGCGCCTCCAGGTGGGGCGGGACGGAGGCGCAGGGGGCGGTGCACTCGGTGAGGCCGTAGCCGACCCGGATGTACGGCCCGAAGCGCTCCCGGAAGCTCTCCACCAGGGCCGGCGGCACGGGCGCGCCGCCCGAGGACAGGTTCACGAAGGAGGCGAAGTGCTCGCGGGTGACGTCCGGGTGGGCGGCGAGCGCCATGTAGGCGGTGGAGGGGCCGACGGTGTAGTGCGGGCGGTGCTCGGCGAAGGCCTCCAGCACGACGCCGGGCTCGAAACGGTAGGTGAGCACCAGGGTGCCCGCGCTGTTCAGGCAGGCGCCGAACTGGCTGACCATGCCGGTGATGTGGAACAGGGGCGCGAGCGCGTAGTAGACGGGCGCCTCGGGCAGGGGCAGCCCGGTGGACTGCCGCTCGGCGTTGTGCATGATGTTGGCGTGCGTGTTGGTGGCGCCCTTGGGGGTGCCGCTGGTGCCCGAGGTGTAGCTGATGAGCGCGATGTCCTCCGGGCGCGGCAGGCGGCCCTCGGGGGCCCGGCCGCCCTGCCGGGCGACGGCCACCAGGTCGTCGGCGTCGGGGGCCTGGGGCAGCCGCTCGAAGGTCAGCACGCGCGGGTCGTCGCGCGTCTGGAAGTCCCGCTCGCACGCGGTGAGCACGATCCGCACCGGCGAGCCGGCGGCCGTCTCCCTCAGGTACGCGTCCCAGGCCCGGTCGGAGCAGATCAGCGCCGCCACCTCGCCGTCCCGCAGGACGTGCGCCACCTCGCCCGACTTGTACATGGGGTTGACCGGGACGACGGTCGCGCCCGCCTTCCACGCGCCGAGCACGGCCAGCACGAAGTGCGGGGAGTTCTGGAGCAGGACGGCCACCCGGTCGCCGCGTTCCAGGCCGCGCGCGGCGAGGTGGGCGGCGACGGAGTCGCTCAGCTCGTCGACCTCCCGGTAGCCGAGCCGGGCGTCGAAGTAGGCGAGGCAGGCGCGGTCGGGGGCCTCGGCGACGGCGGCGCGCAGGGCGTGCACGAGCGAGTCGGCGGGGTCGACCGGGGCGCGCTGGGCCTCGGTCAGCAGCGCGAGCCAGGGGCGGGCGGCGTAGCGGGAGGCGGTCATCGGGCGGCCTCCCACTTCTGCTGGATGTGGTTCATGGTGGCGAGCCAGCGGTCGGGCTCGCCGGCCCGCACCTGGTAGAAGCCGGCGACCTCGGGGTGCGGCAGGATCAGGAAGCGGTCCTCGGCGATGCCCTGGAACAGCGCGTCGGCCACGGCCTCCGGCTCGATCGCGGTGGGCTGGAGCACCAGGTCGCCCGCGCTGCCGGTGGCGGCCAGCATGTCGGTGCGGACGCCCTGCGGACAGATGGCGTGCACCTTGACCCCGCGGTGGCGGTACGTCAGCGACAGCCACTCGGCGAAGGCGTAGGCGCCGTGCTTGGTCACGCTGTAGGAGGGCGCGCCGATCATGGTCAGCAGCCCGGCGGCGGAGACGGTGGAGACGAACCGTCCGGCGCCCCGTTCCAGCCAGTCGGGCAGCAGTGCGTGGGCCGCGCGGACGTGGGCCATCAGGTTGACGTCCCAGGAGGTCGCCCAGGTCTTCTCGTCCAGGGCGCCGTCGAGGTCGCCGTCCTCGAAGGCGACGCCCGCGTTGGCGCAGTAGACGTCCACGGTGCCGCCGAGCGCCGCGCGGGCCTCGGCGACGATCGCGGAGGCGTCGCCCGGCACGGCGGTCCCGCCGATCTCCTCGGCCACCGCCTCGGCCTTCCGGGCGTCCAGGTCGTTCACCACGACCCGGGCCCCCTCGGCGGCGAACCGCCGGGCCAGCGCGGCCCCGATCCCACCGCCCGCTCCGGTGACGACCACTCCCGCATCCTGCACGGCTTCCACCATCGGTCTCCTTCGACACGGTGCGCATCGGCTCTGCCGGGACAGACTAACCAGTCGGTATGTGTAAAGGAAAGGGTGACTGCACCAACCTCTAGGGGCGCGGGGCGTTGTCGGCATGCGGCTCCGCCGCGCGTGCGCAAGAACCCCGAACGGTCCGCACGTGCCCACTCACCGGAGGACCCCATGCCCCTGTCCCGAAGAGACCTGCTCGCCTCGACCGCGCTGGCGGCAGCTCCCGTGGCGCCACAGCACCGCGAGCATCTCCGCACCGGCTTCGAAAGACTCGCGGCCGACGGCTACGCGCTCCTGTCCGGCCGGAGAGTCGGTGTCGTCACCAATCCCACCGGCATCACCAGAGACGCCGAGCACATCGTCGACGTGATGCACCGGGACCCCCGCGTCGAGCTGACGGCGGTCTTCGGCCCCGAGCACGGCTTCCGCGGCACCGCGCAGGCGGGCGGCTCCGAGGGCCGCTACGACGACCCCGCGACCGGCCTTCCGGTCTACGACACGTACCTGAAGAGCGGCCGGCCGCTCGCCGACATCTTCACCGCCTCCGGCGTCGACACCGTCGTCTTCGACATCCAGGACGTCGGCGCCCGCTTCTACACGTACATCTGGACCCTGTACGACTGCATGGAGGCGGCCCAGCTGGCCGGCAAGCGGTTCGTCGTCCTGGACCGCCCCAACCCGGTGACCGGACGCGCGGCCCAGGGGCCGGTGCTGCACAAGGAGTTCGCCACCTTCGTCGGCCGGCAGCCGATCGCGCAGGCGCACGGGATGACGGTCGCGGAGCTGGCCCGCCTGTTCAACGGGGAGTTCCTGACCGCGCCGGCCCCCCTGGAGACCGTACGCATGTCGGGCTGGCGACGCACCGGGTTCTACGACGCCTCCGGGCTCCCCTGGGTGCCGCCGAGCCCGAACATGCCCACCCCGGACACCGCGCTGGTGTACTCCGGCACCTGCATGTTCGAGGGCACCAACCTCTCCGAGGGGCGCGGCACGACCCGGCCCTTCGAACTCCTCGGCGCCGAGGGCCTGGACGGCCGCTGGGCCGCCGCGGCGAACGAGCTGGGGCTGGCGGGGGTGCGGTTCCGGGAGGCGTACTTCACGCCCACGTTCTCCAAGTTCCAGGGGAAGACCGTCGGCGGGGTGCAGCTCCACGTGACCGACCGGGCCGCCTTCGACCCCGTACGCACCGGCGTCGCGCTGCTGGTGACCGCCCGGAAGGTGTGGAGCGGCTTCGCCTGGCGGCCCGACCACTGGATCGACAAGCTCACCGGTTCCGCCCGGGTGCGCACGATGATCGACGCGGGGGCCGGCACCGACGAGGTGACGGGTGCCTGGCAGGAGGACCTGGCCGCGTTCCGGCGGATTCGAAAGGAATATCTCCTCTACAAGTGATACGCACCGTATGGCCAATTCCGCGTTCCCGCAGGACGATACGGGTGCAGCGCACCGTATGTCGGGGGACGAGGGAGCCTGGTATGGCGGATCCTGGGATGAGCGTGACTCCCTACTGGGAGCTGACCTTCGACGCGGACGGGGACGTGGCCGGCCCCGCCCGCGACCGGCTGCTGGCGCAGGTCACGGACCGCGGCGTCCGTGACCTGATCGTCTTCGCGCACGGCTGGAACAGCGACCGCTCAAGTGCGACGGCGCTGTACCGCCGCTTCTTCGCCCCGGTCCCGAAGCTGGCGCCGAAGGCCCGGCTCGGGTACGTCGGCGTGGTCTGGCCGTCGATGCGGTTCAGCGACGAGCCGATCCCCGACTTCCCGAGGTCGGTGGCGGCCGTGGAGGCGGCGGCGGAGCCGCGCCCGGCACTGGACAAGGACACCCGGCGGGCCCTGCTGGAGACCTTCCCGGGCCGTACGACCGTGCTGGACCAGCTGGCCCGGATGCTGGACGACCGGCCGGACGGGGTGCGGGGGCTGGCGGAGTTCGGCCGGCTGGTGCGGCTGCTGCTGGACGCGGACGGGCCGCAGGGGGTGGCCGACACCGACGAGGACGGCGAGCCGGCCGTGTTCGCCGGGGACCCGGTGGCCGCGTGCGAGGAGTTCGCCGGGGCGCTGGCCGCGCTCGACGCGTCCGGGGGTGCCGCGTTCGGCGTCCCGAACCCGTGGGAGGGGGCGAAGGAGCTGCTGCGGCAGGCGGCGTACTACCGGATGAAACGGCGGGCCGGGACGGTCGGCGAGCGCGGACTCGGGCCGGTGCTGGGGCGGTTGGCGAAGGCGGCGCCCGGGGTGCGGGTGCACCTGGTCGGGCACAGCTTCGGCGGTCGGCTGGTGGCGTTCGCGCTGCGCGGGTTGCCCGCGGGAGTGGAGACGGTGAAGTCGGTGACCCTGCTCCAGGGCGCCTTCTCGCACTACGCGTTCGCGGCCCGGCTGCCGCACGCCCCGGACCGGTCGGGGGCGCTGAAGGACCGGCAGCGGCGCGTCGACGGCCCGCTGGTGTGCTGCTACTCGCGCCACGACGCGGCCCTCGGCACGTTCTATCCGCTGGCCTCCCGGCTCGCCGGGGACGACCGCAGCTGCGCCGGTCACGAGATCGCGGCCGTGCTCGGGCCGCGGTGGGGTGCGCTGGGGCACGACGGGGTGCAGGCGGTGCCGGGCACCGCCCGGCTGGACCTGGCGGCGGCCCTCGGCGGCTCGCTGCCCGCGTCGGGCTGCGTGAACGTGGACGCGGCGGCCGTGGTGCGGCGCGGGGGCGCGCCGTCCGGGGCGCACAGCGACATCGTGCACCCCGAACTGGCCCGGGTGGTGCTGGCGGCGGGCCGCATCGCCTGACCCGCCGCCCGCGGCACCTCAGCGGTGCGAGGTGAACTCCACGACCTGCTGGTAGGTCGGCCGGTTCTGCCAGCCGATCTTGCCGTGCTTGATGCCGCCCAGGGTGCGGTGCACGATCGAGTCGGCGCACCACTGGTCGCCCGCCGCGCACTGCTCGTCGCCGGGGTAGACCTGGGCGGCGGTCTTGCCGGCCGCCTCCTTCAGGGTGCCGATCAGGATGTCCCGGCAGGCGGCGAGGCTGCCGTCGCCGCAGTACGTCCGGGCGAGCGGGCCGCGCACGGACTCCCCGAGCACCGCCCGGACGTCCTTGTCGACGTAGGACCACCAGCCGTACTGGAAGGAGCTGCCGGCGTGCGAGCCGGTCGGGCCGTGGCCGGCGGACGGTGCCTCGTCGACCGGCAGGTTGCGGGTGATCGCGGTGTAGAGGTCGGTGCCGAGGCCCGGCCGGAACTCCGCCTCGACCAGCAGCGGCCACCAGGCGTCCAGGATGCGGATCGCGTCGGCGTCGGCGTACTTCTTCGCGCCGGCCGACGTCTCGGCGCGCCTGGCGCCCGCGGTCACCCAGGCCCGCAGCTTGCTCACCGCCGCGGCGGCCGTGGAGTCGGTCACCGGCGCGGAGTCGATCACTTGGAGCAGCCTGGGCAGCACGTCCTCGGCGCGCAGATCGGCGAGGCCCGCGTCCGCCATGGCCTGCACCAGCCGGGCACGGGTCACCCCGCCGGCCGCGACCAGCTTCTTCACCCGGTCGTCCAGCAGGTTGCCGCGGTGCACCGAGCCGTTGCCCCAGGGCGCGGTCGTGTACTCCTCGGCCTGCTTGTTGTTCCAGGAGATGTAGTAGTCCTGGTCGACGGAGTGGGGGTGTGCGGAGGGCGGGGTGTAGTCGGCGGTGTTGCCGGCCGGGTCCCAGTTCCGCCACTCGTACGCCGGCCGCGCCCACACCGGGAACTCGGCGTCGACACCGCTCGCCCGGACCGGGTTGTCACCGCTGTTGTAATAGGCGGTGTGCTGTGAGTCGGCGTAGAACCAGTTGAAGGTGTAGTTGATGTGCTGCGCCGCGCGCTGGAAGTCCTCGGGTCCCTTGACGAAGTCGGGGTCGTTGAGCATCTGGAAGCCGATGATGGAGTCGGCCTCGTGCAGGTAGGAGGAGCGCAGGGTGGTGTAGGCGACCTTCTTGCCGCCGACGGTCGCCCGGTACTCCACCGGCCCGTACTTGGTCCGCCACACGCGCATGGTGTACGACCCGGCGGCCGTGCCGTCGGCCGTGGTCGGCTTCCAGGCGTTCTTCTGCTCGACCTTCTCCATGGCCGTGCAGGTGCCGCGGTACAGGTAGTGGTGGTCGTCCTGGCACAGCTCGACCGCGTAGGTGTCGATGATGTCCTGGCCGGAGGTGGTGGCGCTCCAGGCGTAGTCCTGGCCCCGGCCGAGTTCGACGTACATGCTCAGGCCCGCGAAGGAGGCGCCGCGGGCGCTGATGCCGGGGCCCTGGATCTCCTGGAGCATCAGCAGCTGCGGGGCGAAGTAGCCGGTCTGCGGGCCGAAGACGGCGATCGGGTGGCCGCCGGCGGTGTGTTTGCCGCTCACCACGAGGGCGTTGGACATGCCGCGTCTGGCCGAGCCGAGGACCGTCTGCGCGGCGGCGGCCGAGGTGCTCTCGGCGGTCGCCGTGGCCGCGCTGCCGGTCCGGTCGTACACCAGCGGTTCCGTGGTCACCGAGCCGGTGTCGGGCAGGGCCTCGCCCTGGGGGTCGGCGGGCTTGGTGCCGTAGGGGAAGCGCTCGCCGTTGTGGACGGTGAGGACGGCCTCGGGGTCGTTGCGTTCACGGAAGGACTCCCAGACCTTCGTGCCTTCCTCGACGCCGTACCTGGCCTGGGCGGCGAGCAGGGAGAGGGCGTTGTTCACCTCGCCGCCCCCGCCGGAGCCGAACAGCGAGCCGATCACGGAGGCCAGCGCCACCAGGTCGGTGATCCTGAAGTGTTCTATGGTGCCGGCGTTGGTGATCGAGTCCTTGTGGCCGGTCAGGACGTACTCGCCGGGGAAGTAGCGGCCGCTGTCGGAGGCGTCGATGTAGGCGTTGATGCCGTCGAGGTAGGCCTTGACGTCGGCGAGGGCCTGCTGGCCGCGGGCGCCGTTGTGCGCGACGGCGTTGTCGATCTGCGCCTGGAGGTCGGCCTCGGTGTAGGGCGCGTTGCGGTAGAACTGCTGCTCCAGGCCCTGGTTGGCGGGGGCGCCGCCGGCGAAGGAGGTCAGCCGGCCGCGGCCG
>NZ_MUMF01000201.1 GCF_002155905.1 Streptomyces tricolor | reverse complement strand
GCCGGGTTGCCGGGTGTGTCCCTGGCGTGGGGTCTGTGGGAGCAGGCCACCGGCATGACCGCCCACCTCGACAGCACCGACCAGGCCCGGGTGAGCCGGAGCCGCAGCCAGACCATCTCCTCCGACGAGGGCCTGGACCTCTTCGACGCGGCCCTGCGCACCGGCGACCCCCTGCTCGTCCCGATCAAGCTGGACCTGCGGGCCATGCGCGCCGACGCGGCGGCCGGGCGTGCTGTACAGCCCCTGCTGCGCGGCCTGGTCAAGGTGACCCGGCAGGTCGCACGGGCAGCCGCCGCCACCGACGGCACCGGCGAACTCGCCCGCCGGCTCGCCGGGTTGGACCCGGCCGAGCAGGAGGCGCTGCTGCTGGACCTGGTGCGGACGCACGCGGCGGCCGTGCTCGCCCACGCCGGCCCCGAGGGCGTCAAGCCCGACACGGCGTTCCGTGACTCCGGGTTCGACTCGCTCACCTCCGTCGAGCTGCGCAACCGGCTCCGCGAGGCCACCGGCCTCAAGCTGCCCGCCACCGTCGTCTTCGACCACCCGACCCCGCTCGCCCTGGCCCGCCACCTGCACGGCGAGCTGGGCGAGACAGCGACGGCGGTCGCCCCCGCCCCGGCCGCCGCGGTCGCGCTCGCCGACCCGGACGAGCCGATCGCGATCGTCGGCATGGCCTGCCGCCTGCCCGGCGGCGTCAACAGCCCGGATGACCTGTGGCGGTTGGTGTCCGAGGGACGCGACGCGATGTCCGGGTTCCCCGACGACCGCGGCTGGGACCTGGAGGGCCTGTTCGACGCCGACCCCGACAAGGCCGGGACGTCGTACGTCGACCAGGGCGGCTTCCTGCACGAGGCCGGCCTCTTCGACGCGGGCTTCTGGGGGATCTCGCCGCGTGAGGCGCTGGCGATGGACCCACAGCAGCGCCTGCTCCTCGAAACCTCCTGGGAGGCGCTGGAGCGGGCCGGCATCGACCCCCTCGCGCTGAAGGGCACGGACGTCGGCGTCTTCTCCGGCCTGATGGGCCAGGGCTACGGTTCCGGCGGCGAGATCCCCGCCGAACTGGAGGGATTCGTCACCACCGGGGCCGGCAGCAGCGTGGCCTCGGGCCGCGTCTCGTACGTCTTCGGCTTCGAGGGCCCCGCGGTGACCGTGGACACGGCCTGCTCGTCCTCCCTGGTCGCCATGCACCTCGCGGCCCAGGCCCTGCGAGGCGGCGAGTGCTCCCTCGCCCTGGCCAGCGGCGCGGCCGTGATGTCCAGCCCCGGCGCCTTCGTCCAGTTCTCCCGGCAGCGGGGCCTGGCGTCCGACGGCCGCTGCAAGTCGTACGCGGACGCGGCCGACGGCACGGGCTGGGCCGAGGGCGCGGGCGTGGTCGTCCTGGAGCGGCTGTCGGAGGCCCGGCGCAAGGGCCACCGGGTGCTGGCGGTGGTGCGGGGCAGCGCGGTCAACCAGGACGGCGCGTCCAACGGCCTGACGGCACCCAACGGCCCGTCGCAGCAGCGCGTGATCCGCAAGGCGCTCGCGAACGCGGGCCTGACCCCGGCGGACGTCGACGCGGTCGAGGGCCACGGCACGGGCACGGTCCTCGGCGACCCGATCGAGGCGCAGGCCCTGCTCGCCACCTACGGCCAGGACCGCGAACAGCCGCTGTGGTTGGGCTCGTTGAAGTCGAACATCGGGCACACCCAGGCCGCCTCCGGTGTGGCCGGCGTGATCAAGATGGTGGAAGCCATGCAGCACGGCGTCCTCCCGCCCACGCTGCATGTGGACGCGCCGTCGTCCCAGGTGGACTGGACGTCCGGAGCGGTGGAACTGCTCACCGAAGCACGCGACTGGCCCGAGACCGGGCGCCCCCGCCGGGTCGGCGTCTCCTCCTTCGGACTGAGCGGCACGAACGCGCATCTGATCCTGGAGCAGGCGCCGGAGGAGCCCGCGACCGAGCCGCTGCTTCCGGCCGACGGCGTGGTGCCGGTGCTCGTGTCGGCACGCAGCGCCGGCGCGCTGGCCGGACAGGCCGGACGGCTCGCCGCCTTCGTCGACGGTACTGACGCGCCGCTGGCCGCCGTTGCGGGAGCGCTCGTCTCCCGGCGGGCGGTGCTGTCCGAGCGGGCCGTGGTCGTCGCCGGGTCGCGGGAGGAGGCGGTGGCCGGGCTGCGGGCGCTGGCCGCGGGCGAGTCGGCTTCTTCGGTGGTCACGGGCTCGGGTGCCGACGGGAAGACGGTGTTCGTCTTTCCGGGGCAGGGGTCGCAACGGGTCGGTATGGGCCGGGAGTTGTACGGCCGGTATCCGGTGTTCGCGCAGGCCCTGGACGAGGCGTGCGCCGCACTGGACGCGCAGCTCGGTGCGGAGCAGTCGGTCAAGGACGTGATCTTCGGGGATGTGGGCGGCGGTCTGCTGGATCAGACCGTGTTCACGCAGGCCGGGTTGTTCGCGGTGGAGTCGGCGTTGTTCCGGCTGGTGGAGTCGTGGGGTGTACGGCCGGACGTGGTGGCCGGGCACTCGATCGGTGAGGTCGTCGCCGCGCACGTCGCGGGGGTGCTGTCGCTGCCGGACGCGGCGGCGCTGGTGGCCGCGCGCGGCCGGCTGATGCAGGCGCTCCCGTCGGGCGGCGCGATGGTGGCAGTGGCCGCGACCGAGGACGAGATCGCCGAACACCTCGCGGCGGGCGTGGACTTGGCGGCGGTGAACGCGCCCGGCTCGGTCGTCCTGTCCGGCGATGAGACGGCTGTCCTGGCTGTCGCGGAGAAGCTGCGTGAGCAGGGCCGCCGGGTCAAGCGGCTCACCGTCTCGCACGCTTTCCACTCCGTGCTGATGGAGCCGATGCTGGCGGAGTTCGCCGAGGCTCTGTCGGGGCTGTCCTGGAACGAGCCGGCGATTCCGGTCGTATCGAATGTGACCGGAAAGCCTGCCGAGCCCGGCCAGTTGACGGACCCGGCCTACTGGGTCGAGCACGTCCGCCGCCCGGTTCGCTTCGCCGAGGGCATCAGCGCTTCCGGCGGCTCAGTGTTCGTGGAACTCGGTCCTGGCGGTGCACTCAGCGGCGCCATCGCGGAGTCGGCCGGCGAGGACGCCGTCAGCGTGCCCGCGCTGCGGGACGACCGGGGCGAGGCGCACACTCTCCTGTCGGCCGTGGCACACCTCTTCGTACGCGGAACCAGGGTCGACTGGGCGGCAGTCCTCCCGAAGGGCGCCACCGAGGCCCATGTGGAGTTGCCGACGTACGCCTTCGAGCACCGTCACTACTGGTTGCAGACGGCCCCCGCGACGGACGCGGTCGCGCTCGGCCAGAGCACGGCGAACCACCCGCTGCTGGGCGCGGTGGTGCCGTTGCCCCAGTCGGACGGGTTGGTCTTCACCTCCCGGCTGTCGCTGCGCACGCACTCCTGGCTGGCCGATCACGTCGTCGGGGGAGTGGTGGTCGTGCCCGGCGCCGCGCTGGTCGAACTGGCCGTACGGGCCGGTGACGAGGTCGGCTGCGGTGCCGTGGAGGAGCTGCTGATCGAGGCTCCGCTGGTCGTGCCCGAGCAGGGCGGGGTGCGGGTGCAGGTCACCGTCGAAGCCCCCGACGCGGAGGGCCGCCGCCCGCTGGCCGTCCACTCCGCGCGGGAGGACGCCGTCGGCGAGATCGGTGGCGACGCGTGGACCCGGCACGCCACCGGCAGCCTCACCGGTACGGCGCCCGCGACCGGCGCCTTCGACTTCACCGCCTGGCCCCCGCCCGGCGCCCGGGCGGAGGACCTGTCCGGCGCGGACGAGCGGCTGCTCCGGCACGGCTACGAGTACGGTCCGGTCTTCCAGGGGCTGCGGGCGCTGTGGCGGCGCGGCGACGAACTGTTCGCCGAGGTCGCACTGCCGGACGGACAGCGGGACGCGGCGGCCCGGTTCGGCCTCCACCCCGCCCTGCTGGACGCCGCCCTGCACCCCGCGCTGCTGGACGTCCCGGCGGCCGATGGCACACAGGTCCGGCAGCCGCTGGAGTGGAGCCGGCTGATGCTGCACGCCGAGGGCGCCACGGTACTGCGGGTGCGCCTGGCGCCGTCCTCCGCCGGAGCTCTGACGCTCCACGCCGCCGACGAGGCCGGAGACACGGTCGTCACGGCGGAGGCCGTCACGCTGCGGCCGGTCCCGACCGAGCAGCTGACGACCGCGGCCGGTACCGGTGCGGACGACGGCCTGTTCCGGGTGGAGTGGGGTGAGCTGCCGTCGGTGGCCGGTGCCGGTGAGGTGCCGGAGGTGTCGGTGGTCGAGGCCCGTTCCGCCGGGGAGGCTCCGGTGGCGTTGGTGGGTCGGGTGCTGGCGGCCGTGCAGTCTTGGCTGGCGGAGGAGGGTGCCGGGGACGGCCGGCTGGTGGTGGTGACCCGGGGTGCGGTGCCGGCGGGTGGTGACGAGGTGGTCACCGATCCGGGTGGTGCGGCCGTCTGGGGGCTGGTCCGTGCGGCGCAGGCGGAGAACCCGGACCGGATCGTGCTCGTGGACGGTGACACGGACGAGGTGGATCTGGGCGCCGTGCTGGCGAGTGGTGAGCCGCAGGTGGCCGTGCGGGGTGCGGCGCTGTATGTGCCGCGCCTCGCCCGGGTCGCCCCGGCCGCCCCGGCCGAGCCGGTGCTGGATCCGGACGGCACGGTGCTGATCACCGGCGGCACCGGCATGCTCGGTGCCACGGTCGCCCGGCATCTGGTCGAGCGGCACGGCGTACGGCACCTCGTCCTGGCCGGTCGCCGCGGTCCGGAGGCCGAGGGCGCGGCGCGGCTCGTCGCCGAACTGGGGGAGCAGGGCGCCGAGGTGTCGGTGGTCGCGTGCGACGTCACGGACCGGGACGCGGTCGCCGCGCTGCTCGCCGCCGTACCGGACGCCCACCCGCTGACCGGTGTCGTCCACGCGGCACGGGTCTTCGACGCCGGGGTGATCGGCGAGATGGACCAGGACCGGATGGCCCGCGTCTTCGCCCCCAAGGCGACGGCCGTCGAGCACCTGGACGCCCTGACCCGCGAACTGGCCCCGGAACTGGCCGCCTTCATCCTGCTGTCCTCCGCCTCCTCCGTCTTCCTGGGCGCGGGCACCGGCGGGTACGCGGCGGCCAACGCCTATCTCGACGCGGTCGCGCACCGGCGCCGGGCGGCCGGTCTGCCCGCCCTCTCGCTGGCCTGGGGCCCGTGGGAACCGGTGGGCGGCCAGGACACGGTCACCGGCGAGGCCGTACGGAACCGGGCCGGCCGGCGCGGAGGCGTCGTACCGCTCACGCCCACGGAGGGGATGGAACTGCTCGACGCGGCCCTGCCGACCGGTGAGGCGCTGGTGGTACCCGTCAAACTGGACCTGCGGGCGCTGCGCGCCGACGCCGCGCTGGGCGCCGGTGTCGCCCCCCTGCTCCGGGGCCTGGTGCGGACCGGCCGGAAGGCCGCCCGGGCCGGCGCCGGCGACTCCGGCGGACTCGCCCGCAAGCTGGCCGCGCTGTCCCCGGCGGAACAGGAGACCGTGCTGCTGGAGCTGGTGCAGGGCCAGGTCGCGACCGTCCTCGGGCACGCCGGGGCGGACCAGGTCAGGGCCGAAACGGCGTTCAAGGACGCCGGGTTCGACTCGCTCACCTCCGTCGAGCTGCGCAACCGGCTGCGCGAGGCCACCGGCCTCAACCTGCCCGCCACCGCGGTCTTCGACTACCCGACCCCCCTCGCCCTCGCCCGCTACCTGCACGGCCGGCTCGCCCCGGA
>NZ_MUMF01000200.1 GCF_002155905.1 Streptomyces tricolor | reverse complement strand
CGGCGTGCGGTGCCGGCGGTGCCGGCGAGGGTGCCGGTGAGTTCGGCGAGGAGGGGGCGGCCGACGAACCGATCGCCGTCATCGGCATGGCCTGCCGCTTCCCCGGCGGCATCGCCTCACCGGAGGACCTGTGGCGGCTGGTGGCCGAAGGCCGGGACGCCGTCGGCGAGTTCCCCGCCGACCGCGGCTGGGACGTCGAGAAACTCTACGACCCCACCCTGGACCGCCCCGGCACCAGCTACACCCGGCACGGCGCCTTCCTGTACGACGCCGGCGACTTCGACCCGGCGTTCTTCGCCATGGACGACGAGGAGGCCCTGGTCACCGACCCCCAGCAGCGGCTGCTGCTGGAGACCTCCTGGGAGGCGCTGGAGCGCGCCTCCATCGACCCCGCCGGCCTGCGCGGCTCCGACACCGGCGTGTTCGCGGGCGTCATGTACCACGACTACTTCGGCAGCTTCGGCTCCGGCAGCGTGGTCTCCGGCCGCGTCGCCTACACCCTCGGCCTGGAGGGCCCGACCCTGAGCGTCGACACCGCCTGCTCCTCGTCGCTGGTGGCACTGCACCTGGCCGCGCAGGCACTGCGGCAGGGCGACTGCTCGCTGGCGCTGGCCGGGGGAGTGACCGTCATGGCCACCCCGGGCACCTTCGTGGAGTTCAGCCGGCACCGGGGCCTGTCCCGGGACGGCCGCTGCAAGCCCTTCGCGGACGCCGCCGACGGCACCGGCTTCGGCGAGGGCGCCGGCGTCCTGCTGCTGGAACGGCTCTCCGACGCCCGCCGCAACGGCCGGAGGATCCTCGCCGTGCTGCGCGGCATCGCCGTCAACCAGGACGGCGCCTCCAACGGCATCAGCGCCCCCAACGGCCCCGCCCAGCAGCGCGTCATCCGCCGCGCCCTGGAAGCGGCCGGCGTCCCGGCGGCCGAGGTCGACGTGGTCGAGGCGCACGGCACCGGCACCACCCTCGGCGACCCCATCGAGGCCCAGGCGCTGATCGCCACCTACGGCGCCGAGCACACCGAGGACCGCCCGCTGTGGCTCGGCTCGGTCAAGTCCAACCTGGGCCACACCCAGGCCGCCGCCGGTGTCGCCGGTGTCATCAAGATGATCGAGGCCCTGCGCCACGAGACCCTGCCGGCCAGCCTCGGCATCGACCGGCCCTCCCGGCACGTGGAGTGGGAGGGGAGCAACGTCCGGCTGCTCACCGAGGCCCGCCGCTGGCCCGACCCCGGCCGCCCGCGCCGCGCCGGTGTCTCCTCCTTCGGTATCTCCGGCACCAACGCACACGTGATCATCGAGGCCGCGCCCGCCGGGGAACCCGCCGAGGAGCCCGCCGCCCCGACCACCGACACCGTGCCCTGGCTGCTCTCCGGCCACACCCCGGACGCCCTGCGCGCCCAGGCCGCCCGGCTGCTGGAACACCTGGCCGCCGCCCCGGACACCGACCCGCACCGCCTGGCCGGCGCGCTCGCCCACGCCCGCGCCCGGCACGTCCACCGGGCCGCCGTCCTCGGCCGCACCCCCGGCGAACTCACCGCCGGAGTCCGGGCCGTGGCCGAGGGCCGCACACCGCAGGCCGGTGTCCTCGGCACCGCCACCGACGGCCGGCTCGCCTTCCTCTTCTCCGGCCAGGGCTCCCAGCTGCCGGGCATGGGCACCCGCCTCGCGGCGGTGTTCCCCGCCTTCGCCGCCGCCTTCGACGAGGTCCGGGCCCACCTCGACCCGCTGCTGGACCGCCCGCTCGCCGACGTCCTGGACTCCGCCGAGCTGCTGGAGCAGACCGCGTACACCCAGCCCGCGCTGTTCGCCGTCGAAGTCGCCCTGTACCGGCTGCTGGAGTCGTTCGGCGTCCGGCCCGACCTGCTCGCCGGGCACTCCGTCGGCGAGTTCGCCGCCGCCCACGTCGCCGGCGTCCTCGGCCTCCGGGACGCCTGCACCCTCGTCGCGGCCCGGGGACGCCTCATGCAGGCCCTGCCCGCGGGCGGCGCCATGATCGCCGTACGCGCCGCGGAGGACGAGATCACGCCGCTGCTGCGCGACGGCGTGGGGATCGCCGCCGTCAACGGGCCCGAGTCCGTCGTCGTCTCCGGCCCCGCCGGCCCGGCCCGCGCACTGGCCGCCCGCTTCGAGCGCACCCGCGAACTCGCCGTCAGCCACGCCTTCCACTCGGCGCTGATGGAGCCGATGCTGGACGAGTTCCGCGAGGTCGCCGCGTCCCTGTCGTACGGCACGCCGAGCATCCCGCTGGTGTCCACCCGCACCGGCGCCCCGGCCGCCCCCGACGAGCTGTCCACGCCCGAGTACTGGGTGCGGCACGCCCGCGAGGCCGTCCGCTTCGCCGACGCCGTCACCGCCCTGCACGAGGCCGGCGCACGGAACTTCGCGGAGGTCGGCCCCGGCAGCGCGCTGACCGCCGCGGCCCGCGCGTGCCTGCCCGAGGAGACGGCCGTCGTACCGCTGCTGCGCAAGGACCGGGAGGAGACCGAGGCCCTGCTCACCGGGCTCGCCGCCCTGCACGTGCACGGCCGGACGGTCGACTGGACACCCCTGCTGCCCCACCGCGACGGCTCCGACCTGCCCACCTACGCCTTCCGGCGCAGCCGCTACTGGATGACCGGCGACGTCGGCCTGCCCCGCCCGGCCGCCGACCACCCGCTGCTCGGCACCGCCGTGGAACTCGCCGGCGCCGACGGCACCCTGTACACCGGCCGGCTCTCCCTCGCCGACCAGCCCTGGCTGGCCGACCACCGCATCGGCGGAGTGCCGCTGCTGCCGGGCACCGCCTACGTAGAGATGGCCCTCGCGGCCGGCGCCCGCGCCGACTGCGGCACGGTGGAGGACCTGACCGTCACCGAACCGCTGCTGCTGCCCGAGGACGGCGCCGTCCGCCTCCAGTGCACGGTCGGCGAACCCGACGCGACCGGCGCCCGCGCCCTGCGCGTGTACGCCGCCGCGGCCGACGGCGACCCGTGGACCACCCACGCCACCGGCGTGCTGCGGCCCGCCGAGGAGCGGCCCGGCCCCGACCTCACCGCCTGGCCGCCGCCCGGCGCCGAACGCGTCGAGATCACCCCGGAGGACTTCTACGCCGGACTGCGCGACCACGACTACCACTACGGCCCCGTCTTCCGCGGCCTGCGCGCGGTGTGGCGGCGCGGCGAGGAACTCTTCGCCGAGATCGCCCTGCCCGAGCAACAGCGGGACTCCGCGACGGAGTTCGGCCTCCACCCCGCCCTCCTCGACGCCGCCCTGCACACCAAGGCCTTCCTGAGCAGCGGCGAGCACCGCACGATGCTGCCGTTCGCCTGGAACGGGCTCACCCTGCACGCCTCCGGGGCCGCGGCGCTGCGGATCCGGGTGGCCCGGCCCGCCCCGGACGCGCTGTCCCTGGAAGCCGCCGACGAGACCGGCAGCCCCGTGCTCAGCGCGGACTCGCTGGTGTTCCGCCCGGTCGCCGCCGAGCAGCTGCGCACCACGGGCGGCGGCGACATGCTCTTCGGCGTCGACTGGGTCCCGCTGCCCCGGCCCGAGGGCACGGACACCCCGCCCTGGCTCCGGGTGTCCACCGCGGAAGAGGTCGCGACCCTCGCCGAGGACACCCCGGACGGCGCCGTACTGCCCCGCGCCGTCGTCCTGGAGGCCGCGGCCACCGGCCCCGACGACACCCCCCTCGCGGTGACCGAGCGCACCCTGGAGGTCGTCCAGACCTGGCTGGCCGGCGGCGGCCTGGAGGACACCCGGCTGGTCGTGCTCACCCGGGGCGCGGTGCCCGCGGGCGGCGACGAGACGGTCACCGACCCGGGCGGCGCGGCCGTCTGGGGGCTGATCCGCGCCGCACAGGCCGAGAACCCGGACCAGATCATCCTGCTCGACACGGACACCGAGGACCCCGGGGAGGTGCTGGGCGCGGTCCTGGCCACCGGCGAACCGGAGCTGGCGGTGCGGGGTGCGGCGCTGTACGTGCCGCGCCTCGCCCGGGTCGCCCCCGCCGCCCCGGCCGAACCGGTGCTGGACCCCGACGGCACGGTCCTGATCACCGGCGGCACCGGCTCCCTGGCCGGACTGCTGGCCCGGCACCTGGTGACCCGGCACGGCGTACGGCACCTCGTCCTGGTCAGCCGCAGCGGCCTGGCCGCCGACGGGGCACCGGAGCTGGTCGCGGAGCTGGCGGCGCTGGGTGCCGAGTCGGTCGCGGTGCCCGCCTGCGACACGACCGACCGGGACGCGGTGGCCGCCCTGCTCACCGGGCTGACCGGGCCCCGCCTCACCGCCGTCGTGCACGCCGCCGGCCTCTACGACGCGGGAGTCGTCGGCGAAATCGAACCCGAGCGGCTGGCCCGGGTGTTCGCCCCCAAGGCGACGGCCGCACAGCACCTGGACGAGCTGACCCGGGAACTCGTCCCGGACCTGGACGCGTTCGTCGCCTACTCCTCGGTGTCCGCGGTCTTCCTCGGCGCCGGCACCGGCAGTTACGCGGCGGCCAACGCCGGCATGGACGCGCTGCTGGCGCGCCGCCGGGCGGCCGGCTTCCCGGCCCAGTCGCTCGCCTGGGGCCTGTGGGAGCAGACCACCGGCATGGCGGCCGGCGCCGACGAACGCGTCCGCGGCCGGCTCAGCCGCCGCGGCGGCGTCCTCGCCCTCACACCCGAGGAGGGCATGGAGCTGTTCGACGCGGCACTGCACAGCGACCGGACCCTGCTCGTGCCGGCCAAGGTCGACCTGCGGGGCCTGCGCGCCGACGCCACCGCCGGGGCCGCCGTGCCGCCGCTGCTGCGCGGACTCGTCCGCGCGGGCCGGCAGTCGGCGCGGGCCGCCGTCACCGGGGACGAGCGGCGCCGGCTCGCCGAACAGCTGGCCGGGCTGCCGGCGGGGGAGCGGGCGGAGGCCCTGCTGGAGCTGGTGCGCACCCAGATCGCCGTCGTCCTCGGCTACGCCGACACCCACCGGGTCGACGCCGGCCAGGGCCTGTTCGAGATCGGCTTCGACTCGCTGACCGCCCTCGAACTGCGCAACCGGCTCGGCGAGCTGACCGGCACCAAGCTCGGCGCGGGCCTCGTCTTCGACCATCCGACGCCCGCGCTGATCGTCGCCCACCTGACCGAGCGCATGTACGGCGAGGACACGACCGGGCCCGTGGCCCTGTCCGTCTGAGGCGTCCACCCACCGCACCGACCGAAGGGAGCAGATGACCGCATGTTCGACGTGGATGCCTACCTCCGCCGCATCGGCTGGACCGGGCCGGCACCGAGGCCCGACCTCGACACCCTGCGCACCCTGCACAAACAGCACCTGATGACCCTGCCGTACAACATCGCGGGACAGGGCTTCACCGACGGCGTCCACCTCGTGGACGTGGACGAGGACGAGGTGTTCCGCACCGGGATCATGGAGGGACTGGGCGGCACCTGCTTCCAGCTCAACCGGCTCTTCCACCGGCTCCTGTCCGAACTGGGCTACGAGGTCTCCCCGCTGGCCGCGAGCACCGCCGAGGGCCGGGAGAACTTCGGCACCGAGATCGAGCACATGTTCATCCGGGCGGTCCTCGACGGCGAGGAGTGGCTCGTCGACGTCGGCTATCCCGGACCGTCGTACCTGGAACCCCTGCGCGTCAGCGACGAGGTGCAGACCCAGTACGGCTGCCAGTACCGGCTCGTCCGCGGGCGCGGCACGGACGGCGAGGACGACCGGGACGGCGGTGAGATCGCCCTGCAACGCCGCGGACGCGTCACCCGGTGGGGCACCGTCTACACGTTCCGGCTGCGGGCCCGCCAGTGGCACGACTGGAAGGACCTGGAGGACCGGGCCCGCGCCCACCACGCCACCGCCCGCGCCGCCGACGACAGTCAGGGCGTCCTGTGCGGGCGGACGTTCCACAACGGCCAGGCCGTCCTCAAGGGCCGCCGGTTCCTGGTCGTCCGGGACGGCCGCGAACGCGTCCGCACCGTCGTGGACGACGAGGAACACCGCAGGCTCGTCGCCGCCGTCCTCACCGGCGACCCCGACCCCGCCGACCTCGCGTGACCGGGCGGCGGACCCACCCGACCAACGGCACCAGCAACCGACCGGAAGGACATTCCATGAGCAACAACTCCGCCGACGTCGTCGTCATCGGTGGCGGACCGGCCGGCGCGGTGAGCGCCTACGTGCTGGCCAAGGAGGGGCACTCCGTGGTCCTTCTGGAGCGCGAGGAGAACCCCCGCTTCCACATCGGCGAGTCACTGCTGCCGTACATGATGGGCCTGTTCGACCGGATCGGCATCCGGGAGGCGGTCGAGACCAAGGGCTACGTGCCCAAGTTCGGCGGCGAGTTCATCGACCCGACCGAGACCAAGTTCTTCTCCGGCGTCTTCCGCGCCGACTTCGGCAAGCAGGGCGAGGGCCGCTACGACCGGGCGTTCCAGGTCGAGCGGGCCAAGTTCGACCGCATGCTGGTCGAGGAGGCCGGCAAGGCCGGCGCCGAGATCCACTTCGGTGCCGCTGTCGGCGAACTGCTGATGGAGGGCGACCGCATGGTCGGCGTCCGCTACACCAAGGACGGCGAGGAGCACGAGGTCCGCTCCACGTACGTCGTCGACGCCAGCGGGCGCTCCGGGCGCATCGCCAACAAGTTCGGGCTGCGCAAGACGCTCGACAAGCTCCGCATGGTCGCGGTGTTCCGCCACTACGACGGCCTGGACGAGAAGCACAACCTCGGCGTCGAGGGCGACATCCAGGTCGGCGCGCACGCCGACGGCTGGGTGTGGGCCATCCCGCTGTCCAAGGACGTCATCAGCGTCGGCACCGTCATGCCCCGCGACGTCTTCCGCGCCTCCACCCCGGAGAAGGTCTTCGAGGAGCACCTCGCCCGGGTGCCGCGCATCACCACCCGGCTGACCGGCACCCGCCCGATCATGGACCTCAAGATCGAGACCGACTACTGCTACCACACCGACACCGTCACCGGCCCGGGCTGGCTCATGGTCGGCGACGCCGGCTGCTTCGGCGACCCCATGTTCTCCGGCGGTGTCCTCGTCGCCTCCGCCACCGCGGTCCGCGCCGCCGAGAACCTGAGCCGGGCCCTGAAGAACCCGCAGGACGCCGACCGGCTGATCGCGGAGTACGAGAACTTCTTCAAGACCGGCTACGACACCTACATCCGGCTCATCCACGCCTTCTACGACGGTGAACTCGTCGCGGTCGCCGCCGACGCCGGCCGCACCACCGACCGCGACACGCTGGAGCGCTACCTGATCCGGCTGATCGGCGGCGACTTCTGGAGCGAGCACAACGCCGTCGCCCAGGAGATGCGCCGACGCACCGAATGGGACACCTTCGCGCCGTTCGAGCGGGTCTACGGCTGCCCGTCCTACCCGCACCTGGACGAGCAGGACCGCAAGGAACGCGCCGAGTCCCGCATCCGCCGGGTCACCGCCGGCCAGTAGCCCCACGGGGCAGCGGCCCTCCGGGGCCCGTCCGCCCCGGAGCCCGGCCGGCCGCGGTGTGCCGCCGGCCGGGCCCCGGGCGACCGACCGAGTCCGCGCGCTACCGAACAAGGTGAGGCGGAAGTGACAAGAAAAGTCCCGGTGCGCTTCGGCGACCGGTCCTATGAAGTGCTCATCGGCCCCGGAGTGCGCTCCGCCCTGCCCGGCATCATCGCCGGGCTCGGCGCCCGGCGGGTCGCCGTGGTCTCGGCCCGCCCCGTCGAGTGGGTGCCCGACACCGGAGCGGAGACGCTGCTGCTGCCCGCCCGGGACGGCGAACCGGACAAGAACCTCGCCACCGTGGAGGCCCTGTGCGCCGCGTTCGTGCGGTTCGGGCTGACCCGCTCCGACGCCGTCGTCTCCGTCGGCGGCGGCACCACCACCGACGTCGTCGGACTCGCCGCCGCGCTCTACCACCGCGGGGTGCCCGTCGTCCATCTGCCGACCACCCTGCTCGCCCAGGTCGACGCCAGCGTCGGCGGCAAGACCGCCGTCAACCTGCCCGAGGGCAAGAACCTCGTGGGCGCCTACTGGCAGCCCGCCGCCGTCCTGTGCGACACCGACTACCTGACCACCCTGCCGCCCCGCGAGCTGCGCAACGGCCTCGGCGAGATCGCCCGCTGCCACTTCATCGGCGCCCCCGGCCTGCACGGACTGCCGCTCGCGGAACAGATCGCGGCCAGCGTGACGCTCAAGGCCGGCATCGTCTCCGCCGACGAACGCGACACCGGCCTGCGGCACCTGCTCAACTACGGCCACACCCTGGGCCACGCCCTGGAGGCGGCCACCGGCTTCGCCCTGCGGCACGGCGAGGGCGTCGCCATCGGCACCGTCTTCGCCGGCCTGCTCGCCGGCACCCTCGGCCGCATCCCGCCCGACCGGGTGCGCGAACACCGGGCGGTCGTCGCCTCCTACGGCCTGCCCACCGCACTGCCCGAGGACACCGAGCCCGGCACCCTGATCGAGCTGATGCGCAGGGACAAGAAGGCCCGCTCGGGCCTCACCTTCGTACTGGACGGCCCGGCCGGCGCGGACCTCGTCGCCGACGTGCCCGAACGGGCCGTCGCCGAGGCCCTGGCCCGGATGGAGCGCGTTCCCCTCGACCGGCTCGTCACCGGTGCCCCGGCCGGGGCCGCGGGAACGGAGGCGGCGGTGACATGACGTACACACCACGCTGGCCGCCCGGCACCCCGGGGCGGATCCGGCGGCGGGCGGTCGAGCGCACCCTCGCCGACCGGCTCGAAGCGGCCCTGGCCAGGCCCGCCGCCCAGCAGCCCGGCTGGCCGGACCCGGACCGGGCCCAGGCCGTGGTCCGCCGGCTGACCGCCGGCGAACCCCTCGTCACGCCCGCCGAGACCCGGCGGCTGCTCGACCGGCTCGGCGCCGTCGCCCGCGGCGAGGCCCTCCTGCTGCAGTCCGGCGACTGCGCGGAGACCTTCGCCGACAGCACCGAACCCCACCTGCGCGCCAACCTCGGGCTGCTCCGGCGGATGGCGCTGGTCCTCACCCACGCCGCCGGCCTGCCCGTGGTCACGGTGGCCCGCGCCGCCGGACAGTACGCCAAGCCCCGCTCCGCGGCCGTCGACGCCGACGGGCTGCCCGTGTACCGGGGCGACATCGTCAACTCCGGCGAACCCGACCGGGCGGCCCGCACCCCCGACCCGGAACGCATGGCACGGGCCCACCGCCACGCCCGGGAGGCGATGACCGTCGTCCGCCGGCTCGCCCGCGGCGACCTCGCCGACGCGCACGCCCTGCACGAGGAGAACCGGCGCTTCGTCAGCACCGCGCCGGGAGGCCGCCGGCACCGGGCACGGGCCGCCGAGATCGGCCGCGGGCTGCGCTTCATGGCCGGCGTCGGCGCGCCCGCCCCCCGGCTCGGCGAGATCTGGACCAGCCACGAGGCCCTGCTGCTGGACCACGAACGCACCCTGCTGTGGGTCGACCCCGAGGGCCCCGAACCCCAGCTGTCCAGCGGGCTCGCCCACTTCCTGTGGATCGGCGAGCGCACCCGGCACCCCGACGGCGCGCACATCGCCTTCGCCGAACTGCTGGCCAACCCCATCGGCGTCAAGATCGGCCCCGGTACGACCCCGGAACAGGCCGTGGAGTACGTGCGCCGCCTGGACCCGCACGGCGTGCCCGGCCGACTCACCCTGATCAGCCGGATGGGCCACGACCGGGTGCGCGAGGTGCTCCCGCCGATCGTGGAGAAGGTCACCGCCTCCGGCCGCCAGGTGATCTGGCAGTGCGACCCCATGCACGGCAACTCCCGGACCACCGCCGCCGGTTACAAGACACGGCACTACGACCACATCCTCGACGAGATCACCGGCTTCCTGGAGGTGCACCGGGCGCTCGGCACCCACCCC
>NZ_MUMF01000199.1 GCF_002155905.1 Streptomyces tricolor | reverse complement strand
CCCTTGACGTTGGTGACCATGGCGTGCCGGGCGACGAAACCGATCGTGCTGTGCGCGGGGTCGATCGTGTAGTCGCCGGTCAGCGCGGTGAGGTCGGGGCCCGCGGCGGTGGGTGCGGCGGGGGCGGGGGTGGTGTTCTTGCGGCCGAAGATGCCCATGACGTGCTCCTTGTTGAACGTTAAACGAATCCCGTGCCTCAGAAGGTAGACCCATTCAGTTCAGTTTTCAACTTCATGCGGTACGTGTCCGGGTGGTCGCGTACGGTCATTGCGTCCGGCCTCTGGCGCGGGCCCGGCGCGCTCGGGCACCATCTGCCTGCACCACCTGCACAGCCGCCCCAGAGGAAGCATGGCCCACCGCAGGAAGGTCCCCATGAAGCCGCTCAAGCTCCGCGCGCTCCTCACCGCGCTCGCCCTCACCCTCGCCCCCGGCATCGCCGTCCTCGGCACCGCCACCGACGCCTTCGCCGTCACGAAGATCAGCCACGCCACCGCCACCCAGATGTTCCGCGACGTCGGCATCACCTGGTCGTCCTCGGGCAACTGCTCCGACCGCAACAACCCCACCTGCACGTCGTTCGAGCAGCTCAACCTCGCCACCGCGCAGGGCGCCCAGACCCTCAAGCGGGCCAGCGGCTGCGCGCTCAACATCACCGGCGGCACCGAGACCGGCCACGCCTCCGGCACCTACTCCCACTGGAACGGCTACAAGCTCGACTACTCCAAGAGCACGTGCGTGACGTCGTACGTGAAGAACACGTTCACCTACATCGGCCTCCGCGGCGACGGCGCCCCGCAGTACCGCTCCGGCTCCGGCAACATCTACGCCGACGAGGGCAATCACTGGGACGTCCTCTACTACAACTGCGGCGGCTGCTGAGCCGGGAGCCGAGGAGAGAGGGTGGTGACCGGGCCCATGGGCATGACCCGACGCGCACTGCTGCTGGCCGCCGCCCTCGCCGCCGCCCCCGCGGCGGGCGCCCGGGCGGCCGACGACCCGTACGACGCGCTGCGCCGCCGCTGGCTCGGCATCGCCCTGGGCACGGGCTACGACCCGGGCGCCGAGCCCTACGCCTCCCGGCTCGCCCAACTCGGGCAGCGCGCGCGGGAGTTCCAGGCCGTCATGGCCCCCGCCGCCCGCTCCCTCTGGCCCGGGCACCCCTTCGACCCGCCCTCCGGCATCACCTTCAGCTACGGCCGCCTGTGGACCATGACCCAGGCGTACGTCCAGGCCGGCACCGGCGCCACCGGCGACCCCGCTCTCCTCGCCGACGTGCTGCGCGGGCTCGACCACATCTGCGCCACCGTCTACAACCCGGCCACCACCCGCTACGGCAACTGGTGGGAGTGGCAGATCGGCAGCCCCCGGCTGCTGACGGACATCACGGCCGCGCTGTACGAGCGGCTCGGCCCGGACCGGATCGCCGCGGCCTGCGCGGCCGTCGACCACTTCATCCCGGACACGATGCTCACCGACTACTCCGGCACCTCCACCGGCGCCAACCGCGTCGACCTGTGCCGCTCGGTCGCCCTGCGCGGCATCCTCGGCCGGGCGCCGGAGCGGATCGCCCTCGCCCGCGACGCCCTCTCGCCCGTCTTCCCGTACGTCACGAAAGGCGACGGGCTCTACGCCGACGGCTCCTTCGTCCAGCACACCTGGGTCGCCTACTCGGGCACGTACGGCCAGGTCCTGCTCGACGGCCTCGGGCGGCTGTTCGCGCTGCTCGCCGGGTCCCCGTGGGAGATCACCGACCCCGCCCGGCAGAACATCCTGGACAGCGTCGAGCACGCCTACGCCCCCCTGATCCACGACGGCCTGGTGATGGACTGCGTCAACGGCCGTGCCATCAGCCGGGGCCACCTGCGCTCCGACGACCTGCACGTGCTGCGCGGCGACCACTACCACGGGCAGGGGCTGATCGCCGCCATCGCCCTGCTCGCGGGCGGCGCGGGGGAGGCGGAGCGGCAGCGGTGGTACGGCCGCGTCAAGGGGTGGATCGAACGGGACGACGTGGCACGGATACTGACGGCCCGTCAATTCGGCGTCGCCGATCTCGCGCGACTGCACGCCGTCGCCGCATCGCCCGGACCCGCGACCCCCGAACCCCTCGGTCACCGCCTCTTCCCGGCCATGGACCGCGCCGTCCACCGCACCCCGCGCTTCACCGCCGCCCTCGCCATGGCCAGCGACCGCATCGCCCACTACGAATGCGGCAACGGCGAGAACCCGCGCGGCTGGCACACCGGATCCGGCATGCTCTCCTGGTGGCCGCGCGGGCGGAGCGACCAGTACACCGACTGGTACTGGCCCACCGTCGACTGGTACCGGCTGCCCGGCACCACCGTGTCCACCAAGCGGCTCGCCGACCGGGCCGGCGGCGAGTGGGGCGCCCCCAAACCCGACGTCCGCTGGGTCGGCGGCACCACCGACGGCACGTACGCGGCGGTCGGCCAGCACCTCAAGGGCCTCGGCTCCACCCTTCAGGCGTACAAGTCCTGGTTCTTCCTCGCCGACGCCGTGGTCTGCCTCGGCGCCGGGATCAGCTGCGCCGACGGCGTCCCCGTCGAGACCGTCGTGGACAACCGCAACCTCGGCGAGAGAGGCACCCAGACCTTCGTACGCGGCCGGAACTGGGCGCACCTGGAGGAGCACGGCGGCTGGATCCTGCCGTACGGCGGCGCGCTGCGCACCCTGCGCGAGGACCGCACCGGCGCCTGGTCCGACATCAACACCACCAGCACCGACGAGCGGCGCACCCGCCGCTGGCAGACCCTCTGGCTCGACCACGGCACCGACCCGGTGGCCGCCCGCTACGCCTACGTCCTGCTGCCCGGCGCCTCCCGCGCCGAGACCGCCGCCCGGGCCGCCGACCGGCACTGGCTGTCCGTCCTCGCCAACGACACGGTGTGCCACGCCGTCGCCGCCGACCGGCTGGGCCTGACCGCCGCGAACTTCTGGCAGGCGGGTACGGTGGGAGACCTCACCGTGTCGGCCGGCGCGAGCGTGCTCGTCGCCCGCCGGGGCCGTACGGCCACCCTCCGGGTGAGCGAGCCGCCCCGCACCGGAGTCCCGCTGGAGCTCATCTGGAACCATCCGGTACGCGCGGTGCTGCGCGCCGACGACAGCGTGGAGGCCCGCTCGGAGGACCGCCGTCTGAGGCTCCGTGTCACTCCGGGGATGGCATGTGCCACCCATGAATGTGAGGTGGCTCTCAGCTGACGTCTTTGTGGCTCCTCTACAACGCCGAGGCCGTCTGAGCAGTCGGAACGGCTGCATGGCGCCATGGTTCTGTTCACTGCTACCAGGAAAACGGGCCGGAGACTGTACAGAGTCGACGGCTCGCTTTTCTTCCTGTCCTTCGTAAGGTCGCTACATGACCGTTTTGGAAGAGACGACGGGTGAGCCGACCGGCGAGCCGACGGACGCGCGCGGACGGGTCGCCGAACTGCACGAGATCCGTGCCCAGGCCGTGGCAGGCCCGAGCGAGAAGGCGACCGAGGCGCAGCACGCCAAGGGCAAGCTGACGGCACGGGAGCGGATCGAGCTGCTCCTCGACCCCGGGTCCTTCCAGGAGGTCGAGCAGCTGCGCCGGCACCGGGCGACCGGCTTCGGCCTGGAGGCGAAGAAGCCGTACACCGACGGTGTCATCACCGGTTGGGGCACGGTGGAGGGCCGCACGGTCTTCGTCTACGCCCACGACTTCCGGATCTTCGGCGGCGCGCTCGGCGAGGCCCACGCCACCAAGATCCACAAGATCATGGACATGGCCATCGCGGCCGGCGCCCCGCTGGTGTCGCTCAACGACGGCGCCGGCGCCCGCATCCAGGAGGGCGTCTCGGCCCTCGCCGGCTACGGCGGCATCTTCCAGCGCAACACCAAGGCGAGCGGTGTCATCCCGCAGATCTCGGTGATGCTGGGCCCGTGCGCGGGCGGTGCGGCCTACTCCCCGGCCCTGACGGACTTCGTCTTCATGGTCCGCGAGACCTCGCAGATGTTCATCACCGGCCCCGACGTGGTCAAGGCCGTGACGGGCGAGGAGATCACCCAGAACGGCCTGGGCGGCGCCGACGTCCACGCCGAGACCTCCGGCGTCTGCCACTTCGCGTACGACGACGAGGAGACCTGCATCGCCGAGGTGCGGTACCTCCTCTCCCTGCTCCCGCAGAACAACCGCGAGAACCCGCCCCGGGTGGAGTCCTCGGACCCCGTCGACCGCCGCTCCGACGTCCTGCTGGACCTGGTCCCGGCCGACGGCAACCGGCCGTACGACATGGCCAAGGTCATCGAGGAGATCGTCGACGACGGCGAGTACCTGGAGGTCCACGAGCGCTGGGCGCGCAACATCATCTGCGCCCTCGCCCGTCTGGACGGCCAGGTGGTCGGCATCATCGCCAACCAGCCGCAGGTGCTGGCGGGTGTCCTGGACATCGAGGCGTCGGAAAAAGCTGCGCGCTTTGTCCAGATGTGTGACGCTTTCAATATCCCGATCGTCACCTTCCTGGACGTCCCCGGCTTCCTCCCGGGCGTCGACCAGGAGCACGGCGGAATCATCCGCCACGGCGCGAAGCTGCTGTACGCCTACTGCAACGCGACCGTGCCGAGGATCTCGCTCATCCTGCGCAAGGCGTACGGAGGTGCCTACATCGTCATGGACTCCCAGTCGATCGGCGCCGACCTCACCTACGCCTGGCCGACGAACGAGATCGCCGTGATGGGCGCGGAAGGCGCGGCCAACGTCATCTTCCGCCGGCAGATCGCCGACGCGGAGGACCCCGAGGCCATGCGGGCGCGCATGGTCAAGGAGTACAAGTCCGAGCTGATGCACCCCTACTACGCGGCCGAGCGGGGCCTGGTCGACGACGTCATCGACCCCGCGGAGACGCGCGAGGTGCTGATCAAGTCCCTGGCGATGCTGCACACCAAGCACGCCGACCTGCCCTCCCGCAAGCACGGCAACCCCCCGCAGTAACGCAGCGGACCCGCCGCGGCAATCCCGCGGACCTCTCTTCGACGGAGACTGACATCCATGAGCACTCCTGACATCCGTGTCGAGAAGGGCCACGCCGAGCCCGAGGAAGTCGCCGCGATCACGGCGATCCTCATGGCACGCGCCGCCGCCCGCCCCGAGCCTTCGGTGACCCACCGAGCCCGCGCCAAGGCCGGCTGGCGCCGCCTGGAACGCGAGGGCGGCTTCCGGGCGCCGCACAGCTGGCACTGAGGCTTTTGCTTGACCACAGCCCTGCTGCTCCCTTCGGGAGGGCGGGGCTGCGGTACGTCTCAGGTCAGGTACACCCGCACGCCGGGCAGGTCAAGGGCGCCCCGTTCGGGCAGGACGCAGGACTGTCCTTCGAGCTGGCGCAGACTCGGCGGTGGGAACCGCGCTGTCGTCAGCCAGCTCGCCAGGTCGATGCGGCGCAGGACCAAGTTCTTCAGGTCCGGCATGTCGTAGAGGGTGTCGACTCCTCGGGGCAGCGAGCCGTCGACGCCGGACAGCTGAAGCGTCCCGAGGCGGGGGCACTCGACCAGCGGCGTGAGGTCCGTGGCCGCGTCCACGTTGAGCAGAGACAGCGTGGACAGGCGGGGCGGGAGACGAAGTCCGCCGATGTCGGTGGCCCAGGGGAGCCCCAGGATCAGCTGCTGCAATCGGGACAGTTCCCGCAGCGTGTGGGCGTGGACGGCCTTCCCGCTGCCGGTCAGATAGAGAAGCCGCAGGTCGGAGTGGGCCCTCAGCGCCGACAGGTCCGCCGTGCCGTTGAACTTGTTGATGAAGAGGTAGGTCAACGGGGGCATGTCGGCCAGGACGGCGAGATCCTCGAGGGCGCAGCTGACGAACAAGCTGCTGAACGAGCGCAGCCGAGTGGCGGCCCGCACCTGACCGGGGTGCGAGAACCGCAGGGCGCCGAGCGGCAGGGGCGCCAGCACGCGTTCCGCGTACGCCTCCGCGTCGAAGTAGCTCCAGGCGTCGGCCAGTGCGTCGACCACGTCCGCGCGCCGGTCCTCCGCGTACCGCTCCAGCAGGGCCAGCGCCTCGTCGCCGCCGATCAGGGCGGCGGTCCGCACGGTCAGTACTGCGGCCTTGTCCGTCAGCTCGCCGAGTGACCGTGGCAGTCTGCGCAGCAGACTCGTCCCCACCGCGGCCAGTCCGGCCGGATCCGTCGTCCGCCGCGGCGGCAGCAACGCGTCCACCGCGGCGTCCAAGCGCTCGGCCAGTCCTTCGGAGACCTCCGGTACCGTCTCCTGGCACGCCGCCGCCAGCAACCGGAGCTTGCGCCTGTACCGCGGTTCGGAGGCGGCCCGGTCCAGGATCCCGCCGAGCAGTTCCTGGCGCTGCGGGCGGTTCGCGTGGCCGGCCGCCATGATGATCGTCTCGCGCCAGATGTCCAGGTGCGCCCGCTCGACCAGGTTGCCGATGCGGTCCTCCTCCGCGGCCTCCTCGGCCGCCAGGTACTCCTGGAAGGTGCGGTGCACGAAGTCGAGACGGCCCTCGGCGGGGGACCGCAGCACGCCGGAGCGGTGCCGGAGCCGCTCCAGCACCCTGCCGCCGTCCTGCTCCTCCAGATGGCGCATCCCCGCGAGCCTCTTCCCCACGTGCACGGCCGCCTGCTCCCGCCCGATCTCGCTGCGGTTGTTGTCGGACAACCGCCACGCCAGATCCCGCAGCAGCACCAGCTTGTCGCCCAGGCTCAGCCGGCTGTCGGCGGCGCTCGGGACATTCCGGTCCGCGTCCCGCTCGTGCACCAGCGCGTGAAGGGCGTTCCGGTACAGCTCCATCCGGTCGCGGGGGAGCTGGCTGCCCCGGTTCAGGTGCATCGCGCACAGCATGGCCGCCAGCAGGGGCGTGCCCGCCAGGGACTGGAGGTGCGGGCGGTCCTTCAGGCTCGTCAGCAACGACTGCTCGTAGCGCGGGAGTTCCTCCACCGCGCAGGGGAGGTCCTCGCCCAGCTCCCGCACCGCCTGGTGCCACTGCCGGACGAACGCCGCCAGGTCGGGCGGGGCCATGCGGTCCAGGTGGAGCGCCGTGAACTCCTCGCGGAGCAGCCAGTCGGCGCGCGCCGCGGCGGGACGCGAGGTGACGACCACCCGCACGTCCCCGTAGGCGGCCAGCAGCCCCCGCAGCCACTCCCGTACGCTCCGCCGCTCCGTGTCCAGCAGCTCGTCCACCCCGTCGATCAGCAGCAGGGCCTTGCCGTCGGCGAGCTGGCGTTCCACCCACGCCTTCGGCATGACCCCGGTGATCTGCCCGGCCACCGAGTCCAGCATCGCCTCCGGCCTCGGCAGCGCCCGCCCGCTGTACTCACGCAGCTTCACGAAGACCGGCGTCAGACCGTTCCAGCCGGCCAGCTCCCCGGTGAAGGCGCCCCGCGCCGCGGTCACCGCCAGCCAGCGCAGCAACGTCGTCTTCCCGGATCCCGCCTCACCGCGCAGCAGCACCCGCGAGGCCCCTCCGAGAGCGGCCTCGACCCGCATTCCGGCGCCGTCGCCGGCGTTCTCCCAGTCGCCCATGTCGGGGCGCGGCAGCGGCAGAGCGCGCCCGGTGCCTTTCAGCCGGGCCTCGCTCTCGTCCTTGGTCGCCCGCAGGCTGACGTAGGCGACGGACAGGCGCACCTGGGCCGCCGCCCGGTCCGACGTGTGCCGGAACAGCTCGACCTCGTCCAGGGTGGTGCTGACCAGCCCTAGATAGCGCCGCCGGAACTCGCCGTCCCGGTCGGTGCCCTCGGGCGCGAACAGCGACCGGTCGGGGAGCCGCTCCAGCAGCCGCGCGATCTCCGCACCCAGGGACGTGGTCCGCGCCAGCAGCTCGCTCAGCGCACGCTGCTCGAAGACCGGCAACCCCTGGACGACGCGCACGTAGTACTCGACGCACTCCGCGAACAGCCGCTCGTACAGCCGGGTCTCGGCTTCGCCGAGCCCGACCGGTGGCCGTACGGCCCCCGTCACCCGTCGTACGACCTCCGCCGGCTGCGCGTCCGCCGCCAGGAAGGCCTCGTCCGACAGGTCCGCCGCCGCGAACGTGTCGCACACCGCGTCGATCACGGCCTGCCGGCTGTTCTCCTCCAGGCCGGGAAACTCCCTTTCGAGGAAGGGCGCCAGCCGGGCGCAGGCCGCGTCCGCGATCTCCTCGAACTGCCGTTGTACGCCCCGCTGGAAGCGGAGTCCCTGCACCCGCAGCCGGACCAGCTCCGCCATGTCCATCCGGCGTTCCTGCTCCTGCCGCTTCCCCCCGAGCCACATCTGGGCCGCGGCCTTCGCCACGGTCGTCCCCAGCCGTAACGCCGCCGTCTCGGCACCGCTCATCGCCTACCCCCTCCGTGCGTCGACCAGTCTGGCAGGCGGGTACGACAAAGGGGCCCGCTCCGGTGGGAGAGGGCCCCTCGTCACGCGTGGACCGGCTAGCGCAGGCGCGCCATCAGCGCGTGCTCCACCAGCGTGATCAGCGTCGACTTGGCGTCCGCGCGGTGGCGGGCGTCGGTGGTGATGATCGGGGTGTCGGGGCCGATCTGGAGGGCCTCGCGGACCTCGTCGGGAGAGTAGGGCTGGTTGCCGTCGAAGCCGTTGAGGGCGATGACGAAGGGCAGGCCGCTGTTCTCGAAGTAGTCGACCGCGGGGAAGCAGTCCGCCAGGCGCCGGGTGTCCACGAGCACCACCGCGCCGATGGCGCCGCGCACCAGGTCGTCCCACATGAACCAGAAGCGGTCCTGGCCCGGCGTACCGAAGAGGTAGAGGATCAGGTCCTGGTCGAGGGTGATGCGGCCGAAGTCCATGGCGACGGTGGTCGTCGTCTTGTCTCCGGTGTGGGTGAGGTCGTCGATGCCGGCCGAAGCGGACGTCATGACGGCCTCTGTGCGCAGCGGGTTGATCTCCGAGACGGCGCCGACGAACGTGGTCTTGCCCACGCCGAAGCCGCCCGCCACCACGATCTTCGCGGAGGTGGTGGAGCGGGAAGGACCGCCGCTAGAGCTTGCGAAGTCCACTGAGCACCCTTTCGAGCAGTGTCACGTCTGGCTGGCCACCGGCGTTCTCGTCGCCGCCGGGCTGATGGATGGCGACCAGGCCCGCCTCCGCCAAGTCGGCGACGAGGATCCTGGCCACGCCGAGAGGGATCGTGAGGAGGGCCGAGACCTCGGCCACTGACTTGATCTCCCGGCAGAGGTTGCAGATCCGCTGATGCTCGGGCAGCTGGCCCTGCATCTGGTGCGGAGCGGCGGTGGTGTGCACCAGTGCCTCGATGGCGAGCTGGTAGCGCGGGCGGGTCCGGCCGCCGGTCATGGCGTACGGACGCACCAAGGGATTGTTGGCCGCCGTGGCGGGGGCCGGCTCGGGGCGGCGCTGCGGCTGGACCGGCTGGATCCGCGGGGCCGAGGGCTGGTCGTACGGCGACGGGCCGGGGCCCTGCGGGGCGTACGGCTGCCGGTGGCTGGGGGCGGAGGGGAAGTTGTACCGGTTCGCCGAACCATCGCCCTGACCCTGGGCAGGGCCGTACGACCAGTTGCCCGAAGACGAACCGCCTGGGGGTGTTGCCACTTTCTCCTCCTCCGACTGCGCCGGGCACCCATCCCTGTGGAGCCGCGTCCCGAAACCTTACGGCCCCGGGACGCGAATACGCATCGTCCGTTGATTAGTTGAGAAGGCTTCCCTGGAGCTCCGCGCGGAGATCCGGGGTGAGGACCGTGCCCGCGCGGTCCACCAGAAGGGCCATCTCGTACCCGATGAGGCCGATGTCCGCCTCCGGGTGGGCCAGCACCGCGAGCGAGGAACCGTCGGAGATGGACATGATGAAGAGGAATCCCCGCTCCATCTCCACAACCGTCTGATTCACGTTGCCTCCCTCGAAGATCCGGGAGGCGCCTGCCGTCAGAGACGTCAGACCGGAGGCGACGGCCGCGAGCTGGTCGGCGCGGTCGCGGGGAAAGCCTTCGGACATCGCCAGAAGGAGTCCGTCGGCGGAGACCACCACCGTGTGGGACACCCCCGGGGTGTTGTCCACGAAGTTGGTGATCAACCAGTTCAGGTTCTGTGCCGCCTGGCTCATCGGGCTCACACTAACGCTCCTGGTTGTAGGTGCTGTCAGGACCGAAGCCCTGGCCGTTCGTTTCACTGCCTGCGCTGCGTCCGCGCTGGACGCCCCGGCGCAGGTTGCTCAGCCTGCCCCGGACGTCCTCCGGGGCGCGGGAGACCTGTGGGCCTCCCTGGGGGGTGGTTTCGGCGGAACCCTCGACCAGATTGGCCTTGGGCACCCGCCGCGGCAGACCGGAGGCGGTGACCCCGCCTGCCTTGGGCTTCCGGAGCTGCGCGGCCTGCTGCCACCGCTCGTCGTTCGCCGAGCGCCAGCTGCTCTCGCCGCTCGCCCCCGGCGCGTCGCCCGGTGCGGGAGCCGGCGCTTCCTGCTGCGCGCGCGCCGTTCCGTTCGCGGAGCCGGCGCCCTGGGAACCGCTCGCGGTGGACCCGCGGCGGGGCAGCCCGGCGTCGGTCAGCTCGTGCGCGGCGGGAGAGGCCGTTCCCGGACGGTCGAAGCCTACGCGGTTCCGCTCACTCGCGTCAGCGGCCTGCGAGGATTCCGTTTCCGGAGCGTACTGGGCCGGATAGCCGTTCCGGTAGCCGTCCTGCTGGGGCCAGTCGTCCTGGTAGGACGGCGTCTGGGCAGGCTCCGCATACCCGGACGCGGGCTCCGGGTAGCCGCCGCCCGAGGCGTAGCCGTCGTGCTGCGGCTGCTCGCCGTTCGGCGCGTAGTACTGCTCGTCGTACGACTGCTCGTACTGCTGCTCGTACGACGTGTGCTGCTGCTGTTCCTCGTACGCCGGCGCCTCGTACGCCTGCCGCGGCTGCTCGTCGTACGCCTGCTGCGGCTGCTCCTGGTACGTCGGGTGCTGCCCGCTGAACGGGTCCGTGTAGCCGGTGGGCGCCTCGGCGCTCTCCTGCTGCTGCTCGGCGGGCTGCTGGCCGTGGGTCTGGGCCTCCAGGGCCGCCCGGCGCTCCTCGCGCATCAGGGAGCGGCCGACGGGGTCCAGTCCGCGGATGTCGTCGGGGACCTCCGTGTACCGGCTGTCGTCGAAGCCCAGTTCGGCGGCGGTCCGCAGGGGCTGCTGCTGACCGAAGTCCTCACCCTGGAACTGCTGCTCCGGGATGATCTGCGAGACGGTGAACTCCTCGCGGTCCAGCGGGGCCTCGCCGCCACCGCCGTGCGTGATCGCGTCCGGCAGCATGACCAGGGAGGTGGTACCGGCCTGCTCGCCCGAGGGGCGCAGCTGGACCCGGATGCCGTGCCGGTCGGACAGCCGGCCGACCACGAACAGGCCCATGCGCTGGGAGATCGCGGCGTCCACGGTCGGCGGGTTGGCCAGCTTGTGGTTGATGTCCGCGAAGTCCTCGGCGGTCAGACCGATGCCCTTGTCGTGGATCTCGATCATGACGCGGCCGTCGGGCAGACGGGTCGCGGTGACGCGGACCTTGGTCTGCGGGGAGGAGAACGTGGTGGCGTTCTCCAGCAGCTCGGCCAGCAGGTGCACGAGGTCGGTGACCGCGCGGCCGTGGATCTCGGCCTCCGGCACGCCGGACAGCTCGATGCGCTCGTACTGCTCCACCTCGGAGGAGGCGGCGCGCAGCACGTCGATCAGCGGGACCGGCTGGTCCCAGCGGCGGCCGGGCTCCTCGCCGGCGAGGACCAGCAGGTTCTCGCCGTTGCGGCGCATACGGGTGGCCAGGTGGTCCAGCTTGAAGAGGTTCTCCAGCTGGTCCGGGTCGGCCTCGTTGTTCTCCAGGTCGGTGATCAGGGTCAGCTGGCCCTCGATCAGCGACTGGTTCCGGCGCGAGAGGTTGGTGAAGATCGCGTTGATGTTGCCCCGCAGCAGCGCCTGCTCGGAGGCGAGCCGGACCGCCTCGCGGTGGACCTGGTCGAAGGCGCGGGCGACCTCGCCGATCTCGTCCTTGGTGGTGATCGGGATGGGCGCGACCCGGGTGTCGACCCGGCCGGGGTCGGTCCGGGAGAGCTGGTCGACCAGCATCGGCAGCCGCTGCTCGGCGATGCCGAAGGCGGCGTTGCGCAGCTGGCGCATCGAGCGGCTCATCTGGCGGGCCACCATGCCGGCCAGCAGGAACGCGGCCAGCAGGGCGATCACGACCACGGCACCGGTGATGAACGCCGAGGTCTTGGCGTCGTCGGCGATGGTCGAGGCCTCGTTCACCGCCTTGTCGGCCATGTCCGACTCGATCTGGCGGTAGGCCTTGTACTTCAGCGTGTTGACCGCCCACCAGTTGTCGGCGGTGACGCCGGCCGCGGCGAGCTGGTCACGGGTGAGCGTGCTGGTGTCCTTCATGGTGGCGACCGCGGCCACCATCTTGGACGGGTCGGACGGCGGGGCGACGTACTTCGGGTCGCTCGCCTTGGCCTTCTGGGCCAGGGCCGCGGCATCCGTCTTGATCTTGTTCTCGGCGTCGGTCAGCTTCTGCGCGTCGGCCTCGGTGCCACCGCCGATGTACTCCTCGCGGGCGATGCGCTCCAGGTAGGCGTACGAGGACAGGGAGACCCGCTGGGTCGCCAGGTTCGGGGCGTCCGGGCCGGGCTTGACCAGCAGGTGCGTGCCGATCGACCGCTCCAGCGAGAGCGCCGCCTTGGTCAGCGAGATGGCGTAGACGGTACGGCCGTAGGAGGTGATGTTGCCGGTGCCCAGACCCAGCTCGTTGGCGAACTCCATCAGCGGGTGGCTGATGTCGACGTAGCCCTCTTCGGTCTGCACGCCGGTCGTCTTGGCGGTGTACGCCACCTGCCGCAGCTGCGTCAGCTTGGGCTCGACCTCGTGGAACAGCTTCAGCCGGCGCTCCAGGCCCGGCTCGGACGGCATGCTCTTCGTCGCCTCTTCGAAGGCGGCGGCGGCCTGGTCCGTGGCCTTGCGGGCCTCGTCGACGGTCGTCTTGCCGGTGGCGTCCTTCTTCTTCAGCAGCAGCGGGGCCGCCGTGATGTCGCGCTCGTTCTCCAGCGCGTCGGCGTAGGTGAGGGCGGCGCGCACCAGACGGGCGGTGTTCTCGGCGTCGCGGGCCTCCTGCCAGGTGTCGATCGAGCTCTTCACCTGGAAACCGCCCATGACGAGACCGACCGCCACGGGTATGAGCAGGATCGCGTTCAGCCGGGTCGGCACCCGCCAGTTCCGCGGGGAGAGACGGCCGCCGCTGGGCGCGGGAGTGGCCGCCGGTTCCGCACCGGGAACGGGGGTGGGCGCCGCAGCGCGCGGCGGCGGGGTGAAGTTGCCCCGCGCCGACGGCTCGGGACCGTTCTTGCTTCGCCTCACTCGACCAACAACCTCTCGGCGGTCGGCACCTTCGTCGTGCCGCAGTCTCTCAGAGCCCGGTTCGCCATCGACCACCAGTGCGTACTAGGTACGTACTCAGTACGTCTTTGACCATTGGGCAGTTCAGGCATTCCAGCACGTGGACCAGCGCACTTCCAAACAGTGGAAACCCGTGATGGAGCACTTGTAAGCGCCAGATAAAACGGTCATAAAGAGCGAGCCCCGCCAAAAGGCGGGGCGTTTGTGCGCGCAGCGGCACCACGCGAACGCGTCGCGTGGTGATACCGGGCGATTCCTCTGCCGAACTGTTATGAACACCGGAGCCGACCGTGTCAAAGGCCACAGTCGGCTCCGATCCCGGTACGACAACTGCCCTGCGGCCCGTCGTACTTGAGTGCTACTTCAGCCGCGCCATCAGGGCGTGTTCCACCAGCGTGATCAGCGCACTCTTGGCGTCCGCGCGGTGGCGGGCGTCGGTCGTGATGATCGGGGTGTCCGGCCCGATCTGCAGCGCTTCCCGCACCTCGTCGGGGCTGTAGGGCTGCTGTCCGTCGAAGCCGTTGAGGGCGATGACGAAGGGCAGGCCGCTGTTCTCGAAGTAGTCGACCGCGGGGAAGCAGTCGGCGAGACGCCGGGTGTCCACGAGCACGACCGCGCCGATGGCGCCGCGCACCAGGTCGTCCCACATGAACCAGAAGCGGTCCTGGCCCGGCGTACCGAAGAGGTAGAGGATCAGGTCCTGGTCCAGGGTGATACGGCCGAAGTCCATGGCCACCGTGGTGGTGGTCTTGTCCCCGGTGTGGGTGAGGTCGTCGATGCCGGCCGAAGCGGACGTCATGACGGCCTCTGTGCGCAGCGGGTTGATCTCCGAGACGGCGCCGACGAACGTGGTCTTGCCCACGCCGAAGCCGCCCGCCACCACGATCTTCGCGGAGGTGGTGGCCCGGCCCGCGTCAGAGCTTGCGAAGTCCACTGAGCACCCTTTCGAGCAGCGTCACGTCCGGAGCGCCGCCGTTGTTCTCGTCGCCGCCCGGCTGGTGGATGGCGACCAGGCCGGCCTCGGCGAGGTCGGCGACCAGGATCCGGGCCACGCCCAGCGGCATGGCCAGCAGCGCGGACACCTCCGCGACCGACTTGACCTCGCGGCACAGGTGGCAGATGCGCTGGTGCTCCGGGAGCAGGCCCATGAGCGCTGCCGGGTCGGCCGTGGTGCTGATCAGCGCCTCGATGGCGAGCTGGTAGCGGGGCCTGGTCCGGCCGCCGGTCATGGCGTAGGGCCTCACCAGCGGCTGGTCGCCCTCGTCCCCGTACGGCTCGGCGTACGGATCATGATGGGCGGTGGGCGGGGTCATGAATCCTCCGGGCGGGACAGCAAGTCGGTCAGTCAAGCCGTCTGACGGGGCCGGTGGGGGGATTGTGGCGGCCGGACGGTGTTTTCGTGAGGTGGGTGGTGCCGGGGGCGGTCAGTGCAGCAGACTGCCCTGGAGTTCGGCGCGCAGGTCCGGGGTGAGTACCGCCCCCGCGCGGTCGACGAGCAGTGCCATCTCGTAGCCGACGAGACCGATGTCCGCCTCGGGATGGGCCAGGACCGCGAGGGACGACCCGTCCGAGATGGACATCAGGAAGAGGAACCCGCGCTCCATCTCGACGACCGTCTGCGCCACGGTGCCGCCCTCGAAGATCCGGGACGCCCCGGCCGTCAGCGAGGTCAGACCGGACGCGACGGCCGCCAGCTGGTCGGCGCGGTCCCGGGGGAAGCCTTCGGACATCGCCAGCAGAAGGCCGTCGGCGGAGACCACCACCGTGTGGGACACCCCGGGGGTGTTGTCCACGAAGTTGGTGATCAACCAGTTCAGGTTCTGTGCCGCCTGGCTCATCGGACTCAACTAACGCTCCTGCTGGTGAGTGGGGCTCGGGAAGCTGCCGGTCTGGCCGCTGCCGGCCTGACGGCCCTGAGCGATGCCCCGACGGAGATTGGTCAGCCGTCCGCGTACGTCGTCAGGCGCACGCGAGACCTGCGGACCGCTTTGGTGCTGTTGCTGCTGAGCCGTGCCCGGCACGAGGTTCGCCCGGGGCACACGGCGCGGCAGGCCGGAGGTGGTGACCCCGCCGGCCGCGGGCTGACGGACGCGCTCGGCCTGCCGGACGAGTTCGTCGTTCGGCGAGGTACGCCAGGAGCCGGTGTCCGAGGCGGACCGCTGCGGAGCCGGCGCCTGCGGCTGCTGCTGTTGCTGCTGCTGCGCGGGCGCGTTGTCCTGCTGCTGACCGCCGTGGAACCAGTTGGTCTCCAGCGTGTCGTACAGCGGGGTACGGCCGTCACCCGGACCGCTGGCCGGCGGCAGCGCCCAGTTGTCACCCGGCCCCCGGCCCGCGTCGGGCCGCTGCGCGGCGCCGCGGCTGCCGGGCTCCTGCCGGGCCGGACGCTGCTGGGGCGCGGGCGGGCGCGGGGTACCGAAGTCGGCACGGCCGGCCGGCTGCGAGCGCTCGAACTGGCCGGTGTGGCCGGGGTCCTGGCGGCCGGGCAGCGCGTGCTGCCCGGTGGAGCCGCCGTCGTAGACGCCGTCGTACGCCTGCGGGGACTGCGGGGTCTGCTGGGCCGGGAACTGGCCGGTGTGCCGGCCGCCGTTGTCCGTCAGGCCGGGCGCCGGCGTGCCGAACACGTCGGGGCGGACGAACGAACCGGAGTCCTGCTGGGCCTGGTCGGGCTGGGCGAACTGGCCGGTCTGCCGGCTGTCGTCCGGGCGGGCGAACTGGCCCGTGTGCGAGGCGCCGTTCAGCTCCGCGCGCGGGAACTCGCCCGTCGCGGCCGGTCCCTGGGCGTCGATCCGGGGTATCTCCGCGGTCGAGCCCGGACCCTGCCGGTCGTCCACGCGCGGCATGTGCGCGGTCTGCGCCGGGTCCTGCTCGTCATGGCCGCGCGGGGTGTCCAGCGAGGCGCGCGACAGCGGGGGCCGGCCGTCGTTCCAGTCCGGGGTGCGGGACTGCGGGTCACCGCCGGGCAGCTCGGCCCGCGGGCCGCCGCGCGGCGGCAGCTGGGGCTGGCGGCCCTGGTCGGAGGGGGCACCGGACCGCTTCGGGGCACGGCCGCCGAAGGCGTCCTGCTGCGGCCCGCCCGGGGCCGCGGCCTGCAGGCCCTGCGGGGCGCCCGGCGTCTGACCGCCGAAGCCCGCCGGTGCGGGCCGGTTCTGCTGCGGGCCGCCGGGGCCGCCCTGGGGACCGCGCGCTCCGCCCGGCGCACCGGGACGGCCGCCCTGGCCCGCGCCGGGCAGCGCGGCCCGGGGACCCTGGGCGGAGCCCACCTGGCCGCGCGGGGCCGGACCGCCGCCGAGCAGACCGCCGCCGGCCGGGGCGGCACCGAGGCCGCCGCCCTTGGCACCGGTCTGCCGGCGCGCCGCCGCCGCACCTGCGGCGGCCTGCGCGGCGGCGGGACCACCGGACGTCATGGGCGCGCCGGGCTTGCCCGGGGCGGGCTTCTTGTTGCCCTGGGCGACGTCCACGGGGAGCATGACCAGCGCGGTGGTACCACCGGAGTCGGACGGGCGCAGCTGGATGCGGATGCCGTGCCGCTGGGACAGCCGGCCGACCACGAACAGGCCCATGCGGCGGGAGACGGAGACGTCCACGGTGGGCGGCGAGGCGAGCCGCTCGTTGATCGCCGCGAGGTCCTCGGGGGAGAGGCCGATACCGGTGTCGTGGATCTCGATCAGCACCCGGCCGTCGGGCAGCGCGTGACCGGTGACCTTGACCTTGGTCTGCGGCGAGGAGAAGGAGGTCGCGTTCTCCAGCAGCTCGGCGAGCAGGTGCACGAGGTCGTTGACGACGCGGCCGGCGACCTCGGTGGTGGGTACGGCGGCCAGCTCGATGCGCTCGTACTGCTCCACCTCGGACGCGGCGGCACGCAGCACGTCGACCAGCGGGACCGGACGGGTCCAGCGGCGGCCGGGCTCTTCACCGGCGAGGACGAGCAGGTTCTCACCGTTACGGCGCATACGCGTCGCCAGGTGGTCCAGCTTGAACAGCGAGGACAGCTGGTCCGGGTCGGCCTCGCGGGACTCCAGCTCGGAGATCAGCGACAGCTGGCGCTGGATCAGACCCTGGGAGCGGCGCGAGAGGTTGGTGAACATCGCGTTGACGTTGCCCCGCAGCAGGGCCTGCTCGGCGGCGAGGCGGACCGCCTCGCGGTGCACGTCGTCGAAGGCCGCGGCCACCTGGCCGATCTCGTCCCGGGAGTGCACACCGACCGACTCCACGGAGGTGTCGACGTCCTGCGGGTCCGACTCCGACAGCTGCTTGACCAGCTCGGGCAGCCGGTCCTGGGCGACCTTCGTGGCGGTCTCCTGGAGCCGGCGCAGCGAGCGGATCATGGACCGGGCCACGACGAACGCGCCGACCAGCGACACACCGAGCACGATCAGGATCAGCGCACCGGAGATGATCGCGTCCCGCTGGGTGGCGCTCTTCAGCTCGCGGGCCTTCTGCTCCATCTCCTCGAGCAGCGTGTGCTCGATCTTCTTCATCTGCTCGATCTTGGTCGAGCTGTCGTCCACCCAGTCCTTGTAGGACCGCGCCGGCAGCTGCTGGAGGCCGTCGGGGGACTCGAAGGAGCGCTTGGCGTAGGTGTCGGCGGCCTCGATCGTCGCGTTGCCCTCGTCGATCGGCTTGAGGAGTTCCTCGGCGTTCTGGCTGGCGTAGATCTTCCGGAAGATCGCCAGCTCGGAGCCCTCGCTCTCGTACGCCGACTGGCCGTAGAGGCGGTCGTTCTCGGAGAGGTCGCCCTTGATGTCGGTGGTCGCCGGCAGCGCGGAGGCGATCATGGCGCGCTGCACGGAGGCGTACTCCTTGGCGGTGGAGAAGGCCGCCAGGGCGCGGGTGCGCGAGATCATCTCCGGGTTGCTGGACGCCTCGGCCATGTCCTGGGAGAGGCCGATCAGCTGGGTGATGAGCCGGTGGTACGACTCGACCGTCTGGGTCGCGTTCTTCTTGGACGTGTAGGCGGACTTGCGGATCTTGGCCAGGTCGTCGAGCTGGTTGGCGAGGCCGACGAGCGCGTCGCGGACGCCCTGGAGGTTGCCGTCCTTGCTGGCCGCGTCGATCTGCTCGGAGGCGTCGAGGAAGTTCTCGCGGGCCCGGTCGGTCTTCTGCTGGTAGCCCTTGATCTGGTAGTCGTTCGCCTTCAGGCCGCCGTGCGCCAGGGGGCCGGCGGACTGGTCGCGCTCCTCCTGGAGCGCCGCGGCCAGCTCGGTGGCCTGCTTGGTCATGTCCGTCAGCAGCTTCATGTTGTCGAGCTGCTGGATGTCGTTCATGTTCTCGTTGATGCGCAGTGCGCCCAGCGAGGTCGCCGCGACCACGGGCAGCGCGAGCAGCGACACCAGACGGGTGGAGATGCGCCAGTTGCGCAGGGCCAGCCGCGAGCCGGCGTAGCTGGGGGCCTGCGCGGGCTTCACCGTCGGCACGACGTTGCTCGTGGGGGCCGCCTTCGGGGCGGCCGACGAGGCGGACGCGCCCGGGCGCCCGCTGCCGTCTCCGGTCGGGGTCTGGCCCGGGTTCTGGGCGTGCTGGGGCGAGGAACCGCGGTCGGTCCCGCCGTGCGGCTCCGGCTCCGCCGAAGCGCTGCCATCCCTCTTGAAACGTCCCTGCACTAGCGTCGCAACCTCTGGACCAGGCGTCCCTCCGCGTGAACGGAAGGGACACGGTGTCGGCGTTGTGGAGGGCGCCCTGAATACGCCCCCCGGGTGGTCTGGAGTGACCGGCGCTGGTTCCCCCTATCTCGCCGCCACTCGGCGCTGTGTGCGCCCCCTGCGCGCCGGCTCGATCCTGCGGCGGTCCGTGGAATTCCAGCACAGTGCAGGATCTCCAACAAGGGCAGTGGGCCGAGCTGTGACCTCCGTGACCCGCAGTGAGGGGTGGATTACCAGCCGTGGATCCGATTCCGGGGCATAACGGGCGTACTCCTGCGAGTCGCCGCTCGGTACCCGGTGTCCCAGTCGCCATGATCAGGAGCGGAATGATGGCTTCAGGGGCTCAATGTCCGTTTCGTAAGGGCGGATTGTCGGCCGGAATTGGCCGGTTTGCCCGTGAGTTCGTGAGCAAACTCACATGCGCGTCGTGGGGAGTTGGCGTCTTCGTCGGGGAATCGGATGTTTAGCCTGACGCTTTACAGGACGGGCGACTCTGCCAACCCACTCGACCCGAGGGCACAGGACGACAACGGTGAAGACGACGATGATGTTCCGCACGATAGCCAACCCGCGACGCACGACCCTGGCGCACCTGAAGGACGCCGGCGAACTGCACACGCCCGAGCTGCCGGAGCACTCCGTCGACCTCCCCGCCCAGACGGCCAACCCCCGGCGCACCTACCTCGTGGACGTCCCGGCCGGCGCGGGGGCCGCGGCCGGCGAGTGACCGACGGCTTCACCGGGCGCGGCCGGCAGGATCACGCGACGATCCTGCCGGCCGCGCCCGTTTTCTCGGCCGAGCGGCGCGCAAACCCGGGTGACCCGCCTCTGACCTGCGGCGATGCCCCCAGAAGCGAAGAACTTCGCATAGCTCCGTTAACCTGAGGCGTCAGTACGCCGGTTCTCAGTGAGGGGCGCAAGGATCCCGTGCGCATCGCCAGGTTCTCCATCGACGGGAACGTAGCCTTCGGCGCGGTCGAGGGCGACAAGCAGGACGAACTCGTCCTCGACATCATCAAGGGCATCCCGTTCGCGGACTACGAACTGTCCGGCACGAAGGTGCCGCTCGGCAAGGTCAGGCTGCTGCCGCCGGTGCTCCCCAACAAGGTCGTCGCGTTCGGCCGGAACTACCGCGAGCACGCCCAGGAGCTGGGCAACGCGGTCCCCGAGGCGCCGTTCGCCTTCTTCAAGCCCTCCACCTCGGTGATCGGCCCCGGCGACGACATCCAGTACCCGTCCTTCACCGAGGAACTGCACCACGAGGCCGAGCTGGCCGTCGTCATCGGCCGCATGTGCCGCGAGGTCCCGCGCGAGCGCGTCAAGGACGTCGTCTTCGGCTACACCTGCGCCAACGACATCACCGCCCGTGACGTGCAGCGGCGCGAGAAGCAGTGGGCGCGGGCCAAGGGCTTCGACAGCGCCTGCCCGCTCGGCCCCTGGGTGGAGACGGACCTGTCGGTGGACGCCGCGAACGACCTCACCATCCAGCTCACGGTCAACGGCGAACAGCGCCAGCTGGGCCGCACGAGCGAGATGATCCACCCCATCGAGGACCTGATCGTCAACATCTCCGAGGCCATGACGCTGCTCCCCGGCGACGTCATCCTCACGGGTACCCCCGCGGGGGTCGGCCCCCTGCACGTCGGCGACGAGGTCGCCGTCACCATCGAAGGCATCGGCACTCTCACCAACAAGGTTGTCAAGCGTGGCTAGCGCACCCGGCTCCGTACGCGTCCGTTTCTGTCCCTCGCCCACCGGTAACCCCCATGTGGGCCTGGTCCGCACCGCCCTGTTCAACTGGGCGTTCGCCCGGCACCACGGCGGCACCCTGGTCTTCCGCATCGAGGACACCGACGCGGCCCGTGACTCGGAGGAGTCGTACACCCAGCTGCTCGACGCGATGCGCTGGCTCGGCTTCGACTGGGACGAGGGCCCCGAGGTCGGCGGCCCGCACGCGCCGTACCGCCAGTCGCAGCGCATGGACATCTACCGGGACGTCGCGCAGAAGCTCCTCGACGGCGGGTACGCCTACCACTGCTACTGCTCCCAGGAGGAGCTGGACACCCGCCGCGAGGCCGCCCGCGCCGCCGGCAGGCCGTCCGGCTACGACGGCCACTGCCGCGAGCTGACCGCCGGGCAGGTCGAGGAGTACCAGGCGCAGGGCCGCACCCCGATCGTCCGCTTCCGCATGCCGGACGAGACGATCACCTTCACCGACCTGGTCCGCGGCGAGCTGACCTTCACGCCGGAGAACGTGCCCGACTACGGCATCGTCCGCGCCAACGGGGCCCCGCTGTACACGCTGGTGAACCCGGTGGACGACGCCCTGATGGAGATCACCCACGTGCTGCGCGGCGAGGACCTGCTCTCCTCCACCCCGCGCCAGATCGCCCTGTACAAGGCGCTGATCGAGCTGGGCGTCGCCCGGCGGATCCCCGAGTTCGGCCACCTGCCGTACGTCATGGGCGAGGGCAACAAGAAGCTCTCCAAGCGCGACCCGCAGTCCTCCCTCAACCTCTACCGGGAGCAGGGCTTCCTGCCCGAGGGACTGCTCAACTACCTGTCCCTGCTGGGCTGGTCGCTCTCCGCGGACAAGGACATCTTCACGATCGAGGAGATGGTCGCGGCCTTCGACATCTCCGACGTGAACCCCAACCCGGCCCGCTTCGACCTGAAGAAGTGCGAGGCGATCAACGGCGACCACATCCGCCTGCTGGATGTGAAGGAGTTCACCGAGCGCTGCCGCCCGTGGCTGAAGGCCCCGTTCGCCCCGTGGGCGCCGGAGGACTTCGACGAGGCCCGGTGGCAGGCGATCGCCCCGCACGCGCAGACCCGCCTCAAGGTCCTGTCGGAGATCACGGACAACGTCGACTTCCTGTTCCTCCCGGAGCCGGTCTTCGACGAGGCGAGCTGGACCAAGGCGATGAAGGAGGGCTCCGACGCCCTGCTGCGCACCGCCCGGGAGAAGCTGGAGTCCGCCGACTGGACCTCCGCCGAGTCCCTCAAGGAGGCCGTCCTGGCCGCCGGCGAGGCGCACGGCCTCAAGCTCGGCAAGGCCCAGGCCCCGGTCCGCGTGGCCGTCACCGGCCGCACCGTCGGCCTGCCGCTCTTCGAGTCCCTGGAGATCCTGGGCAAGGAGAAGACGCTGGCCCGCATCGACGCGGCGCTGGCCAAGCTCACCGCGTAAGGAACATCACACGCCGAGGGGCGGTCACCCGGAGACCCCGGGTGACCGCCCCTCGGCGCGTCGGTCACTGTGCGTCGGCCTCGTCGACGAGATAGGCGCGCTCGTCGAAGATCTCCAGTCCGACGACGACCATGACCGCGCCGGCCGCCATGTACTCCAGCTTCACGCCCGGGCCGACGTACGCCCTGCGCAGGTGCTCGTCCGGCCCCAGCTGCGCGGTCGAGGTCTTCCGGAACGGGTCCCGGGCAGTACCCGCACGGCCCTGTCCACCTGCGTCCGCCGCTCTGCGGGCAGGGCGTCACAGGTCGCCCGGGCCTCGACGGTGAACTGCACGCGGTACTGGTTCATGGCAGTCCCCGGTCGCTGACTCGTCGGCCCGACCACGTACGACACCCGCCCACCCCTCGACCGCCAAACCGGCACACAGGGCGGTGGGGCCGCACCTGGTCACCTCCGCCGGTGAGATCACCTGCCGCGTCACGGCCTTCTTCGGGGCGCCGCACGCGTCGGGCGGCCCCGCGGACCGGGCCAGGCGGGCGGCGGCGCGAATCCCCGGCGCCCCGGCCGGTCCGGCGGTACCGTCGGTGCCATGACGATCAGAGCCGTGGTCTGGGACGTGGACGACACTCTCTTCGACTACACGACCGCGGACCGGGCCGGCATGGGCGCCCATCTGGTGGCGGAGGGCCTGCTCGCCCGCTACGGCAGCGCCGAGGAGGCCCTGGTCCGGTGGCGGGAGATCACCGACCGGCAGTGGGCGCGCTACGCGGCCGGCGAGACCACCTTCCAGGACCAGCGGCGCGACCGGGTCCGGCTGTTCCTGGACGAGGAGCTGAGCGACGCGGAGGCCGACGCCTGGTTCCAGCGTTACGTCGGTCACTACGAGGCCGCCTGGAGCCTCTTCCCGGACGTCCTGCCCGCCCTGGAGGCGCTGGCGGCCACCCACCGGCACGCGGTGCTGTCCAACTCCAGCATCACGGTCCAGGAGCACAAGCTGCGCACCCTCGGCCTGCTCGACCGCTTCGAGTCCGTGCTGTGCGCCGCCGAGCTGGGCGTCTCCAAGCCCGAGGCGGGTGCCTTCCTGGCGTCCTGCGCGGCGCTGGGGCTGCCGCCGCACGAGGTGGCGTACGTCGGCGACCACCCGGAGATCGACGGCCGGGGTGCCGCCGAGGCCGGGCTGCTGTCGGTGTGGATCGACCGCGGAGCGGCCTACGCGCGGGCCGCCGGAGAGGTCGTGGCGCACCGGATCGCGACCCTCGCCGAACTCCCGGCGCTCGTCCGCGCGGATACCCGTTTTGGAGCCCCGTCCACCTTCGGGTAATGTTCTTTCTGCGCCGAGGGGAGCGGGCCGAAAGGCCGGAGCCCCGAGGAGCAGACTAGAACGAGAACCCCGCAGGGGGTTGAGTTCCAGTGGCCTATGGTGTAATTGGCAGCACGACTGATTCTGGTTCAGTTAGTCTTGGTTCGAGTCCAGGTAGGCCAGCTCGCAGAGCTCATCTGCAAAGCCCCCGTTGTGTAGCGGCCTAGCACGCTGCCCTCTCAAGGCAGTAGCGCCGGTTCGAATCCGGTCGGGGGTACTGATCTCGATCTTGTCGGGATCGCTAGGGCCCCCGTTGTGTAGCGGCCTAGCACGCCGCCCTCTCAAGGCGGTAGCGCCGGTTCGAATCCGGTCGGGGGTACTGACTGGTCTAAACCATCATTGGTCTATGGTGTAATTGGCAGCACGACTGATTCTGGTTCAGTTAGTCTTGGTTCGAGTCCAGGTAGACCAGCTCGGATCTGCGGAAACGTAAGATCCACGCCCCCGTTGTGTAGCGGCCTAGCACGCCGCCCTCTCAAGGCGGTAGCGCCGGTTCGAATCCGGTCGGGGGTACAGAGGAAGGCCCTCCGCTTCGGCGGGGGGCCTTCGTCGTGCCCGGCGCCGGCTACTCGAAGCCGTACCGCCGGGCCGACTCCTCCTCCTGTGCCAGGCGGCGCAGGGCCCGCAGGATCGGCTCGGTCAGGACCGTGCCGAGCACCGCCGTCTCCACCTTCTCCGCCTCCGACGGATGCGTCTCCACGAAGTCCAGGTCGAGTTTCGCCGTCTCGTGCATCAACCGGGCGTAGGAGGCGAGCAGTTCGGTCTCCCAGTCGTAGCCGAGCCGGCGGAACGCGGCCACCGCCACCACCAGGGAGCGGTACGCGGGAGAGATCGTCGTCAGCAGCTTCGCGTTCGACCAGCCCAGCAGGTCCAGCAGCTCCTCGGCCTCCCGGTGGGCCGCCCGCACGAACGCGTCGTCCTCCTCCGGCTCCGGCACCTGCGGCAGCGCCCACAGGGCCGCGCCCAGCCGGACGGTGAGGCCCAGGGAGTCGTCGTCGACGTGCCGGAGGACCTCCCGGACCGTGGCCACGGGCACCCGGCCGACCTGGATCATCGCGCGCACCAGCCGCAGCCGGCGCAGGTGCTCCTCGTCGTACTCCGCCGTCGTCGTGTTGATCTGGCGGCCCGGCGGCAACAGGCCTTCGCGCAGGTAGTACTTGATCGTCGCGGTGGCCACACCGCTGCGTCTGCTCAGTTCGGCGAGCCGCATGTCTTGCGCTCCTTCTCGGATAGGAGCACTATCCAAACATAGGCGCTTGGATAGCGTCGCTCACCGACAAGGGGGAATCCCATGGTGTCCCGTACGACCGCCGACGCGCGGGGCGACGTCGTCGTTCTGCTGATAGGGATGCGCATCAACCGCTTCTGGGCGGTGCACGTGTGGCTGCCCGTGATGCTGGCGATGTTCCGCATGCTGCGCGAACTGGAGAAGGACCCCGGACGGGGGCTGCGCGCCAAGGTGATGCTGTCGGCGTCACCGCGGACGTACTACGTCGTCCAGTACTGGGAGTCCAAGGAGAAGCTGTACGCCTACGCGACCGCGCCGGAGGCGTTCCACCACAAGGCCTGGGCGCGGCTCAACCGCAAGGAGCGGACCGGGAAGCTGCGCGGAGAGGTCGGGATCTGGCACGAGGCGTACGTGGTGCCGGAGGGGTCGTACGAGGCGATCTACGGCGACATGCCGGCGACCGGGCTGGCCGCGGCCTACGGACAGGTGCCGCTGGAGAAGCGGGGCCGTTACGCCAAGGACCGGTTCGCCCACCGGTCGGGGGAGGGAGCGCGCGCCTAGGCGCGTGGGGG